>JBJXGJ010000286.1:0-22632 GCA_046153805.1 Ferruginibacter sp. | reverse complement strand
TGATTTTTTGGCAAAAGCGTTAGTTGCTTTATAATAAAAACATTATTTAATAACCCTTCACAAAAAAGTTGTGCATTTATGACATCATCAGGCAAAATTTTACTGTTTAGCTTCTCTAGGCTGGTCGTATCATTAAATATTATTTTTTGGCTGATGTTGAACATATTGCTTTTTATCAGCGAGTTTATTTTTTCAAGTTGCTGCTCACTTCCATGGAACAATATATTTAAAGGTTTTTGAGGCGTTGCTTTTTTTTCGTTAGCAAAGGTTGCATTTTTAATTTTTGCAAAAAAGGTAGCACAGGTAATGAGATAAGTCATGCAAGTTTTTAAAAGCGCTTTGTTGCTGTAATGTTTGTTTACAAATAGTTTCATGGCGCCATAAAAATGCTTTGTGTATGCTCTATTCCTTTTTTGTGTGCTCTCACCCTTAAAATGAATCATGGTTGTTTCTCCCAAATAATAATTGCTTAACCCTGCTTTTGTAATACGGTAACTCAAATCAATGTCTTCACCATACATAAAAAAAGCTTCATCAAACCCCTTTGTTATTTCTAATATTTTTCTACTTAACATCATAAAAGCCCCAGCCAGCACTTCCACTTTACTATTTTCATGCTCAAGTAAATGACCGGCATAGTAGTTGGCAAAAAAAGACGAACCAGGAAAAATGTTTGTGAGACCAATCATTTTAAAAAGTCCTGCTAATGGCGTAGGTAAACAACGTTTGCTTTCTTTTAAAAAATCACCGCTCCCATCTATCATGCGCACACCAAGAGCACCACAATCTTGATGTGATTGAAAAAACGAAATACACTTTGTGAAACAGTCTTCCGGTACAATCGTATCGGGATTTAAAAATAAAATATAATCACCTTTCGCATCTTTTAAAACACTGTTATTTGCCTTGCCAAAGCCAAGGTTTGTTTTGTTCCAGTAAAATCTTACAGAAGGAAATTTGGGCGCAAGATATTCTTCGCTACCATCGCTTGAATCATTATCGACAACAAATATTTCTGCATCAATTTCGCTACACGCTTTTATAACTGACAGGAGGCAATGCTCCAGAAAATATTTAACGTTATAGTTTACAATAATAACAGAGAGTTGCATGCTTATACGAAATAAGAATTTTTAATTGGGTTTGCAAAAAGTTTTTAAGTTTTAAAGTTATTTTGCTGCTCCGTTTTTTAACTCGCAACGATAGTAAACCACCATATAGAGAAAGCAAAAGCGAAACATTAAAAATGAAATTTGAAACGTGATGCATAGTTACGTTTTGCGTATTCAAAAGCTAACTTTTGTAATTCTTAGTGAAAACTTTGTGACCGTAAAGATTTAGTGAATTGGTGATAATAGATTTACCCTTTGTGCCTTTGTGGTAAAGATGCAGGCGACACGTTATCTTTACAGCATGTTAAAAGCAACTCTGTTAAATGCGGTACAGGCGGGAGCAGCTCAAATGCAGCATTTTTTTAATGGGCGTTTCACAATTGGCAGTAAAACCAATATCAACGATCTTGTTACAGAAGCAGACCATGCATCAGAAAAAGCAATTATTGGCGAAATTCAAAAAGCATATCCCGATCATTTTATTTTGAGTGAAGAAGCGGGGGAAGTAAAAACGGCGAGTAATTTTAAATGGATCATTGATCCGATAGACGGGACTATTAATTTTGCCAACGGTATTCCTATCTGTTGTGTAAGTGTTGGGCTTGAAAAAGATGGAGAAATAATAATGGGATCGGTTTACAATCCATTTATGAATGAATTGTTTGTTGCCGAAAAAGGCATGGGAGCAACGCTGAACAATAAGAAACTTGCCGTAAGTAATAAAGACAATGTAGGAAGTAGTTGTTTGGTAACTGGGTTTCCATACAGGTATTTAGATGCTGAAAACGGTCCGTTAGAGGTATTTGAAAAATTGATAAGAAAGGCAATACCGGTGCGCAGACTTGGAAGTGCCGCCATTGATTTATGTTGGGTTGCTGCAGGAAGATTTGACGGTTATTTTGAACACCATTTACAAACATGGGATAGTGCGGCAGGATTTTTAATGGTGAAGGAAGCAGGAGGAAAAGTGACCGATTTTGCAGGAAACGAATACTCCATCTACCAAAAACAAATACTTGCCAGCAATGGATTTCTTCATGATGAACTGAGAGGAATCATAAACGGAAAAGAAATATAGCAAAGTACGAGTTACGAATAGGGAATGACGAATGAGCCCATTGCGTATATATTAGTAATCTGGTTCCGGATAAAAAATTAAAATACCTAGGAATGATATTTAGTTACTATGAATGGGGAAAATATTAAATTAAGGACAAAAACCAATGCAATTAAAATAGGACACTTGGCTTTAATGTTGCTTTATAGTGTAGTAAATAAACAGTATGTTTCACAGATAATAAGAAGTTCTGCATCAGTTGCTGCAAATTATAGAGCTGCTTCGAGAGGAAAATCCGATAGGGACTTCTTGAACAAATTAAAAATATGTGAAGAGGAATGAGACGAAACACAATTTTGGCTGGAACTTCTTGCAGAATTTAATCCAACTTATAGAGAACAGATTATACCATTGTATAAAGAATGTAATGAGTTAATTGCCATATTTGTTTCATCAATAAAAACGCTTAGGAAAAAAATAGAACAGGCAGATAAGCCATCAAAATAACAAATAATCAAATGAACCATATGAAGCACCATTCGTTATTCCTCATTCGTAAATCGTAAATTAAAAATGGAAAGAACAGAAATATCATCCCTTGGGGAATTTGGTTTAATAGATCATCTTACACAGAACAATGAAACACGAAACGCATCTACTATTTTAAGTGTAGGCGATGATGCGGCGGTGATAGATCATTTTGGAAGACAAACAGTGATATCATCCGATCTTTTGCTGGAGGGTGTTCACTTTGATCTATCCTACACGCCATTAAAACACTTAGGCTATAAGGCGGTGGTGGTAAACGTTAGCGACATTTATGCTATGAATGCAACACCGACACAAATTGTATTGAGCATTGGTTTTAGCAACAGGTTTGCACTGGAAAGTCTGGATGAGTTTTATGAAGGTGTGTACGCTGCTTGTGAAGAATACAATGTTGATTTGGTGGGTGGCGATACAACAACATCTCTTCGTGGTTTTGTAATAAGTGTCACTGCTATTGGAGAAGTAGCACCGGATAAATATGTAACAAGAAGCGGTGCGAAATCAGGCGATTTAATTTGTGTAAGTGGTGAATTGGGGGGAGCATTTTTAGGATTAACATTACTGGAAAGGGAAAAAAGAATTTTTGAAGAAACTAGTGCACAGCCAGATCTGGAAGGGCAGACATATATTGTAGGAAGACTTTTGAAACCCGAAGCGAGAAAAGATATTATTGAATATTTTTCAGAAGAAAATATTCTGCCAACAAGCATGATAGATATTAGTGATGGACTGAGCAGTGAGCTCATGCACATTTGCCAACAAAGCAAACTGGGCTGTGTGTTGTATGAAGATAAACTTCCGTTTGCAGACGATATGAAAGAGTTTGCATACAAATTAAAAACCGACCCAACAGCTTGCGCACTAAGCGGCGGTGAAGATTATGAATTGCTTTTTACCCTACCACAAACAGATTACGATCAAATAAAGCTAAATCCATCTGTCAGCATTATTGGTTATATGACGGAGGAAGGCGAAGGCAAAACATTGATAACCCGAGCAGGTAATAAACACGCATTGGTTGCGCAAGGTTGGAACCACATAAAAAAATAGAATTTTACAAGTCGCAAATATTGCGGCTTTTTTTATTTTCTATAACATTCATTATTTTTCTTTGGTTAGCAATTGTATTAATTTCATTTTCTATTATGAATAAATTTTATGGCCACTTTTTTATTTGTATCGTTACTGCAATGTGTTCCTGCACAACAATAAGAAATTACAATCCTGCAAAAAAATACCCAAAACAAAAACTTCAAAATGACTACACTTTACTGAGAGAAATTCTCGAAGCAAAACACCCATCATTGTACTGGTACACACCCAAAGAAAAAATGGATGAGTACTTTGAAAAATATTACAACAGCATTACAGATAGTATGACCGAGCAACAATTTGCCTGGCATGCAGTAGCGCCATTAATAGATAAAATACATTGTGGGCACACAAGCGTAAGCCTGAGCAAGGTGTATGGAAAATGGGTTCGGGGCAAGGCTATTCCCGCTTTTCCTTTGTACATGAAAATATGGAATGATACCATGGCCATAACGGGCAACTTAAATTACAAAAAAGACAGCGTTTTTAAACGAGGTACATTGGTTACTTCTATTAATGGTATTCCAAATAAGTTGTTGATAAAATATATGTTTGAATTTTTGCCCGAAGACGGCTATTCAAACAATATAAATTATATAAGGCTTAGTGCAAACTTTCCTTATTACCACAGGAATATATTTGGCCTCAGTAAGAATTATACGGTGAACTATTTAGATAGTACAGGTGCAGAAAAAACCATAAATGTGCCATTGTTTGTTCCAGCAAAAGACTCTTTAAAAAAAGATAGCCTTGTACGTGTGGAGAAGAAAAAAGAACCAAAGGAAAAGAAAATTTTGCTTTACAGATCTTTATCAATTGACAGTACAAAAAAATTTGCCACCATTACACTTAATACTTTTTCTGAGGGAAAATTGAGAGGTTTTTTTAGAAGAACATTCCGGCAATTACGAAACGAAAAAATAAACAATGTTATTATAGATCTAAGAAGCAACGGCGGCGGTAGAGTCGGTACAAGTACTTTGCTCGCAAAATATATTTCCAGACAAAAGTTTAAGGTTGCAGATACGCTTTATACAACTTCAAGGGGAATAGGACCATATGGAAAATATATAAAAGGCGGTTTTTTAAACTCCCTCGAAATGCTTTTAATTTCCCGGAAAAATAAAGATAGCAAATACCACATGCATTATTTAGAAAATCATTTTTATAAACCTAAAAAGAGCGGTTACGGCGGTAAAGTTTTTATACTCACTGGTGGTCCCACATTTTCGGCAGCGGCACTTGTTTGTAATATTTTAAAAGGACAGAATGGTATTACTTTATTGGGAGAAGAAACGGGTGGTGGCTGGTATGGCAATAATGGTATAATGATACCGGATATAAAATTGCCTACTACTGGCGTTCGGGTGAGACTGCCACTATTTAGGCTGGTACAATATAACCATACGGATATACAAGGAACAGGCATACCGCCTGATGTGTTGGTACCTACAAGTTATGATGCTTTGCTAAAGGGCTATGATAAGAAAATGGAAGAGGTGAAGAAACTAATAAATAATACACGATAATTTTGATAAGCATTTTCGCTTTAATCTTCGAGATTTCCTCCCCTTTTGGGCGAGATAGAGGGGGCTGTAATATTAAAATAATCCCCGTCTTTTAAAAAGGGAAATTTATTTCTTACTTCGTTTATGTTTTCCTTATTTAGTGATATGGTAAAAATATCTTCTTCCTCTGCTTTGTGATAAAGCACTTGCCCGATAGGATCTATCACCATTGAGTTACCGCCGTGGTAAATATTGTTGCCATCATCTCCTACCCTGTTTACGCCAACAACATAACACTGGTTTTCAATTGCCCTTGCACAGAGCAAAGTTTTCCATGCATGGCTGCGGCGCTCTGGCCAGTTGGCTACGTAAATCAATACATCGTATTCTGCGGTCTCACCCCCCGCCCTCTCCGAAGGAAAGGGTGCTTGCCTTGCCCATACGGGAAACCTAAGGTCATAACATATTTGTAAATTTATTTTCCAGCCTTTTACACTGGCTATTAATCTTTTATTGCCGGCGCTGTAATGTTCCGTTTCATTTCCAAAACCAAAAAGATGCCGTTTGTCATACATACCGTATTGGGCGTTTGGCAACATCCAGATAAGTCTGTTATAAAAATTTTCGTTTTCTTTTATAATAATACTGCCTGTTAAAACAACCTTATTTTCTGCGGCTACCCGTTTCATCCAACTTACGGTTTCGCCATCCATATCTTCAGCAAGCGCTTTTGCGTTCATTGAGAAACCTGTGCTAAACATTTCGGGTAAAACAATTACTTCTGTTCGCTCTTCCATGCTTTTAATCTTTTGTTCAAGCATTAAAAGATTAGCCGCTTTGTTTTCCCAGTGAAGATTTGTTTGAATGAGGGATATAGTGAGTGGTTGCATTTTTAATTAAAATTAATTACGGTTAAATCATTTGTTTGAAATTATATCTCAACTGGTTTCTTCCTTCCGCTTTACAATTAAAAACCAATCGTTCTCTAAAGGCAAGTAGCCCATATCGTAACAGAAATAATAAACATCGCCTTTTTTGTTGGTGTAAGTGTGTGTGAAATATTTAAACTGAAAACCCTGTGCTAATAATTTTTCAGCATTTGTTTTGCCTGTCTCCTGGCTTGAGGTGATAACAGCCTCTAATATTCTACGGTTCTTGCCAAGGGCATTATTGATGTTTCGAACCAGGTTTGTTGTACCAGATTTTAGGCCGTTATTATATTCATTTCTACAATAATCATTACAAAATTTTTTATCTGCTCGGCCTTTTACAGCACTGCCACAACTAAGACAAAGTGTGGCTTCTTTTTTTGCAAGCATAAGCTAGTGTTGGTTTGTTAGCACAAGGTACAACTTATTTATATATGTACAACCGTTTACAAACGGATATATACAACTATAAACGGTTAAGATACGAGTAATGCTTTTGGTGCGGCGCATCTTTGTATTGTCAAACCGAAACAAGGTATTGGCTGAAATAAATAAATCTTTAAACCGTCCCGCATAAATATTTTCAAAATGATATTTTGCGGGACACAAAACTTAAAAACATGTACGCATTAAAAAACAAAGTTCAATTGATTGGTAATTTAGGTAATGCACCAGAAGTAAGAAACACCGAAACCGGTAAAAAGCTTGTACGCTTTTCAGTAGCTACCAACGAGCAGTACAAAAATGCAAAGGGCGAAAAAGTTACAGAAACACAATGGCACAACCTTATAGCCTGGGGTAAGGTAGCAGATATTGCTGAAAGGTTTTTAGTAAAAGGAACAGAAGTTGCCATTGAAGGAAAATTGGTAAACCGTAATTATATGGACAAAGAAGGCAACAAAAAATACATCACAGAAATACAGGTTACAGAGTTGTTGATGTTAGGGAAGGCAACCGGTAGTATGGTAGCATAGGTATCCGAATTTGGCGCATGCGAGCTGCGCTCGTCTACGGGTTGCAACCATGGTTACTTTAGGGAACCATTTTGTGGTTATAGACTATGTGGGGATATAGTTAAAAACTCCGAAGGAGTTACCCTCTAGTAACCATGGGCAATGCCCATGGTGGGCCTGCAGCCTGCACTAAATGCCTAACCACAGAGTGGTAACTTAATAAAACAGCAACTATGAGCACTTACACTCAGGTATATTATCAAATAGTTTTCGGCACAAAGTATCGCCAACCTACCATTGATAGCAGGCACGATAGAGAATTGTACAAATTTATTTATGGCGTAATCAAAAAAAGGCGGTGCCATCTGTATCGCATAAATGGCATTGAAGATCATATTCATATCTTCTCAGATCTGCACCCATCCATTAGTTTAGCAGATTATGTGAAGGAAATTAAAGTGGCTAGCAATAGTTTTATGAAAGACAGTGGATTGTTTCCCTTGTTTAATGGTTGGCAGGTTGGCTATGGAGCGTTCACATATTCAATAAGGGAGAAGCAAAAAATCATTAATTATGTTGCAAAGCAAAAAGCACATCATGTTACAGAAACATTTTATGAGGAGTATAAGCGGTTGCTTACAGAGAGTGGTGTTGAGTTTGACGAGAAGTATTTGTTATAGAAGCTAGTTTGCAGGGGTTCCATGGGCTATAGCACATCCGAGGGCTGCGCCCTAACCATTGGCTTTAGCCAATGGTTACTACGGGGGAACCACTTTGTGGTTTATCAGCAACTCGTAGTGCAAAACACAATTAAAGCTGATTAAAGAAAAAATGACGGACCTAGCCGTGATAGCAGTGGAAATACTTTTGTGAGGAACGAACAAAAGATTGCAACGAATAGCACGAAACATATGCTCGCCAAGGCAAAAATGATCCTGCTTCTAAAAAACGAAATCGGTAATTTTATATTTTGTAAAAAATGAATTTGGATAAATAAGATGGCAACAGAAACAATAGAAAAAAATGAAGTGTTCGAATTGGCATACCGATTTGTAACAGAAACTGCTGAAAACATTTTTCTTACAGGTAAGGCAGGTACCGGTAAAACAACTTTTTTAAAATATTTAAAAGAGCATTGCACCAAAAATACAATTGTAGCTGCGCCAACAGGTGTGGCAGCTATCAATGCTGGTGGCGTAACGCTTCACAGCCTTTTTCAACTACCGTTTCACCCATTTATACCAAGTGCGGGCGGCAAAAATGATTTGCTGGGCAAAATGAAATACAATAAGCAACGGCAGCAATTATTGCGCAAAATGGAATTGTTGGTAATAGATGAAATAAGTATGGTGCGTTGCGATACGATGGATGCTATTGACACATTATTAAAAAGTGTGCGGAGAAAGTATGATGTTCCATTTGGGGGAGTGCAATTATTGTGTATTGGCGATTTGCACCAGCTCCCACCTGTAGCCCAAAGCCACGAGTGGAGCATACTGCAGGAATATTATGCATCACCTTTTTTCTTTGACAGTATGGCCGTAAAAGAGCAACAGCCCATATTAATTGAGCTAAACAAAATATACAGACAAAAGGAACAGAGTTTTGTTGAACTCTTGAATAATGTGCGTACCAACAACATGGCCGAAGATGATTTTGACATGTTACACGAACGTTTTATCCAGGGCTTTAGACCAGGCTATGATGAAAAATTTATTACGCTCACATCCCACAACAAACAGGCAGAACTTATAAACAACAGCGAAATACAAAAATTGCTTTCGCCATCGTATGTTTACAATGCAGAGATAGAAAATGAATTTCTGGAAAATATTTACCCTGCCGACCCCGCACTAATGCTAAAGCAAGGTGCACAGGTTATGTTTATAAAAAATGATGTAGTTGAAAAAAAATATTTTAATGGAAAAATAGGTATTGTAGCAAGACTTGACAACGAAAAAATAGTGGTTGATTGCGGTGGCATTGAGATAGATGTTTACAAGGAAACCTGGGAAAACAGCAGGTACACACTTAACAGAGCAGATGGAAAATTGCAACAGGAAGTGATTGGCACTTTTACACAATACCCACTGCGTCTTGCCTGGGCGATAACAATACATAAAAGTCAGGGGCTTACGTTTGATAAAGTAATGATTGATGCCGGTGCAGCGTTCAGCAGCGGACAGGTATATGTGGCGCTAAGTCGTTGTACAAGTTTGAATGGCATTGTATTGCTATCAAAAATTCCTTCATCTGCAATTTATAGCAACGATAATGTGGTGAAAGGTCAAAGCTCGCTTACACACAAAGGCTCGCTTGCCGAAAGGTTTGAAGGCGCCAGACAAATGTTTACCCAACAACTGCTGGAAGATGTATTTTCTTTTAATGAAGTGGAAAATGAAATAGATACGTTGCAGCATTACATAAATGCACAAAACGATAAGCTGAATAATACGGCTGTAACATGGATAGTGAATTTGCAAACATTTTTTAGGGCGGAAAAAATGAATGGGTTAAAATTTATTCGACAGATAAATGCGTTGTTGAAAGAAGAACCAATTGTAGAAAAAAATGATGGTCTGCAGGTGCGTATCGCCGCCGCCGCCAATCATTTTATAAACAAATTTTTAGAATTTTTAGACCATTTAAAAAGCCACCCATTAATAACGGAGCACAAAGAAGCAGCCGATCTGGTAAACGAACATTTAAATGCACTGGCAATTGCTGTTGCCACAAATAATTATTACCTCGAGTATTGTAAAAGCAATTTTTCCCTCACTACTTTTTTAAAACACAGAATAGATTTTGCGCAGCCTAAATTTAATTTAAGTTGCTATGCAAGCACCAAAAAATCTACCAAGACAGATTCCCCCAACCCTGAGCTGTACGACAGTTTAAAACGTTGGAGAGATATGATTTGTGACGGTGATGGCACACCCATTTATTTGGTTGCCACACACACTATGCTGAAAGACATTGCTACATATTTACCAAAAAACGGAAGAGATTTATTATTGATCAGCGGTTTTGGAAAAGCAAAGGTTGACAAGTATGGCGATGATATTTTACAAACCGTAAATGATTATTGCGAACTGCACCATATTGAAAGTAATATGGTTTCAAAAGCAGCATCGCCCAAGCGAGAACGGAAAACAAAACCTGCAACTGATAAAATTGACACCAAAGAAAGTACCTATAATTTATTTAAAGAAGGAAAAACAATTGCAGAAATTGCTGTAATAAGAAACTTTGCAGTACAAACTATAGAGGGGCATATTGCCGCTTTTATTGAAAAGGGGATGGTAGAAATCACTTCTTTAATTTCGAAAGAAAAATATGAGGAAGTTGCAAAAATTATGAAAGATAGGGGTGAAAAAACATTGACCGATTTAAAACCGTTGCTCCCGAATGCTAGCTTCGGCGAAATGAGAATGGTAGAAGCAGCACTCAAAGCAAAAAGTATAACTATATAAAAAGTTTATTTTTATTAGAGACTAAAAGTCCTTCCTCGAGAGGGATTTAGGGAGGCTGGCATTACCTCCCAAAATCATCCTGCACTCTTACAATATCATCCTCATCACTTGGACTATTTATATCTGTGTGGCGCCAAATTTCAGCAACAATTCCCCAGCCTTGGGTACCAATTAAGCGGTGCCTTTCACCTTGCTTTAACTCAATAATGTCTGCCATGTTTAAATGAATGATTTCATTTTCTTCATCCGTATGACTCATCATCACCGCAGCGTTGCCGCCAATAAGCTTCCAAATTTCAGCACGGCGATGGTGGTACTGCCAGCTTAATCTTTTATTTGGTGCAACAACTAAAATTTTCGGGCTCAACTTTCCGGTAATTGTCAATTCTTCTTTTGTAAGATGCGGGAAAAAGGCAGCTATAAATTTATCGGCATCGTTTTCATCTATCACAAAAAAACCGCCCCAAGGCCTTGCATCATCTTGCGAGACAATACCCAATCGTTTATCTGCAATAAATTTTTTTACTTCTAAGAATATGGTTTCTTTATTGGTAGTTTCTGAAAAATTCATAGGTATCAATGTCATACGTTATTACTTGCAAAATACAGAACTAAATACAAAGGGAATATATTTTCTATATCTTAAATGTAAGAACCTTTTCTTGTTTCCTTTTTATGTAAACACAATTCCCAGTTTGTTTTAAAACACCAATGGTTAAATGTTACTTTTGCAGCTATCTGTAATTTAAAAGCAACGGTTGAACAATAAATTAAATATAGCACTTGTCGGCAACCCTAACAGCGGTAAAACATCTTTGTTTAATGTACTCACAGGGCTGAACCAAAAAGTAGGAAATTTCCCCGGAGTTACGGTTGATAAAAAAGCTGGCAGGTGTAAAATATCTGAAACCATAGATGCAAATATCATTGACCTGCCAGGCACCTACAGCCTTTACCCAAAGCGGGCAGACGAATGGGTAGCGTACAAAGTTTTAATGGGGCAAGATGCAACGCTAATACCTGATATGATTGTGCTGATAGCTGATGCAAGCAACCTCAAAAGAAACCTGCTTTTCTGCTCTCAGATTATAGATTTAAAAATACCTGTAGTTATTGCCTTTAGCATGATGGACCTTGCCAAACAAAAAGGTACGCAGATAGATATTGCCGGCATGGAACGAGAACTGGGTGTACCAATTGTTGCAATAAACCCACGAAAGAATAAGGGCATAGCGGCACTAAAAAAAGCAATAGAACAACTAGCTGAGAATGCACAACATTTACCGGCGAGAGATTTTTTAGAAGAGAGTTTTTTAAGTAACCCCTCTGTAAGTGTTGCAAAAAAATATTTGCCAGATGCAAGTAATTACAAAGTTTTACACCACCTAATAAACAACGAATATTTTGGAGACGATAAAGCCCTGCACCAAAAAATTGAACAGGTAAAATACGACCATAATTTTAATGCCACCAAAACTCAGGCAGAAGAAATAATGCAACGTTATACCCGCATTAAATTCATTATGCAACAAACAGTGGTTGAAAATGATCCGCTAAAAAAATCGTTGTTTACAGAAAAGCTGGACGATATATTGCTGGATCACACCTGGGGTTATGTGATATTGATAGTGGTACTCTTTATAATGTTTCAATCTATTTTTTGGGTAGCACAGTTTCCAATGGATGCGATTGAATGGAGCTTTGGAAAAATGAGCGGATGGCTTTCAGGCGTTTTACCACAGGGTTTTGTGGCAGATGTTTTTATAAATGGAATTGTTGCCGGGCTCAGTGGTATTATGGTTTTTATACCACAGATAATGATTTTGTTCGGCGTAATAACCTTGCTGGAAGACACAGGTTATATGGCTCGTATAAGTTTTCTTACAGATAAGCTAATGCGCAAAGTTGGCCTCAATGGAAAGAGTGTAATGCCAATGATAAGCGGCTATGCGTGCGCAGTGCCGGCCATTATGAGTGCACGAAATATTGAAAATAAAAAAGAAAGGCTGCTTACCATTATGATAACGCCGCTCATGAGTTGCAGTGCCCGGCTTCCAGTTTATACAATCTTAATTGCTTTGGTAATTCCTTCAAAATTATATTTTGGTTTTTTAAGCTTGCAGGGGTTAGTAATGATGCTGCTTTATTTATTGGGGACCGCACTAGCTTTAATTGTTGCTTGGGTAATGAAGTGGTTTATTAAAAGTGCAGAGCGAAGTTTTTTTATTTTGGAGTTGCCTGTTTACAGAAGTCCACGTTGGAAAAATATTTTAATGACCATGATAGAAAAGGCAAAAATATTTGTGTTTGATGCCGGCAAAATAATCATGATCATCAGTTTGCTTTTGTGGGTTTTGAGTTCTTACGGGCCTACTAAAAAAATGGAAGCGGTTACCGCAAAATACGATGCCCTGTTACAATCTGCTCCTCAACAAAAAGATGCTTTGAATAAACAAAGAAAAACCGCTTTACTTCAAAATTCTTATGCAGGCTCGCTCGGGAGTTTTATTGAACCGGCCATTCGCCCTCTTGGCTACGACTGGAAAATTGGAATTGCGCTCATTACATCTTTTGCAGCAAGAGAAGTGTTTGTTGGAACCATGGCTACACTCTATTCTGTAGGAGATAGTGCAGACGAAAACAGCAGCACACTGCGCCAAAAAATGGCTGCGGCTAAACGAGCAGACGGCACAAAAGTATATGACCTTGCTACAGGTTTATCGTTGCTGGTTTTTTATGTAATTGCTATGCAGTGTATGAGCACACTCGTTATTGTGAAGCGTGAAACCAAAACTTGGAAATGGCCAGTGATACAGTTTATTTACATGACCGGGTTGGCTTATTTACTGAGTTGGGTTACGTATGTGATTTTTAGGTAGTTAATAGGTTTCAGCGGTTTTGGTGAATAATATACTTTAAATAAAACTTACCTTTAGTGCATAAAATATAAAAAATGCCAGAATTGTTTAGGATGTTTGGAATGAGATTTTTCTTTTACATGAACGACCATTTCCCTATTCATATTCATGTACGAAATGCAGATGGCGAGGCAAGGTTTGAAGTGGAAGTAGTAAAACTTATTGAAAGCAAAGGAATAAAGCCCAAAGATTTGGTATTGGCTGAAGCCCTTATTGAAGAAAGAAACGAAGAGATTATTAAAAAATGGAAAGAAATTTTTGGATAACTTTTATAAAATCAATTTTATGAAAATAGAAAAGGTTTGGTTTGATAACAACTATATATTTATTAAAACAGACGTGGGTCATATACTAGGAAACCCATTAAGCTGGTTCCCTGTTTTGTCAAATGCCACAAAAGAGCAAAGAGACAATTTCGAAATTGGCCATTTTGGTATTTACTGGCCTGATTTGAATGAAGATATGGGAATGAATGGATTCTTTGAATACAAGAGAGAGGTTACCTTGCATTAATAATCTCAAAAAAACGGATGCTTTCACACCCGCTTTAATTTCTTTATGACCTTTCCTCACTTTCCACCTTCGCGGTTCAAAACGCTTACCAAGGATATTTATTCGCCTTCACACATGCATCAGCAATTCTTCTTCTTGCATCTTTACTGTTAAACGGAGCCATTTTAGTAAAACGTTTAAGGCCCAACAACATCATGCGTTGTTCATCGCCATCAGCAAAAGCATTGATCGCCTCTTTACCCGCTTTGTTTACCGCATCTACTGCATCGTTTAAATAAACATGCATCATATCTGTCTGTATTGACACCGCATCTGCACCTTGCTTATCCGTCATTTTAATTACTCGTAACAACGCACTCTCTGCATGAAATGTTGCAATGCTCATATCTGCTATATTCATCAATATTTCCTGTTGCTCGCTTAAGCCCATCATTAATTTTTGCACTGCAGAACCAGCTACCATCAAGATCGCTTTTTTCATTTGCAAAATCGTTTTCGTCTCTGTTGCAAACGCACCTTCGTCTTCACTACCAAAATCAGGAATGCTCATTAACTCTTTGCTTACTGCCATTGCGGGCCCCATTAAATCAAGCTTGCCTTTCATGGCACGCTTTAGCATCATATCTACTGTAAGCAAACGGTTTATCTCATTTGTTCCTTCGTAAATTCTGTTAATGCGACTGTCTCTGTAAGCGCGGCTAATCATGTACTCATCACTAAAACCATTGCCACCATGTATCTGTACACCTTCATCTACAATTAAATCCAATACCTCACTGCCATCAACTTTCAGCATGGCACATTCTATAGCAAATTCTTCTGCTGAGCCAAGGTGCGCTTCTGCAAACGATTTGCCCGAGGCTATCATTTCTGTTTCTTTATCATCTATCCATTTGCTTGTGCGGTACAAAGCGCTTTCGCTTACCCACATGCGGGTAGCACACTCCGCAAGTTTGTGTTTAATAGCACCAAAATTGGCAATCTTCGTTTTAAACTGCTCTCTGGTATTGGCATATTCTACTACAGAATGAAAAGCCATTTTTGCCCCACCCAATGCAGCAGCACATAATTTTAAGCGACCAATATTTAAAATGTTGAAAGCAATAATATGTCCCTTTCCAATTTCGCCCAACAGGTTCTCTACCGGCACTTTACAATCCTGAAAATACAATTGCACAGTAGAAGAACCTTTAATACCCATCTTATGCTCTTCGGGCCCAAGGGTAAAACCTTCCATGCCACGCTCCAAAATAAATGCAGTGAATTGCTCACCATCTATTTTTGCAAACACTGTGTAAATATCAGCAAAACCGCCATTGGTTATCCAGCATTTTTGTCCGTTTAAAATATAATTTTTGCCATCTTCACTAAGCACAGCAGTTGTTTTTGCGCTCAATGCATCGCTGCCTGCATTTGGCTCCGTGAGGCCGTAAGAACCCTTCCACTCGCCACTGCTTAATTTTGGAATGTACTTTTGCTTTTGCGCATCCGTACCAAAATATAAAATAGGTAACGTTCCAATTCCTGTGTGTGCAGCAATGGCTACGCTAAACGAAAAACCACCACCCAAGCCTTCATTCACTAAGGTAGAAGTGATAAAATCTTTACCCAATCCCCCCAAATCTTCCGGCGTAGATGCGCCTAATAATCCCTGTTCACCTGCTTTTTCCATCAATGATGGCATAAGCCCGGGCTCAAGTTTATCAATACGATCAATAACCGGCAAAACTTCTGTATCTAAAAATTGCAGACACATATCTCTTACCATTATCTGTTCTTCATTAAAATCTTCAGGCGTAAAAGTTTCGAAAGCATTGCTCTCTTTAATAAGCCACTCACCGCCTTTAAGTGTTGTAGCTGTTTGTGTTGTTGTGCTCATAATCTGTATTTTAAAAGTTATCAGTTTAAATATGGTTGCGAGTTACGGGTTAAAAATTTCGAGTTGTAACTCTTTAACTGTTTCATTATTTTAAATCAAACAAAGTTGAATTTCCAATTTACGAGCAGGGTTTTTTTAACCCGCAACTACAAACTCGCAACCCGTCAACTCAAATTCTCATACACCATCTGCAACACCTCTTTCGCTATTTCTACTTGTCCATTTGTAACCCCCTGCAATGCTTCGTTCAATGTTTGGTTAGCAACCTCCATGGTTTGAACCTGTAATTTTTCCGCCTCAGGGGTTATACAGATTTTATTAATTCGTCTGTCATTTTTGTTGGCGGTTCTTTTTACCAGACCAAGTTTTTCCAAATTATCAACCAGCCTTGTAATGCTTGGCTTATCTCTAAAAGTAGCATCGCACAATTGCTGTTGGCTTTGGCCGTCTTCTTTCCATAAATGATACAGCACACTCCATTGCTCAATGGTAATTTCAATGCCGGCCTGCTTAAAATTTTTTTGCAGCCTACGTGCAATAGCCGTACTCGCCTTGCCAGTTATGAAACTGTATAATTCGCTTTTTCTAAATTGGTTGTTTGGCATACAGTTGTTTAAACAACTATCTAAAGATAAACAATGATTTTAAATTGCAAAAAATTATTTTTGTTAAGGTTTAAGAAGGAGGTTGCGGAAAAATCCGCTAACAACATTGTTGTTACCCAAGCGAAGACGTAGCCGATTTCAACTTCATTGGCGTCGCACACTTGTACATTTTATCTTTATTCAGCGTTTCATGCAAGCATTTTTATTAATAGCAATACTTCTTACGGTTTTGTATGTTTTACTCATTATTTATTACAGATTTGCATTTACTGCATTCCCCCAATTCCAAAATACCAATTCCAAAACACCTATTACAGCTGTCAGTATAATTATTCCTGCACGCAACGAAGAGCATAATATAGAAAACTGTCTGCAATCTATTTTACAAAATACTTATCCAACCCATTTATTGGAGATTATAGTAGTTGATGATCACTCCACAGATGCTACTGCAGAAAGGGTAAAAAAATATGCTTCGCGAAATGTAAAATTAATTTCGCTGAGCGACCATATTTCAATAGAAATTAATTCCTACAAAAAGAAAGCAATAGAAATAGCGGTGGCGCAGGCAAACGGCTCATTAATAATTACGACCGATGCAGATTGTATTGCTCCACCAAAATGGGTGCAAACTATTGCCGCATTTTACGAAGAAAAAAAGCCGGCATTTATTGCAGCACCGGTTTTAATTAGCCCCTCTGCCTTTGGAGAGGGGTTTGGGGTGAGGAGGACTTTCATACAAATTTTTCAAAGTCTTGATTTTATGACGCTGCAGGGCATCACAGCAGCAGCAGTAAATAAAAAGCAAATGACCATGTGTAATGGTGCCAACATGGCTTATGAACGAGCTGCGTTTTATGAAGTAGGCGGTTTTACAGGGATTGATAATATTGCCAGTGGCGATGATATGCTGCTGATGCACAAAATTTATAAACGGTTTCCTAATAGGGTAGTGTATTTAAAGGCTGCTGATGCAATAGTAAAAACAGCGGCAGTCAATACCATTAAAGAATTTTTTAACCAGCGCATTCGCTGGGCCAGCAAGGCAGAAAAATATGATGATAAAAGAATACTGCCCGTGTTAGTGCTGGTATATTTTTTTAACGTGATCATGTTGCTGTTGCCTATTATTGGACTTTTAAATAGCTATCAATATCCAATGTTCAATGTTCAATGTTCAATGTTGGGTGTCTGGTTTTACATGCTTACTTTCAAAATATTAGTGGAACTATTTTTTCTTTTTCCCGTCTCTCGTTTCTTTGGAAAGATATGTATGTTATGGTTTTTTCCATTATTACAGCCCTTTCATATTTGCTACACCATTGTTGCAGGTTGGTTGGGTAAGTTTGGTAAATATTCCTGGAAGGAAAGGAACGTCAGCTAAAAGTACAAGAAGAAAAAAAGAAAACCATTGAATTTTAAACATCTTTTTTCCCTTCATTTCTTTTTTGAACTTATAACAAATTCAAAATTTTATAAATGATCTTCCAATTAAATATAAATGATATTTCATTTCCCAATCCTGCCCTGGCGGAACCGGATGGCTTGCTTGCTATTGGTGGAGATTTAAGTGCGGAGCGGCTCATAGCTGCTTACAAAAAGGGAATCTTTCCATGGTTTTGCGATGATGATCCAATTTGTTGGTATTCGCCGCATGAGAGATGTGTTATATTCCCATCCAAAATACACGTTAGTAAAAGCATGCAGAAAAGCATGCGTGCGAAAGCGTTTACAGTCACTACAAACAAAGCTTTTGTTGCCGTAATTGCTGCATGTAAAAATACCAAACGGAAAGACCAGGACGGCACATGGATAACCAATGAAATGAAAGCCGCTTATACAAAAATGCACGAACTTGGCATAGCAAAAAGTATTGAAGTTTGGCAAGACGAGGAACTCGTGGGCGGCATGTATGGTGTAGAAATATACAATGTATTTTGTGGCGAGAGTATGTTCAGCCATGTAAGAAATGCATCGAAAACAGCGATGATTTGGCTTTGCACACAAAATAATTATACTTTAATTGACTGCCAAATCAAGACCAATCATTTAATAAGCTTAGGTGCGGAAATGATTTCTCAAAAACAGTTTATAAATATTTTAAACGGTTAAGACTTTAAAAATATATCCTTTATTTCTTTAGTGTTTATCCATCTAAACATTTTAGATTGTACTTTGTAATACCGAATAAATTTCAACAATAAATTTTTGAAAGAAACAGGAAATCATACTCCAGGCATTTGGAAAAAACTTACCAAAAATAAAACGGCATTGGTAGGTTTGTTTATTATATTATTTGCCATATTTATCTGCATCTTCGGTTACATCATTGCGCCGGATGCTAGTATAGATGCAGATTTACAAACGGTAGAAATACAATCCAAACCTTTTGGTTACACACTGCAGTTTTTAAAAATCCCCATCAATAAAACGTCAAATCAATCCGGTTTATCATCCTTATTTTTTGGCAAAGAAATAAAAGACAAATACCTGCCAATAAAAAATTATCTCATAAACGGAACTGATATTGTAGTAAATAAATTTGTTGATGATGATACTGCCGTAACGCAGTCATATAATATTGCAGAAATAACTTCAGGCAAGGTCGAAAAAATTAATAAACAAATAGTAACGAAAAAATATTGGTTAGGTACCGATGCTTTTGGCAGAGATATGCTAAGCAGAATTATTATTGGTACTAGAGTGAGCATGATGGTTGGGTTAGTGGCTGTAATTATTTCTTTAACGATAGGAATATTATTTGGTGCATTTGCGGGTTACTATAAAGGAAAAACTGACGCGGCCATTATGTGGTTAATTAATGTTACATGGAGTATCCCAACTTTATTATTGGTATTTGCAATTACTTTGGCTTTGGGTAAAGGTTTTTGGCAAATATTTATTGCGGTTGGTCTTACGCTTTGGGTAAGTGTTGCACGGCTTGTACGTGGGCAGGTAATGGCCGTAAAGGAATTGGAATATGTGCAGGCTGCAAAAGCTTTGGGTTACAAAAACAGTCGTATCATTTTTAAACATATTTTACCAAATATTATTGGGCCAATTTTGGTGGTAGCCGCAGGCAACTTTGCCACAGCCATTATTATTGAAGCAGGCCTAAGTTTTCTAGGCATTGGTGTACAACCACCACAACCCAGCTGGGGGCTGATGATTAAAGAAAACTATAATTTAATTATTACCCATAACGCCGCACAAGCACTTATTCCCGGCTTTGCGATTATGTTATTGGTACTAGCTTTTAATTTGGTAGGTACTGCGTTGAGAGATGCAGTGGATGTAAAAAGTTGAAGGTTACAGGTTAAATGTCACGAGTTATGGGTTATGGATTTGGTAAGTCTAGTATCTAAAATCTAATATCTAAAATCTACTTTCAAACTTTTATCTTCGTACAAAATATCCAAACATGTTACCAAAGTACAAGAGAATACTATTAAAACTTTCAGGCGAATCTTTAATGGGCGATAAATCTTTTGGCTTAGACCCTGAAGTACTTGCACGTTATGCACAGGAGATAAAGCAGATTACCGAGATGGGCGTGCAGGTAGCAATTGTAATTGGTGGTGGTAATATTTACCGCGGTATGAACGAGGCAGAAACAGGTATTGAAAGAGCACAAGGAGATTATATGGGTATGCTTGCAACTGTAATAAACGGTATGGCTTTACAAAGTGCTTTAGATAAAGTTGGCGTACTTACAAGGTTACAAAGTGCTATTAAAATGGAACAGATTGCAGAGCCATATATACGTCGCCGTGCCATGAGACATTTAGAAAAAGGACGTGTGGTAATTTTTGGTGCAGGCACGGGCAACCCTTATTTTACTACAGATACAGCGGGTTCTTTAAGAGCGGTGGAAATAAAAGCAGATATTATTTTAAAAGGTACAAGGGTGGATGGTATTTATTCTGCCGATCCTGAAAAAGACCCAACTGCAACCAAGTATGGCAGAATATCGTTCGCAGAATGTATTTCAAAAAATTTAAAGGTGATGGATATGACGGCTTTTACCTTGTGCATGGAAAATGATTTACCCATCGTCGTTTTCGATATGAACAAAACAGGAAATTTAATGAGCGTCGTTATTGGAGAAAAGACGGGAACACTCGTTAGCTAAACATACTGAATTTTATCGTAGAAAAAGGCTATTTCAAAGATAATTTCAAGGCATTTAGAATTGCTTAAATGAAATTTTTACCCACCACCTGCCCACATAAAAAGAGTCCGTCTCGTAGTTTTTTGAGACAGCATTTTTATATTATAAAAGGCTTAATTATAAGTTAGACAAATATGATTTTATAAAAGGAAGAGATTTTTTTACAGGCGAAAAAAGAACTGTTTGGCTTATTCCACCTGTACTCGAACCTGTTGTTGTTATTTGTTGCGTACCCAAATAATAATCTCCTGCCTGTTTAGAAATAACAACGATTGTAGCAATTCTATTTACAGGCAAAGAAGGAGAAATAAAAGTTCGGGAAGAAAAGTTTGCTTTTAATGCAGCAACACATTCCATATCGTTGAAGGCAATGTAAGCAGCAGTATTTGCATTGGTATAATTAGATGGAAGTTTTAATGAAACATTGGTTTGTGCAATGCCGGTAGTATCAAAATAATAGGCCGTTTGCACATACATTAACTTATTGGTTTGTATTTCGTAACCTGTGCTAGTTATGGTCGATTTATTGTGGGCGGTATCAGTATTTTGAACCCAAGTAAAACCATGAGCAGAATCTAAGGCAGGATTAAAAATTTTATTGCCGTGTACCGGCGAAGCAGCATTAAATTTTACAGATAGTTTATTTCCTTGAGAAACAAATAAATCATCGTTGTTGTTTTTTAAGCCAATAAAAAAAGCACCCCCTGTTACAAGTAATCTGTCATTGCTAGTAGTAGGCATACCCATTGCAATAAAATCTCCTTTCTTATGTGTGAGCAAAGTTTCCATGGTTACAATACCAAATGGTATTAGGCCATTAGCTTTTACCAGGCCATTTGCCGGAATACCTAAAAAAATATTGCCTGAAGAAAACACAATACCTGTGTTGGAGTAGGAAAAACTATCGGTGACCGGGGTAATTTTGAGATCATTTTTTAGAGAAGTTATGGATGCATTTGCAGGCAAGCTAGACTGCCACGTGGTGTCAAGCGCATTTTGTGAAGCGTCTGGTATAAAGGCATCTATATTCTTTTGACAGCTACCAAGACCCAATAAAGTTGTTGCACACACAAATATGATTGTAAATTTTCTCATAAGAAATATATATATTTAGTACAGATGCGTTCTATTGTTTAAATGTTGCCTCTGGTTTAAAAATCCATTCGCACGCCTAACCTTACCCCAGCTGTATGAACCTTTTCCTTTAACGACAACTCAGCTTTTGTTGCCGGTGATAATGCAACCTTTACATAAGGTTCCGCAATTAAATGTAATTGGTCATTCAGCTTATAATAAACCGAAACAGCACCAATAAAACTTACACCTGCCTTTGCTTTATATTGATAAATAGACGAAGATGTTTTGGAAGAAATATCAACAGCGGTGCCTGTTTCATCTAATACAAAACCTTTTTGTGAGCTGCTGACGGTTATGATGGCGCCTGCATTTATGTTGGTGTGTATTCTTCCATTACCCAATTCGTAGCCAACAGAAAGAGGAATGTCAAGTGATTTGTATTTATTAGTACTCTTTTTGTACAAAGTACCTGTTTGTACATAAGTGCCCGTAGTATCGCCCATGTTATTTGTTATATAAATATTTTGTACCACTCGCCCTTTTTCTGCGGTAAACTGTTCATTTATCTGGCTATAATTTAACCCTGTTCTAAAACTCATGCCGTTGCCAAACACTTTTGTATATCTTAAACCTGCACTGTAGGCAAACAAATATTTTGTACTGTTTTTTCTTTGTTGCAGATAAACAGAGTTAGCTGTATCTGCTAAGGTTCTAAAAACATAATCAGGTCCGGCATATATTTCTAAGTACCGTTTGTTGCCTGCAGCATCTTTTTCTACTTCGGGGCATGGAATGA
>JBJXGJ010000278.1:0-4245 GCA_046153805.1 Ferruginibacter sp. | reverse complement strand
TTGATTCTGTTATTATAGGGCAGCCAGAATTTTTTACAGCTTTTAGCAATGAGTTAAAAAGAACGCCAATAAATGTTTGGAAGAGTTATTTAAAACTAAGACTGGTAACATCTTCTGCAGCGTACTTAGATTCAACAACTTTTAATAACCGTTTTGAATACAGCAAAACATTATCAGGCGCCACCAAGCCCAAAGCCAGGTGGAAAAGGGTATTGGATGCTGAAGAAAATGCCATTGGTGAAGCATTGGGGCAACTTTTTGTAAAAGAATATTTTAGCGAGGGTGCAAAAAAACGGTACGATGGTATTGTCGAAAATATAAGAGCCGCTTACAAAGAAAGAATTGCTAAACTTACCTGGATGAGCGACAGTACCAAAACAAAAGCGTACGAAAAGCTTGCTACTATTTCTAAAAAAGTTGGGTATCCTGATAAATGGAAAGACTTTAGCAGCCTTGATATTGAACCCGGACCATGGGTTTTAAATGTACAGCGTGCGGCCGCGTGGTGGCACAACTACGAAGTAAATAAACTGGGCAAGCCGGTAGATAGAACCGAGTGGGGAATGACACCTCAAACTTACAATGCGTATTATAACCCGAGCAATAACGAGATTGTTTTACCCGCAGGTATTTTTGCTGTGCCTGGTTATAGAGATGAAGAACTGGACGATGCGCTTGTGTACGGCTACGCAGCTGCATCTACAGTAGGTCACGAAATTACACATGGCTTTGATGACCAGGGAAGACAATACGATGATAAGGGAAATTTAAAGGACTGGTGGAATAAAAAAGATGGTGAAGAATTTTCTAAAAGAGCCAAATTTATCATTAATCAGTTTAACGAATTTAACCCGGTTGATACATTACACATAAACGGCGATGCAACCCAAGGCGAAAACATTGCAGACCTTGGTGGCGTCCTATTGGGTCTTGATGCATTTAAGAAAACGGAGGCATTTAAAAAGAACGAAAAAATTGCAGGGCTCACACAAATGCAGCGTTACTTTTTGGGCTATTCACTTGGTTGGTTATACACCCAGCGCAAAGAAAGACTTGCAAACCTGGTTATGACCGATGTACACTCGCCTGCGAAAGAAAGAGTAAACGGACCTTTTGTAAACATACCCGAGTTTTATGAAGCATTCGGCATAAAAAATGGCGATAAAATGTACAGAGAAGATAGTTTAAGGGTAAACATCTGGTAATAATAAAAAGGTACTATAAAAAAGCACACTATTTTCAGGTGTGCTTTTTTGTTAGCAATAAATATTATTTCTTCGCCAGAAATTCATAAATATTCTGCCAGTTATGGGTAGCAACAGCTACCCAATTGGTTCTTAATTCTTCAACTGAATCTATTAATTCTGTTTGACCTCGCATATTTTCAGGGTTTATAAAAATACCTTTGCAACCCATATTTTTTGCAAACTGCACATCGGTCAGTCTATCGCCAATTACAAATGAGTTGGTAATATCTATCGCATCATTTTCTAAATATTTTATCATTCTTCCAATGCGTGGTTTGCGCAATGGCGAGTTTTGTTCTGGCAGCGAATCATCTACTATAACTTCCTCAAAAAAGATTCCTTCGTTGTTGAAAACTTCCATCATAAAATTTTGCGCAGGCAAAAATAATTCATGTGGAAACATCGGTGAACCCAATCCGTTTTGGTTGGTAACAACCACAAGTTTGAAAGGCAATTCTCTTGCAATTTTACCAAGCCACGTTATAACATGCGGGTAAAAATGTAATTTTTCAAAACAATCTACTTGTCCGCCTGGTGGCGGGCTTTGGAGCAGTGTACCATCACGGTCTATAAATAAATATTTTTGCATTGTACTTTTTAAATGGGCGAGCAATGTAAAGAAAATAATTTTAGTGAGGAAGGATATCGAAAGATTATACTAATCCAGATTAATAGGAATAAAGTATTCTACCTTGAATAAAAATGAATTTTAATACGGTAAATATTTGTACAAATCCATTACCACTCCCACATTTCTATCCCTAAACCGGTACCTGCTGTGTATATTATTTTGCCTTCGTTAAAGGTTACCCCGGTGGCAATATCCTCAGCCAATAACAAAGGTCCATCCATATCTAAATGATCTACAAGTGGCGCCAATTGTGCAATTGCAGCTGCACCTACAGACGATTCATTCATACATCCAATCATTACAAGCAGGTCAAGTTCACGTGCTTTTGTAATCATTCTTTTTGCAGGCGTAATGCCACTACATTTTGTAAGCTTGATGTTTATACCATGGAAATGATCTGGGCACATCAGCACGTCCTCTTCTTTTACGCATGCTTCATCTGCATATAAAGGCAATATAGAATTGGTAAACAAAGTTTTCATACCTGCCCAGTCATCTTTTGCCAGCGGCTGTTCTATCATATCAACACCAAGGTCTTTTAGCAATGGTATTTTATGCATGGATTGTTCAAGCGTCCAGCCTGCATTAGCATCTACCCTAAAAATGGCATCGGTATGTTTTCTAAGTGCTGCAACCATTTCTACATCTCCATCAAACCCAACTTTAATTTTATAAATAGGCCAAGGTTTTTCCGTCATTTTTTTTGTCATCATTTCCACAGTATCTATACCTATTGTGTAATCTGTGAGGGGCGCATTGGCTACATCAAGTCCCCACAAATCATGAAGTTGCTTGCGTTTCATTTTGCCATAAATGTCCCATGCCGCCATATCAAGTGCACAAACGAGAAAAGGGTTTTTAGGAAATAAATGATGCAGATAGTGCCAATAACGCTCGGGGTCACTGAGTGAAAATTTCTCTACAAAAACTTTTTTTTCTTCCAGGTCGGCCATCATTTTTTCAACAGTAATATCGTAGTAATTAATGGCCGGAGCCTCGCCATAACCGGTCTGTCCAAAATAATCGAGGCGCACAATAAGCGATGGCTGGTGCGTTTTTGTTCCTTTACAAATAGTAAAAGGATAAGTAAAAGGAAGATTTATTTTTTTGTAAGAAAGCCTAATCATTTTATTGTTTTTTGTAAATGCTAAAGAATTTTTTGTCAATGTAAAAATTAATAGCAACGAATTTATCGTCCTGCAGCCGTTATCATTTCTTTTATTTCATTATTCAAGTCATCTTGTTGCATTAAAGTTTCGATGGTTAAGTGCATTCTGTAATTCCAGATTTGTTTTGGGTTTGCAGGGTCATTAATTCTTTCCTCTGTAGGCACCGGTCTTCGAATTTTACCGTTTATTGCGAGCAAATCCTGTAGCAAAAAAACACTCCACATGGCCGGTGATTGCTGGTGTAATTCAATTATTTTTTTGCAAATCCATGGTTCACAAAAATAGGGAGCATTACCCATTTCTTTTAATATGCTGTTGTAAAAAAGCTGTGCTGTCGGTCTGTTTTGTTCCCACCAGAGCCGTATTGGCGCCATATCGTGGGTGGCAGGCATTACCACTGAGCCATAGGCGGCTTCTTTTGTATCTGAAAAATCAGCATTGCTTTCTTTAGGCATTTGTTGCACTTGCAATGACAATATATCAAGCCCTTGCAACACCTTTTCGGTAAACGCAGGCACCATACCAAGATCTTCGGCACAGACCAACATATTTGTGGCTGTTGTAAGCATTTTTAACGTTGCTTTGCCTTCCTGTTCCCATAAGGCGTTCTGCATTTCAAAAAAATATCGTTTATACAGGCTATCAATTATATACTTTTCTGTTTCGGTTAAATGCTTGTACGAAATTGTCTGTTGCACGTTAATCCGAAAATGATAACCACCCTTTTCTGAAAAATCTTTTAGTAAAATCACATTTGCAACAATATCGAATAGCTGCTGTTTGTACTTTATAAATTCAGGATTGCTGATCAAGTATTTTTCTATTTTTTGCTGATCGTTCAATTCTTTTTTTAGGGAAAGACCATCAAGGAAAATGGTTTTTATGGCTGTGACATCATCTCCAAAAATTTCATTTAAAACTTCATCGGTTGTGTATGCGTTGCATAATCTTTCTTCATTAAAGAACAAACCTGCATGTGTAAAGTCGCCAAGTTTTAGAGGAATAGCTGGTACAAAAATACCCATTGTGCCATTTACCTGATTTTTGGGGATACTCCAAATTCTAAATAGTCCAAGTACATGATCTATTCTTAATGCATCAAAATATTTTTGCAGGCTTTTCATTCGCCTGTTAAACCAAGCAAAATCGTCCTGCCTCATTTGCGCTATATTGTAGGTAGGAAAAAGCCAGTTTTGCC
>JBJXGJ010000186.1:0-9988 GCA_046153805.1 Ferruginibacter sp. | reverse complement strand
CCTTTAAAGCCCTAATTACAAAGGCTTTCAGCAGGGAGTATTTATTTTTGCAGTAATAAAAGTTAACTAAAGTTCGTTTCATTTCACATTTATTGTCTATTAATTTTACAGTATCAAAATGATTTTAATGCTTTACAGCAGTAGGACATTTTTAATTTAAAAACTTAATTTAATAAAGATGAAAAATTTAAAAGTAGTACTAACGGTAATTGTAGCAACTTTTTTAATTGGTGGTACCCTAAAAGCTCAATCGTTCGCAGCAGCAAAGATTGAAGATAATTTTTTTGTAAAATTTACCGGTACAGAAGATAACTATCTCTGTTTTCAGGTTGAAGTAAAAGGACTGAACGAAAAAGGCAGCGTTTTAAAAATAAGCGACAGGCAGGAAGGTGAGTTGTATACACAAAACTGGAAAGTGAAAACTCCTTTTCAAGCATTTAAAATTGAGAAGAAAGATGGTCAGCAATTAATTTTCAACTTGCAGGTAGGAAACAAAGAATTTATTAAAACTTTTTCTGCAACTACAACATTAATTGAAAATACGGTAGTGGAAGAAAATGGATTTGTGGTGCTGTAGTTTTATAAATTAAGTTTATTACTATTATTACTATTACAATTGTTGGTTTGGTTTAACCATGTAATGCATTGCTACAGCAGAACGTAATGCATTACTTGTTTTTGAACATGAATAGGTACCAATTTTTGTAAGGTTTAACTGTACCAAACATGCCCAGCTCATGTGGATTTAAGCACTATGAACCGGGCATATATTTACCAATTATCTCTTACATTTTCCAGTCAGGAATTCTTCCGGGTGTGTATGGAGCACCCTTTTGTTCCAATAAATTTTCTAATTTTTTTATGTCTTCGCCCACATTTTTTATTTCTTCCAATATTGGCGAAAATTGTTTTCCTGCAACAATGTAAGAATTTCTGTATGATTTGGTAGCTGCAGTAGTTGTGTTCATTAAGTTCTGCATTATGTTTCCAATGCGTGCTGAAACTGATGTTGGCGCTTCAAATTCTCTTTTGGTGAGTGCATCGTCTCCGTTCAATAATTTATCTGCAGCATCTAATCTGTTTTCTAATTGTAAAATGTTTTTAATAGTTGTCTGGTCTATTGTTGAGGTTTTTTGAATGGCCTCTTTTATAAACCTTAATTTATTTGACAGTTCGTTTTTATAAGCGTTTGTAGCATCTAGTACTCTTTTTAACTCACTTACTTTTTTGCCAAAGTCCATCAATTCTTTTTTATCTGTAATAGATAAGCCTGCCATATTTAATGCCTCTATTGCAAATGTTTGTTTTGGTACAAGTTCCGTAAAGTCCCCATCTTCAAATTTACTGAGCGATACGGTGTAATTGCCTGGTGCTACGAAGATTCCCCTTACTCTGTCATTAAAAACATTTGTTTCGTCAAACGAGGAAAAATTGATGGCTGAAGTTGCTTCACTTCTACAATCCCAAGTAATACGGTTTAATCCCTTTTTTGCTGCAGTTTTTAATCTTCTCACAACATTTCCCGCATCATCACTAATGTTGAAAATAAGATAGGGCGCAGGCTGGGCATCTTCTTTTCTTAGAGAATCTATTGATGGATAATATGGCGCTTCACCTTTTTTTATCTTGTCGGCTTCTGCCAGCTGTCTTTTTTCTTTAAGTGTTTTGATGTCATTTTTTAAATAATAGGTAAATACAGCACCTGGTTTTGGGTTAGGTGTATTCCAGTAACTTTCTCCCTGAAAGCCTTTATCTCTAACGCCCAATGGTGTCGATTCAAGATACATCAATGACTTTTTAATAGGAGCTATAAAGGCGGTTTTCTCCATATCTGTTTTGGTTAAATTTCTTAAAGGGCTGTAATCATCCATTACATAAAAGCCACGACCAAAAGTTGCAATTACAAGATCACTTTCCCTTTTTTGTATTTCCATATCTTTTACAGCAACATTTGGTAAGCCACCTTTTAATTGTGTCCAGCTTTCGCCTGCATTTGCAGAAAAATAAACGCCAAATTCTGTACCTGCAAATAAAAGATTTCCGTTAATATTATCTTCTGCAATGCAGTAAAAAGTGCCTCTTACAGGTAAATTGTTTTGTATAGGTAACCATGTTTTGCCCGCATCTGTTGTTTTAAAAAGATACGGTTTAAAATCGCCATATCGGTGGTGGTTAAAGGCAGCGTATGCTACATTTTTATTTGTAGATGATGCAATGATCTGGTTTACATAAGTTCGGGTTGGTACACCACTTATGTTATCAATTTTGTTCCAGTTTTTTCCGCCATCTAATGTTACGTGTATAAGCCCATCGTCAGTGCCTACATACAATATATTTTCATCTAATGGTGATTCTGCAATGGTAGTTGTTTGTCCATAAATATCGGTTGACTGGTTTTTTGCGACCGCCTCTACAGGCCATACCTTGCCCATTACTTCCAGTTTGTTTCTGTCAATACCGCGGCTCATATCACCACTAATTTTTTTCCAACTGCTGCCTTGGTCATCAGTTCTATACACGATGTTTGAACCCAAATACAACCTTTTATGATCGTGTTTTGAAATGAGCATTGGTGCGTCCCAATTCCAGCGCAAAGCAGGTGCTCCTTCATCTTCTATAGGCTGAATATTTACTTTTTCTCCCGTGAGCTTATCATACCTAACAATACCTCCGTATTGCGATTCTGCATAAATGGTGTTAGGGTCTTTATAATCTGCCTGGCTCTCAAAACCATCACCGCCATTTGTTATAAACCAGTCGCTGTTCACAATGCCATTCTCACTTTTTGTTCTACTCGGGCCACCTAAACTAAAATTATCCTGTGTGCCGCCATATACATTGTAAAAAGGCAAGCTGTTATCGAGCGATACTTTGTAAAATTGGGTTATGGGTAGGCTTGCTTTAAAATTCCAGTTTTGTCCTGCATCAAATGATTCATAGAGGCCACCATCGCAACCTTCTATATAATGTTGTGTATTGGCCGGGTTTATCCATATTACATGGTTATCTACATGCTTGTTTTTATCGCCAATATTTTTAAATGTTTTGCCACCGTCTTCACTTACTTTGGCATATACATCCATGGCATATATTTTATCAATGTTTTTTGGGTCACAAAATATTTCCTGATAATAATTGCCGCTGTTAAAAAACGGCCCTCTTTTTTCCCAGCTTGCACCACGGTCTGTCTATGCGAATACCCCGCCCTTAGCGGGATCTGCAGTTTCTACAATGGCAAATAAATAGTCAGGATTTACTGGGCTCATTGCCATTCCTATTCTGCCAATATTTATGTCTGTAGGCAAGCCCTTCATAGCTTTGCTCCAGGTTGTTCCGCCATCGGTGCTCTTGTACAATGCACTTTCGGGCCCACCACCTATGTATGTGAAAACTTTCCGCTGGCGTTGGTGCGCTGCTGCGTAAATTATGTTGGTGTTTCTTGGGTCTATCATTACTTCGTTAAATCCGGTATTTTCACTCACTGTTAAAACAGCTTTCCATGTTTTACCGCCGTCCGTGGTTTTGTAAATTCCTCTTTCGCCACCACTTGCCCACAATGGTCCATATGCTGCAACATAAACAACATCTGCGTTTGTTGGGTCTATAGCAATTTTGCCAATGTGCTCAGAAGTTTTTAGGCCCATGTTTTTCCAGCTTTTACCTGCATCTTCACTTTTATAAACACCATCGCCATAGCCTGCAACACGCTGGTTATTATTTTCGCCACTGCCCGCCCACACTACATTTACGTTGGTTGGGTCTATGGTTACACAGCCCATAGAAAACGATGCTTCATTGTCAAACAACGGTATAAAAGTCGTGCCTGCATTGTTCGTTTTCCAAATGCCGGCATTGGCAGTGGCTATGTAATATTCTGAAATGTTCTTTGGATTCACGGCAAGATCTACAATACGACCCGATACAAGTGCAGGACCAATATTTCTAAATTTGAGCCCACTAAAAGTCGAAGGCTGCCATGCATCATTTTTATTTGTTTTTACAGAATCTGCTTTTGGTTTTGCTTGCGAAAAAAGCGGATTGGCAGGTGTAATACTGGCCAATGTAATTGCAACTGCAATAATAATTTTCATGTGTTAGTTTTTGTTTTGTATAATCCTGTTTTGCGGGAACGAATTTAAATTTTGCTTAGATTTTATCGGTGAACATGGCTTCAAAATTTGAGAATCTTTTGCTTGTTTTTATGCTTTGCTTTTTTAGTAGGCTCAAGTACTTTCAAGATGATTGTTGTACCAGGTTCTTTCACGATTTCTTATCTGTTTTCAAATATGGGAATTGAAACCTTTCGAAAAAATATTGAAATGTCTATTTTTTCATCTCGATGCACCTTATCAGTTCTTTTACAAAAACTGCAGCTCTTTTATCTGTAGCTTCTTTGTCAATTGCTTTTCCTGCTTCGTCATAAGCATCCTGCACTTTTGCAACAGCATAATGTTCTGTTATTGTCCACGCTTTCATTTTCCATAAACTAAACTGCAAAGAAGTTATGCATTGTGTGCCGGCAAACGGCCCTGCGGATACTGTTGCAATGCCAATGGGTTTGTGTAACCATTCTTCCTGCAGAAGGTCTATTACATTTTTTAAACTGGCAGGGTAGCCACCATTATACTCCGGTGTTACAATTATAATACTATCGGAAGCCTTAATTTTTTCAGCAAATTCTAATGTTTTTGGGGAAGGATCTTTTTGAAATTTTAAGCGTTCTTCAAATAGAGGAAAATTATATTCCATCAAATCGAGTATTTCCGTTGTGGCGATTTTATGATCGTTTATATAGCTGTCAAAATAAAGAGCCACTCGGTGGCTGTTTCTACCCGTTCTTACACTTGCTGAAATGATTGAAATTTTTGCCATTTTGGAGGTTAAGTTAATTAAAAATTATTGAAGTTTCGTATTAGCAATTTTTTTTAAAATAGCGAGTATTTTTAAATGATAAAATTTACTGTAAGTTTTAATTCGAACGTTTTACAGCCACCATAATAAAAGTTGAAAAAAGATTATTAGATGAGCATAGCCCGGATAGCAGTGAATGCCGTTGCCTTTGAACGGCAGCAACGAATAGCCGGAAACCACCGCTGAGAAATATTCTGCTACCGATGCTCCTAAAAATTATTTTATCAAAGAAAGAATATCTTTTAGTTTAACTGCTTGTTTTTTATCATCAAGTTCGACAACAATTAAATACCCATATGGGCCGCCTGCTTTTTGTATAGCCTGCGTAAGTAGTAACTGATCGCTTATTTGTAAATAACCGGTTTTATTGCTCCAGATTTCTTTTGTGCAAAGGCAGCCTGCCGAAGGTGAATATGGTGCGTATGATTGGTTTGTATAAAAACTTGTATCAATGGTAGTGCCGTGTGAAATAATTTCGGTACGCCCTGCTTTGCCTGCATAAAAAGTACCGTAAATTGGGTGATAATTTCTAAAATTATTTGGCAGTAGATCTTTGTATTGTTGCAACGACCATGTTGTATCAAGCAAATTACCATCTACAACAAAAGGATGGTACTCGTGCGGCATCGAAAGCTGGATATTTGTGGTAGGACCAATAAAAAAATTGGAAGAAGTATCAAATCCGTTCATTTTAAAAATTCCCTGCGGCGTGTTGCCATTGGTTATATAACCGGGCATGTTGCTTAAACTGCGGGCTAGTTGCCCCACAGCAAAGTAATTTCCATCTTCATTTTTTACAAAATCCCCTGCTGTATCTCTTACCAAAGTAAGACCGGGATAATTTCTATCTTTTCGCTGAAAACTAAATACCAATACCTGCCCCGGTAAATAATTTTTTGCAAAAAATGTTTTTATTGACGGTGTAACGATCTTTTTATTATAATTTTTTAGCTGTTCGGTCAGCTCATATAATATGGCGTTATCTGTACTTTGAGTAAGCAGTGTATTTGTTTGCAGTTGCATTGCTTTTACCTGCATAGGGGTAACGGTTGGCAATAAATAATTTGCGGCCATGGCCATTAGTTTGGCATCTGTCGTTTTTTTAAATATGGCAAAGACGTAGGATGCATATTTTTTTGGGTAATCGCTGTTTATTAGGTTGATCAACGCTTTTTGATAATCTTCACTGCGCAGTCGCATTGTTTTTACAGCACTATCAATTCTATTATTTACAAAAGTAGTTTTATATTTTACCAAGCCAATGTTGTAAAATGCACTTCGGAGTTGATCTTCATTTTCCGCTGTAAATGGCAGGCTTAAATTTTTATTAATACTGATTATAATTTTTTTGTAAAATTTTTCTCTGTTTTCTTTGAGCGCATCTTTAAAGTAAGGGCCGTTATTTTGGGCGTATAAAAAAACAGCCGCACTTAGTGTAAGCGCAGCAGTTAAGATTATTTTTAAAATTATTTTATTGAACATATTGTGTAAGAAATGCCTGTATTTTATCGAAGGAGTCTGTAAGCAGTGCACCTGCCCAGCCATGACCTTCTGTAGGATAAAAAACATATTGCTGTGGAATATTAAAAGAAATTAATTTGTCTCTTAAATTGGTGGCTTGTGTAACTCTTACAATTGGGTCTTGTCCGCCATGTAAAATAATCGTTGGTACTGCCTGTGCGTTGGCAAAAGTTATTGGACTACTTTGGGTGTAAAGTGTAGCATTTGTTGTGGGCGTTGCTCCATTAAAAAGCAGGGCAATGTCAGATGAAGGAGCCAGGGGAGAAGCAGGGCTGTTATACATGTCAGTCATATCTGTGGGGCCAAAAAAATCTACTACTGCTTTTACTTTTACACTGTTGCTGTATTTGTAGGCATGCAACAATGCGAGGTGCGCACCCGCGCTAACGCCAATCATCGCAAATTTATCTGAAATATTATATTCCGATTTTTTACCGTAAATAAAATCTACAGCAGATTTTACATCATTTTCCTGAGTTGGGAAAGTGGTTAATGGTGTAGTTGCAAGCCGATAATTTATATTAATGATGGCATAATTAGGCAGCCTTTTTTTTAGGGTATCTACAAATGCGGTAATATCGGATTTATCTCCTCCATACCATGCACCACCATGTACCATAATGATTAATTTGGTGCTAGTTGTTGTTCTTCCTGCCGGAAGATAAATATCCATTTTTTGTAATGGATCGGCTCCATAGGAAGCATTGAGTTGTGTACTTGCGGCAATTGGAGGCACAAGTTCAGTGATAATTAAATCCGTATTGCTTTTTTTGCAGGAGAAAAATAGGAGAGTAGTGATTGAAAATAAAACGATGCGTTTCATGAATAAAAATTTATTGGAAAGTTAACTAAAATGTTAATTAGAATTCTAGGGTATGTTTTGCTTTTTATTTTCTCCGCACTTTTTTTGAAATTTTAAACCATCCTCGATATCCCGAAGCTTTCCAAAAAAATCGGTTAGTTTAATAGCTTTGTTTAATGACTTTCTTTTTGAAAGAATATTCTTTATCTTTTTTGGACTTGGCCCTTTTGACATTTCAATAATTATATACTTCAAATTGAATATTAAAGATAACAATTAGACAGTGGGTTAGATTTCAATTTGATGTTAATTTATTTGCTGAAAAAAGCCCTTCCCAAACCGCTTGTTTGCATAGCATAACAAATTTTCTTCTCTGCTAAAACTCCTTCACTCTTTTCTCCTCGTTAATGAATCTATTTCAAATCCAACTTTATCTGCAACTCATCAAACTGTTTATCATCAATAGTGCTTGGCGCATCTATCATTACATCTCTTCCGCTGTTATTTTTAGGGAACGCAATAAAATCTCTAATGCTTTCGCTGCCACCCAAAATTGCGCAGAGTCTATCAAAACCAAATGCCAGCCCACCATGCGGTGGAGCGCCATATTCAAAAGCGCCCAGTAAGAAACCAAACTTATGCTGCTGTTCTGCCTCATCCATACCAAGCGCAGCAAACATTTTCTGTTGTAATTCTTTTTGAAAAATACGAATACTGCCACCACCAATTTCGTTACCATTCAGCACCATATCATACGCATTTGCTTTAATGTTTGCATAAGGGTGTTTAAGGTATTCGGCAGCATTTTCAATTGCAGGATTGTTGTCAATCATAGTGGCGATATCGCTTGGCTTAGGCGATGTAAACGGATGGTGCCTTGCTACCCATCTGCCTGCCCCACCATTTGAGGGATTGTCTTCTTCCGCGTATTCAAAAAGCGGAAAATCCAATACCCAAAGCAATTTAAAATCGTCTGCCCTGCGCAACCCAAGCGTTGTGGCCATGTGCATACGAAGGTCGCTTGCAGCTTTGCGTGTACGTTCTTCTGCACCTGCAACGATCAAAATTAAATCTCCTGGTTTTGCATTTGCTGCTGCTGCAATAGCTTTTAATTTTTCGGCATCGTAAAATTTATCAATGCTGCTTTTAAAAGTTCCGTCTGCATTGCATTTAATAAATACCAATCCCTTCATTCCTATTTGTGGCCGTTTCACCCATTCTGTAAGTTCGTCTGTTTGCTTGCGGGTATATTCTGCACAGCCAGGTGCAGCAATAGCAACAACTGTTTCAGCGTCATCAAAAACCTTAAAATCTACACCGGATATCAAATGTGAAATGTCAGGGTAAATTTCCCTTGAAGAAACCTCACCTAAATCCTCTCCAAAGGAGACCTCACCCCTAACCCTCTCCAAAGGAGAGGGAGTAGACGAGTCTCCAATATTTAGAGAGCTGTTATTTGTTTCGGCGCTCCCAGCTCCCTCTCCCTTGGAGAGGGCGGGGGGCGAGGTAAAACTATGCCTCGGAAATTTTAAATTACACAACTTCATATCAAACCTTATATCCGGTTTGTCATTGCCGTAAGTCCACATGGCATTCATCCACGTCATGCGCTCAATGGTTTCTGTATAATCTATATTTTTTACATCTTTAAAAATACGGCGTACCAATCCTTCAAACATTTGTAAAATATCTTCCTGTTCTACAAAGCACATTTCGCAATCAATCTGTGTAAATTCGGGTTGACGATCAGCACGCAAATCTTCATCCCTAAAGCATTTTACTATTTGGTAATAACGGTCGTAACCACTCACCATAAGCAACTGCTTAAATGTTTGTGGTGATTGTGGCAAGGCATAAAACTGTCCACCATTCATTCTGCTTGGTACCACAAAATCTCTTGCACCTTCGGGCGTGCTTTTTATTAAGAAGGGCGTTTCAATGTCCATGAAGTTATTTTCATGCAAATAATTTCTGGTGCTTCTGCCAACGGCGTAACGCAGTTCCAAATTTTTCTTTACCGCATTTCTACGAAGGTCTAAATATCGATATTTCATGCGCAATTCATCGCCACCATCGGTATCATCTTGTATCGTAAACGGCGGCGTGATTGATTTATTTAAAATCGTAAAACTCACCACCGCAATCTCAATATCACCGGTGTCAATATTTTCATTTTTGCTGCTGCGTTCGCTCACTTTACCGGTAACCTGTAATACATATTCACGCCCTAACGGATTTTTATCCAGCACTTCATTCAAACTTTCATTAAAAAGTAACTGCGTGATACCATATCTATCCCTAAGATCTACAAACGTAATACTACCAAATTTGCGCACCGTTTGTACCCATCCGGCAAGGGTTACATCTTTATTTACATCGACCATTTTTAACTCGCCGCAGGTGTGAGTACGAAACATATTTTAATATTTGTGCGAAGATAATAAAAGCCATCCTTAATCCCCTCCAGAGGGGAAATTGCAAACCGTGTAAGTAGTTTCAAAACTTTTTTGGTTAAAGTTTTTGAGAAAATCTTGGGGCTGTAATCTTACAATTCCTACGCATCATTTATTCGGTCTCTCCCTTATATTAATAAGTGCATAATTTAGTGCTATATTAAATATTTTTTTTGTATCTTTGGATAATGAAAAAAAGAGGTACAAAAGATAGCCAAGAAACTAAACGTATTTTAGTAATAGACTATTTAAAAAAGAAAAAAGGGACACACCAGCAAGCCGCAGATTTATACCATTTATC
>JBJXGJ010000185.1:0-6775 GCA_046153805.1 Ferruginibacter sp. | reverse complement strand
TCTTTAAATATTGCTGAGCTATTTTGGGAGCCGGGTGTGGTCATTTTTTTTATTGGCAGACCATCTACCAATGTTGTAAATATAAGCCTATTAACGTTTACATAATTTTTTTAAAAGCGTTTTCCCTGGGTAAATACCCGCAAAGCCGCAATATGACAGTGAGAGTTTTAAAAATTGTAAAGCCACAGAACTGCCCCTAATAACAACGCAGTTTTAAGGCTTTTTACATTGGCCATTGTTGGTGTGCAGTGCAAATAAGCAGCCAACCGCACCAACAACACCTGAGCAGATAGATCCCCCACTCCCCAAAGGGGGGATCTGACGACCCGATGCGCTGCCAAAAAGGGCAAAAAAAGAAAGCTTTGAAAGTCCTTGCCCGCGATGGCTACTTCGCAATCGCGTTTGCGACCAACCTAGCTAACCGTGAGTCGCCGAGGCATTGTACTTGCCCACGATAAAAAACTTGATAATATTAAAATTTTAAAACGATAACACAGCCACAAACATAGTATCGGCCTTGGTTTCATAACCTTTTAGGTATTCCATTTGCAGGATTTGTAAGCAGAATTTTTTTTGTAAGTAATCAACTACTTCTTCATTTTCGTTTTTAAATACCGAGCAGGTAATATAAAAAAACAAGCCACTTTTATCTAAATGTTTAAGGGCTTCGGCTGCAATTTTGTATTGCATGACAGCATATTCCACTATTTTTTGGGCAGTAAAAAATACAAGTTGCTCAGGTGTACGGGCCCATGTGCCACTGCCACTGCAAGGCACATCGCAAATAATAAGGTCAAACTTATTATTAATATCTACAACATTTTCCTGCAACAGATCTACCGTAAAAGCATCGTACTTTTTTATGCCTGCCTCTTTAAAACGAACGCGGAGGTTACTTAAAATACCTGCCCGAACATCAGAAACATGTAGCTGCACATGCCCATGTAACACATCGTGCAACAGTATTGATTTTCCACCACTTGCAGCGCAGCAATCCCAAACACTGATATCTTTTTTTAAAAAAACATCGGGCTGTTGCAAATACTTAAATACCTTCTGAGAGTTGCGATCCTGCACAACTACTTCTTTATTAATCTCAAAAAACTGTTCTGTTTTAAAACCCTGTTGCAATGCCAGGCACGAGGTTGTTATCTCTTCAAATTCAATTTTATTCTGGGCAAGTTTTTCAACTACCATCGCTTCTTTCCCCGGCCTAATTCTTAAAAAGAACAAGGGCTGCGATAAAAATGACAGGGCGAATTTCTCCCGATGCACTTCTATTCCAAGCTCATCCATAAAGGGAAAAATATCGAATGTATCAATCCCTACAAACGCTAATTTGTCCGTTAAAGACAGTTCTATTTTTTCATTAAACGAAGGATTTACAGCTGCAAGAAAAGGACTGTTTTCCCCATTGCATACAAAAGCTGCTATCACAATTCTTTCTTCAACAGGTGTATTTTTGAGTGCTTTGCCAAGGCGATAATAATTGTAACAAAGGGAAGCAATATGCTTGCGGTCTTTGGAGCCAAACTTTTTATCTGCAGCAAAAAATCTTTTAAGGTGGTGTACCAATGGCTCACCTTGCTGCTGGGTCTGTATAACCTTTACAGCAGAACTCAAATGTGAATGATGGTGGCTCAATGTAATTTTTTTTGGGGAAAATGTAAGTTGATTTTGTAGAAGGAGGTGATCAGTTGCATTTGTGAATTTTTCTCGCTTTCTTATCTGGTCTCGCCAAACATTCTTTTCTTTTTATCTAGGCAAATCTGAAAACAGCATTTGAAAATCTTACCCCAAGTCTTTCATCATCCAAACCGGACAAGATGTGTGACCGGTGTTACCCATTGGCTCATCAATATAATAAAAGCCCGATTTTTTGTAGAGCTCCTGCGCAGCTGCCATGTACGGCATGGTTTCCAGATAGCATTTTTCGTACCCAAATGCTCTTGCTTCTGCCATACAGGCCTCCATCATTTTACTACCCATGCCAAGCCCTCTGGTTTTAGGCAGAAAATACATTTTCTGCAGTTCACAAATATTGGCTGTTACATTCGCTAATCTATCAATACCTGCACATCCAACAACTTCACCATCGCTTTCAATTACAAAGTAAACAGCATTTGCTTTTTGGTAGGTTTCAAACATAGTGTCAAGATTTGGATCAGCATAAGCGGTACCAACTTTAGGTGCGCCCATTTCCATTAATACCGAACGTACAATATTTGCAACAGCCGCATTGTCCTTCTTTTCTATTCTTCTTATAAACATAAGGTTTGTGATATGAAAAATGGCTTTTCCAGATAAATGAAAAAGCCATTTTTTATTTTATAATATCATTACAATTCGAGCAAGGCATCAACAGGGTCTTTACCAAACAAGAGTAATGCAGGATTTTCCAATAATTGTTTTACCAATACCAAAAAACCTACTGATTCTCTTCCATCAATGATTCTATGATCATAGCTTAATGCTACGTACATCATAGGGCGAATAACAACCTGCCCGTTTATTGCCATTGGCCGTTCTACAATGTTGTGCATTCCCAAAATGGCGCTTTGTGGAATGTTAATGATTGGTGTGCTCATCATAGAGCCAAAAATACCACCGTTGGTAATGGTAAATGTGCCACCACTCATTTCTTCGATGGTAAGTTTATTGTTCTTTGCTTTTGTTGCAAGCTCCACCACCGCTGCTTCCACACCTGCCATGCTTAAACTTTCTGCATTGCGTATAACCGGTACCACCAAGCCTTTAGGTGCACTTACTGCAATAGATATATCACAATAATCGTGAAATAAAATATTCTCCCCATCTAGGTAAGCATTTACCGAAGGAAACTTTTGCAAAGCATAACAACATGCTTTTGTAAAAAAGCTCATAAATCCAAGGGTTACGCCATGCTGTTCTTTAAACTTATCTTTCGATTTTTTTCTAACATCCATAATGGCCGTCATATCCACTTCGTTAAAAGTGGTGAGCATAGCCGTTGAATTTTTAGCCTCTACCAATCTTCTGCTGATTGTTTTGCGAAGATTGCTCATTTTTTCGGGACGTTCATTTCTGCTAAACATGGCAGCAACGGGGTTTCTGCCGGGGTTATTCAATGCCTCTAATACATCCTGCTTTATTATTTTGCCGTTTTCGCCAGTAGGGGTTATTTTATTGCTGTCCACTTTTTTATCTGCTATGATAGCCGCTGCTACAGGTGTAGCTTTTATATCAACTTTTATTTCTTGTTTGCCAACAGATGCAACAGCTTCAGTTGGCGTCTTCACAGCCGGTGCTTCTTCTTTGGCAGGTTCTGCTTTTTGTTCTGCTGTGGCTTCGGGCCTTGAAGCTTCGGTATCTATGCTACAAACAACATCGCCAATGGCCAATGTGTCTCCTTCTTTTGCCACTTGTTTTACCACACCTGCCTGCTCTGCATTTACCTCAAACGTTGCCTTTTCGCTCTCCAGCTCTGCTATTACTTCATCTCTTTGTACGTACTCGCCATCATTTTTAAGCCACTTTACAAGGGTTACCTCACTTATACTTTCGCCAACTGTAGGAACTTTTATATCAATTGCCATTAAAATCGTTTTAATTTTTGCGAATTTCGGATAAAAAACTCAATCCTTATCAAATAGAATTTTACAGAAATGACCCGGTTACTTTTTGATAAAATATATAAAACCGATGAAAATAAAAAATAAAAAAAAGTTCACGTTAATTTTTTATCTATAATTGCAGAATACAAGCATTAATAAATAAGAAATGAGTAAGAAAGTTTTATATACTTTAGAATATCCTGTTCGCAGTTCACCCGCTATTTTGTATGATTTTTTAAGCAGTGCATCTGCTCTCCAGGAATGGTTTGCAGATAAGGTTGATGACAGAGACGGTGTTTACACTTTTGGATGGAACGGTACAGACGAAAAGGCAGAAGTTCTGGATAAAGAGGATAATAAATTTATTCGTTTTCGCTGGTTACATGGCCCCAAAGACGAATATTTTGAATTTCGGATTGAAAAATCGGAAGTTACCAACCAGACAATTCTACTTATAGCTGATTTTGCAGAAAAAAAAGATATTAAAGACCAGACCCAATTGTGGGAATACCAGGTGAAAGATCTTTTTCACAGAATTGGAAGCTAAGGTTTTAAAAGGCTTGCTATTTTTTTATACCCAATGGGTAATATTGACTGCATCATATTCCAATGATGCAGTTCGTATTTTAAAGCTATTTTAAGAAAGTTTTTCTCTGCTATGCGTTGCTTTTGAACATTGCTTATGGCAGCAAAAATTGCAAAATTATTGCCTTCAAACTGGTGTTCCCACTCCTTGTCACCTACTGCTAGATAAACATCATTTTCCAATTGTAAATTTTTTAAAATAATAGGTGCATATTTATTTTTGTAACTACCTTTTAAATGAAGGGTTATTCTAAAAAAATTACCCCACCAAAACATGGTGCGGACCCCAAAAATATTTTCTTTGCCAAACAATGCCGGATAGTCCATTAGCACATAAGGGAAACCGTTATAACTTTCTCCTTTAGAAATTTTAGGAACAGATGCCGTTAGCTTTTTATCGCCTGCAATAATATCTTTAAAAGTATGGGTAACAATATCAATATTGCTGTTGAAAAGCATAGACGCACTTTCAATAATGGCACGTTTCGTTAAAATGACATTTGTATTGCATGCCATAGCAAGTTCGCCATTTGAAAGTATTACTTTTGCAGGGATATCCATGTTTAAAAATTAAGGATAAAATTAAAGCTTTTATACAGCCGCTATGTTTAAAAAATTAGATAAACTTATTCTCAAATCTTTTCTTGGGCCGTTTGTCGTTACATTTTTTATTGCATTTTTTGTATTGATGATGCAGACATTGTGGAAGTACATTGATGACCTTGTAGGCAAAGGGTTACCATTTTTAACAATAGTAAAATTTGTTTGGTATGCAAGCGCAACGCTGTCGTCGCTTGCTATGCCTATCGCTATTTTGATTTCGTCTATTATGACGTTTGGCAACCTTGGCGAAAATTTTGAATTGGTTGCCATAAAATCTGCAGGTATTTCGCTGCTCAGGTTTATGAGACCACTGGTTTGGTTTACTGTACTCCTCTGCATCATTACTTTTTTGTTTGCCAATTATGTTATTCCTTATTCTCAATTAAAATTTGTAACACTTTATAGAGATATTCTTGTAAAAAAACCTGCCCTTAATATGAAGCAGGGTATTTTTTACCAGGATATAGATAAGTATGCCATTAAAGTTGGTAAGAAAAATGAGAACAGCGATAAAATTGAAAATGTACTTATTTACGAACAATCAAACCCACTACAGGAAAATACCATTGTTGCAAAAAGTGGAAGCATGCAAATAACACCTGATAACAATTACCTGGAGTTTAAATTAAAAGATGGCAACAGGTACCAGGAAAAAGGAAGCTACGGCGATACGGCTACAGAATATGTGAGGCTGCAATTTCAAACCTTTACAAAGTTATTTGACCTGAGCGCTTTTAACCAAAAAGCAAGCGATGAGAAGGACTTAAAAAACGATTCAAAGATGTTGAGTGCAGCCCAACTTAACAAGAATATCGATTCAATTAAAGTAATAAAAGACAGCCTTGGCAAAATGGTTGGGCAGTATTTTCATTTATCTTTAAAATACGTAAATGATACATCTGCAAAATGGAAAAATGTGCCCGCAGTAAAATTTAATAAAAGAGAAAAATTATTCCCTGATAGTGCAGAAGATATTCTTTACGAAAGATCTGTCACCAAAATATCAGAAATAAAAAATACGCTTTTTTTTAATACTACCGAGTATGAAACAAAACGGCTCAATATAATGAACCTAAAGTTAGAGTGGCAAAGAAAATTTGCCTTCTCGTTGGCCTGTATGGTTTTGTTTTTTATAGGTGCCCCACTTGGCTCTATCATCCGCAAAGGCGGGTTGGGAATGCCGCTGGTTGTTGCCATTGTTTTCTTCTTAATTTTTCACCTGCTTACTATGTTTGGAGAAAAATTTGTAAAAACGGAAGTGGTGTCGCCGTTTTTGGGCATGTGGCTTGCTATAATTGTATTAACCCCAGTGGGTATCTTTTTTACCTACAAGGCAATGAACGATTCGCAGTTATTTAACAAAGATCTATACCTTAATTTTTTTAGAAAAGTAAAATCATTTTCACCTCGCAAAAAATCTCTTTAAATACATTTATTTTGGAAAACAACAACAACAGCCGCAGAAGTTTTTTAAAAAACACCGTAAAAGGCGCAGCAATCGTTACAGTAAGCAGTGCTGCAGCATCTACTTTTTTAACCTCTTGCTCACCATCTAACAGGCTCGTTATACCAAAGGCTTTTGCCACCGGTTTTGACCAGCAGCCGTTGCCTTACTCATACGACGCATTGGAGAATGTGATAGATGCAAAAACAATGGAAATACATTACAGCAAACACGCTGCAGCATACAGTAAGGCAGTAAAAGAAGCAGCAACAGCAGAAGGGGTTGATATGACAAAGAATTTGGAAGATGTACTTGCAAAGATTTCTAAATACAGCATAAAAATGCGTAATAATGCAGGTGGGCATTATAACCACGAAATGTTTTGGAAAAGCATGCAACCCAAGAAAGCTGACAATAAACCTACCGGCAAGTTAGCGGCAGCAATTGATAAGTCTTTTGGCTCCTTTGCAAACCTTAAAACACAATTTAGCGATGCTGCAAAAACCAGGTTTGGAAGTGGGTGGGCATGGTTATATCTGGATGGTACAAA
>JBJXGJ010000243.1:0-5535 GCA_046153805.1 Ferruginibacter sp. | reverse complement strand
GGCGGCAGTTGGAACTCAGGCAGAAAGGAACTCTATAATTTTTTTGGAACCCGATGGGCAAGAAAGGATGTTGTGACTGTAATTGTAGATTACCCAAAAAGTCCGAAAGCGGGTTATGATGAAATGGCGATGAATGTAACAACTTCTGTAAAATGGGTAAAGGATAATATCAAGATTTTCGGCGGCGACCCCGATAAAATATTTATTTCAGGCCACTCTGCCGGCGGGCACTTAGCAGCTTTGGTAGGTATTAAAAAAGAATACTTTGAACGAGTTGGAATAGCCAATCCGTTAAAAGGAATTATTTTAATTGATGCAGCGGGTTTGGATATGTACGGTTACCTGCAGGGCGAAAACTTTGAACCTGGTAATACGTATTTAAATACATTCAACAACGACCCAAAAATATGGAGGGAAGCATCACCCATGTATTTCTTGCACAAGGATATGCCGCCAATGCTCATTTACCGTGGCAGCAAAACTTACCCCTCCATTGAAGAAAGCAATGAAAAGTTTGTAACCGCATTAAAGCCTTTTGTAGTACAACCAAACTCTACCATTTTAAATGGTAAAAAACATGTGCCGATGATTACGCAGTTTTTTAATACGGGTAATGGTCGGTATACAGAAATGAGGCATTTTATGGGAAGTATTAGTATTAATTAATTTTTATAAGATTCAAAAAGCAAGTTGTTCGAATAAACTGTAGTTTTACTTTCTAAAATATATTTTTCAAAATTGTCATGAATTCTTTAAAAACACATAGCAAACTGGGAGAAGGAATCTACTCTATCTCCGACATTGCTTTCTTACTAAAATTGCCTAAGCAAAGAGTAAGAAGGTGGCTAAATGATTTTTGGGATATAAGGCTTGCTGAAAAATATGATCAAAAATATTCATGGGATCATGGGAGAAACCAAGCAACAAACTTTTATACCCTTATTGAATTTTATATTTTTTATTGTTTAAGGGATGCAGGAGTTTCTCAGAAAAAAATTTTTGAAGCTCACGAAGCAATGGCAAAGCAACTGAAAACGGTTTATCCTTTTGCATCAGCCAAATTATTGACTGACGGTAAAAACATTTTATATTCGTTGAATGATGGAACAACGGTTAAGGCTGATACGTCAAAACAAATAACCCTAAGGGAGTTAATTGAACAATTTTACAATAAGATTGACTTTTCATCAAGTAATAAAGTAGCAGAAAAGTTTTATCCACTTGGTAAGGATAAAAGAATAGTTGTTGATCCTCATCATCAATTTGGACAACCTGTAATTAAACAAACGAACATAATGGCAGAAACGATATACGACATGTTTAATGCGGGAGAAAGCAAAATATTTATTTCTCGTTTTTATGATATTTCTATAAATGAGGTCAATTCCGCTATTAACCTATTTCATAATAAAGCTGCGTGATAAAACTACTGGTAGATGAAAATTTATCAGAACATTTAGCCGATGGGTTAAATGCAATTCAACGACCAATGGATAATGATATAGTGGTAGTCTCAATGAAAAGCGAATTTGGTAAAGGCACTAAAGATGAGGAATGGATTCCAAAATGGGGTAAAAAAGAAGGATTATTTCTTACTCTTGCCCTAAATATAATGCATACTAGACACTTATCAAATCTATTAGAAGAAAGTAAATTCGGAGCATTCTTTTTAAAAATTCCCAATAAAACTTCATATTGGGAGAGAGTCAAAGTAATAATAAAACATTGGCCAGAAATATCAAAAATCATTCTAACTAAATCGAAACCTTACTCGTATTTAATCACTCCGAATAAAATAGAAAAGATGAACTAAAAATATTTTTTATTTCCCCCAAACCTTTTCCCCATTTACCCATGTTCCCAGCACCTTCGTTCCTAAAATTTTATTCTTATCACATTTCATTAAATCAGTATCAAGCATAATAAAATCTGCCGCTTTGCCTATCTCTAAACTGCCTTTTTCTTTTTCTTCAAATGCTGCTTTTGCTGCCCACATTGTCATACCGTATATGGCTTCTTTTCTGGTTAATGCATTTTCCATTTGGTAACCATTTGCAGGAAACCCTTTGCTGTCCTGCCTTGCAACAGCTGCAAAAAATGTTTTAATAGGCTCAATATATTCTACGGGAAAATCAGTGCCGAGTGGCATCCAGCTGTTAGTCTGTAACAATTGCTTGTAAGCATAAGAAGTTTTTATGCGGTCTGAACCTACACGATCACCTGCCCAATACATATCGCTTGTAGCATGTGTAGGTTGCACAGAAGGAATGATATTATAGTCTGCAAAAAAATGAAAGTCTGCAGCATCCATTACCTGCGCATGTTCAATACGCCAGCGTTTGTCATTTTTACCTTTTAGTACATCAGCATATATTTTTAAAATTTGTCTGTTGCCACTATCGCCAATGGCATGCGTACACATTTGTAAACCAGTACCTGCAAATAGTTGCGCTGCTTTTTCAAAATGTACTTTATCATGTAATAAAAACCCTGTCCATCCTTTTTTGTCTGAGTAATCGTGCAGCAAGCAAGCGCCCCTGCTCCCCAATGCACCATCCGCATAAAATTTAAAACCACCAACTGTGAATCTTTCGGTTTTTAACGGACCACTTTTTATCCATTTATCATAATAGGTTGTATCATCAGACAACAAGGCAAAAATCTTCATTTTTAAACCGCCATTTTTTTGAGCATCTGTAACAAGATCAACCGTGTGTTCGCTTATGCCACAATCGTGTACGCCCGTTAAACCTGCAGCAAAACAATAATTTTGTGCATCATTAAAATATTTTTTGGCAAGCGTATCATTTATCAAAGGCACTTTTTTTTCTGCAAAGTGCATGGCATTGTCAACCAAAATACCGGTAAGTTTTCCATTCTTTAATTCCACTTCCCCGCCATCAATTTTAGTGGCAGCGGTAATACCTGCAAGGTCGAGCGCTTTTTGGTTTAGCAATGCCGCATGCCCATCAACCCGCTTTAAAAATACAGGTCTGTCAGGGAACAAGCTATCAAATAATTCTTTGCTGGGAAATTCTTTTACTGTCCAATCGTTCTGGTCCCAGCCTCGCCCATACAGCCATTCCATTGGAGCATTTTTGCTGTAGGTCTTCATTTTATCTACGATTTCAGCAAATGAAGTTGTCCCTACCAAATTGCATTTCCACATATCAGTTGCATAGCCAGTAAAGTGGCAATGCGCATCTATAAAACCTGGGAAAATACTGTTACGCTTGGCGTCAATATTATTGGCTGATGAATACTTGGTTTGTATGTCTACATTATTACCAACTGCAATAATTTTTCCATCGTTAACTGCCATAGCGGTCGCTTCCGAAAAAACACTATCGGCCGTGTATATTTTTGCATTGGATATTATAAGAGAAACTTGTTGTTTGTTTTTGCAGGAAGAAAAAAAGGTAAGTATGCAAAAACTAGTTAGCAGTATGGTAAGGTTTTTCATGTTCAAAAATAAGTATTTATTTCAAAAACGATTTATTAAGAAGCTTCAATTACTTCTTCTAATTTTTCTGTAAAAAAATGATTCATTATTAAATATCCATTCTACATTTGAATATGTTTAATGCACAACAGGTAAGAGCACTTCAACAAGATTCTATTAAATGGCTTTCGTTTGCCGATGGCGAAATTACAGCCGACAATGTGGAAGAGCTGCGCAATATTTTACGTTTTCACGAACACCGTTATTATGTAGAAAGCGATCCGCTGATAAGCGACGGCGAGTACGATACCATTTATAAAAAGCTGCAAAAGTTTGAAGGAGAAAATCCCGAACTCATAACGCTTGATTCTCCCACACAGCGGGTGGGTAAGGGCTTAATAAAATCTTTCCCAAAAGTACAGCACTTGGTGCCCATGTTATCATTAGATAATTCGTACAATGGTGATGACCTTATTGACTTTGACAGAAAAGTAAGAGAACTTTCAAAACAAGATAATATTGAGTTTTGCATTGAACCAAAATTTGATGGTGCAAGCATTTCTTTGGTGTATGAAAAAGACCAATTGTTAACAGGCATTACCAGAGGCGATGGCGAAGTGGGTGATGACATTACACCGAACATAAAGCAAATTCGCTCTTTACCACTGAGTGCAGCATTTGCAAAATATGGTATTGAAACAATTGAATTTCGTGGCGAAGTTTTGATTAATAAAAACAATTTTGCAGCCTATAATAAAGGGCTAATAGAAGAAGGCTTACCGCCAATGGCCAATCCCCGCAATGCAGCAGCAGGAACACTTCGCATGAAAGATCCTGCCATTGTGAGTAAAAGAAATCTAGAGGCGTTTTTGTATCATGTGAGTTATATTGGAAGGCAGACGACGGACAACAGGCCACAGACGACAGACAACGGACCACAGACCATGGACGACGCACGGCCAACGACAGACGATCGTCTTACTACTCCACAGTCCACCGTCCCATCTAGCCACGCCCCACTAGCCACTAGCCACTCCCCACTCCCCAATTCCCACTCCCCACTCCCCACTACCCACTCTGGCATGCTCGAAATGCTCTGGCAACTCGGTTTTAAATCTCCGAAAAAAGAAATGAAAGTGGTGCATGGTATTGAAGCTGTAATAAAATATATAAATGAATTTGAGACCGTGAGAGATGCGCTGCCCTACGAAATTGATGGTATGGTAATAAAGGTAAATGATCTAAACATGCAGGACCAATTGGGAATGACGTCGCACCATCCTCGCTGGGCTATTGCATTTAAATTTAAAGCAAGGCAGGCTACCACTAAGTTGATGGGTGTAGAGTTTCAAGTAGGTCGTACTGGGGCTGTTACACCCGTTGCAAAGATAGCCGCAGCGCAGGTTGGCGGGGTTACAGTTACAAGCATTTCTATACACAACGAGGATTACATCAAAGAAAAAGATTTAAAAATTGGTGATACTATTTTAATAGAACGCAGTGGCGATGTAATACCGCAAATTGTAAAATCATTGTCAGAGTTGCGGACGGGTGATGAAAAGAATATTGAGTTTCCAAAAGTTTGTCCAGTATGTAACGATGCCCTGGTAAGACCGCAAGACGAAGCAGTTTGGCGCTGTGTAAATATTAATTGCGAGGCGCAGGTAGTAGAAAGAATTATACATTTTGTAAGTAAAGATGCCATGGATATAAAAAGCCTTGGTGAAGCAAATGTGCGCAAGTTTTATGCGATGAGGTTAATAAAAAATGTACCAGATATTTATGATTTAAATGCAGATATGTTTGGAGGCATGGAAGGCTTTGGTGCAAAATCTGTTACCAATTTAATGGAAGCCATTGAAGCATCTAAACTGCAACCACTCCACCGTTTAATTTATGGTTTGGGTATTCGTTATGTAGGAGAAACAACTGCAAAAACGCTGGCACAGAACATTCCTGATATTTTTGAACTTGCTAAGAAAACAGAAGAGGAATTAAAAATGATGGACGATGTGGGAGTTAAAGTTGCAGACAGCATCGCAGAGTTTTTTAAAAATGAGGACAATGTAAAGATGTTGGAAGACCTTGCTGGA
>JBJXGJ010000183.1:0-7381 GCA_046153805.1 Ferruginibacter sp. | reverse complement strand
CTTCCTGCAGCAAGGCAAGACAGGTTAATGATAAATGGCGAACCACTATCTGTAAAAGTGTATGCCGATATTATTAATGCCTTTGGTTTTAAAAAGGTAATGGTATTTGACGCTCACTCAGAAGTAACACCAGCCTTGCTAAATAACTGCGAAGCAATAACCAACGACCACTTTATAAAGCAGGTAATAGATGAGATTGGAACAAATCTTAAACTAATTTCTCCCGATGGTGGCGCCTTGAAGAAGATTTATAAACTGTCTGAAGTGTTGGGTGGGATAGATGTAGTGGAGTGCAGTAAAAGCAGAGATGTAAAAACCGGTAAGCTAAAAGAATTTAAGGTGTACGATGATGACCTTGCAGAATATGATTGCATCATTGTAGATGATATTTGCGATGGTGGTGGAACATTTTTAGGGCTGGCGGAAGAACTAAAAAAGAAGAATGCCGGCAAACTGTATTTGGCCGTTAGCCATGGTATTTTCAGCAAAGGTTTTGAGGAACTAGATAGAGTTTTTGAAAAGATTTTTTGTACAAATTCGGTTAAGAATATTGAACACGAAAAATTAGTACAAATAAAAATTTAAAATTATGTTAAGCGAGACATGATTTAAAAAAGATAAAATGACAGACAAACATAAAAAATCAATTAGTAAGTTTTTAAGCCTCATCTTAAGGCATAAGCCACAGGAAATAGATTTATCTCTTGATGAAAATGGTTGGGTAAATGTTGCTGAATTAGTCGCAAAAAGTAAAGTGAAGCAGATAATATTTAGTTTCGATGATCTGTTGGAAATTGTTTCTACCAACGACAAACAAAGATTTATTTTTAATGATGATCAAACAAAAATCAGAGCAAACCAGGGACATTCGATAGAAATTGATTTGGCGCTCACTGTAGTATCCCACCTGATTTTTTGTACCATGGAACAGCAGGAATTAACCTAACCTCCATATTAAAAGATGGTATTCGAAAAATGAATCGCCAGCACTTTCACTTAAGCCAAGACCAAGAAACGGCTTTAAAAGTTGGTTCAAGGCATGGTAGACCAATAATCTTAACAGTTGCTTCAAACAAAATGCAGGCCGATGGGTTGCTGTTTTTAAATCCGAAAACGGCGTTTGGCTTACAGATTTTATTGACAAAAAATACATTTCAAAATGAAAAGAACATTGGTGATAGGTGATATTCATGGTGGCTTAAAGGCATTAACACAGGTGTTAGAAAGATCAGCAGTTTCTCAGGACGATACACTGATTTTTTTAGGGGATTATGTAGATGGTTGGAGTGAATCTGCCCAAACAGTATCGTTTATAATTGACCTTTCTAAAACTCATGATTGTGTATTTATAAAAGGAAATCATGATGTGTGGTGCGAAGAATGGTTACGCACAAATGAACCAAATGAAAAATGGTTATTTCATGGTGGTCAAGCATCTGTTGATAGTTACAAAGATTTCTCAAACGGCGAGAAGCAGGAACACCTAAATTTTTTCGAAAAGATGAAGTTTTATTTTGTTGACGAAGAAAACAACTTATTCATTCATGCCGGCTTTACATCTATGCATGGACCCGAGAACGAATTTCATAATTCTAATTTTAGCTGGGATAGAACACTGTGGGAAATGGCATTGGCAATGGACAAGAGAATTGAAAAAGACTCCAGACTTTTCCCAAAAAGGCTTTTACTATTTCACGAAATTTACATAGGCCACACCCCTACTTTAAACTTTAACATTGGAGTACCAATGCAGGGGTGTAATGTCTGGAATATCGATACCGGTGCAGCATTTACAGGAAAGTTATCAATTCTGGATATAAATACTAAAGTCTACTGGCAAAGCGATAGTGTACCAAGTTTGTATCCAAATGAAAATGGCAGAAATTAAAACTAACAAATTCGATACCTGAAAATGTTACATCAAAGGCAAAGATTTTAAATTTAAAAATCACTTTTATTAGCTCCTACGAAATGAACATTTAATACAATCAATCATGAACCCTCTCCTCCTCACAGACGGCTACAAAGTAGATCACCGCAGGCAATACCCAACAGGCACAACATTGGTTTATTCTAATTGGACCCCAAGAAAAAGCAGAATTGATGGCGTGGATGAAGTAGTACTTTTTGGGCTACAGTACTTTATTAAAAAATATATTTTAGAAGATTTTGAAATGTATTTCTTTAGCCAACCGAAAGATAAGGTTGTAAAAGAATATAGCCGACGGATAAATAATTACCTGGGCGAAAACCAGGTAGGTACAAAACACATAGAGGCTTTACACGACCTTGGCTATATTCCGATGGTAATAAAAGCATTGCCCGAAGGGGCAAGCGTACCCATGCGAGTGCCTATGTTTACAATGTACAATACAAATCCTGAATTCTTTTGGCTCACCAACTATTTTGAAACCTTGCTCTCCGCCCTTATTTGGATGCCTTGCACATCTGCAACCATTGCAAAACAATACCGTAAAATTTTGGATAAATATGCTGATGAAACTTCTTCTGTACCCGAGTTTGTAGATTGGCAAGGGCATGATTTTTCTATGCGTGGCATGTCAGGAATAGAAGCGAGCGTATCGTCTGCGGCAGCTCACTTATTAAGTTTTACAGGTACAGATACAATACCCGCAATAGACTTTTTAGAAAAATACTACAATGCAAATTCTGATGAAGAATTAATTGGAGGTTCGGTTTCGGCAACAGAACACTCTGTGATGTGCATGGGTACTACAGAAGGCGAGTTGGAAACTTTTAAACGACTAATCTGCGAAGTGTATCCCAAAGGAATTGTTTCCATTGTTTCAGACACATGGGATCTATGGAAAGTGTTGACAGCATATCTACCTGCATTAAAAAATGAAATAACAAATCGCACAGGTAAAGTCGTTATAAGACCTGACAGTGGTGACCCCGTAGATATTATTTGTGGCAATGCAAATGGTAAAAATGAGCAGGAGATAAAAGGTGTTATAGAATTACTGTGGGACGTTTTTGGTGGGCATGTTAACAACAAAGGATATAAAGAATTGATTCTTCAAATAGGAGCGATCTATGGTGACAGCATAACTTTAGAAAGGGCTACCCAAATTTGTGAACGATTAAAAGCTAAAGGATTTGCATCAACCAATGTTGTGTTAGGGATAGGTTCATTTACCTATCAATATAACACAAGAGATACTTTTGGTTTTGCTATGAAGGCAACTTATGGGGAGGTAAATGGCGAGGGAAGAGAAATTTTTAAAGACCCTGTAACCGATGATGGCACTAAAAAATCTGCAAAAGGCTTAATTAAAATTGAATCGAACCATGGAAATTATGTATTAGTTGACCAGGTCAGTTGGCCCTGTGAAAAGGAGGGTGAGTTAAAAGAAGTATTTAGAGATGGCAAACTTTTAATAGACCAAAATTTAAAGGAAATTAGAAGCAGAATGAAAGACAGAGCGTCAAACTAAAAATTTAAAATTGGTATTCCAGCCAACAAATTGCGTATTTGTACAAAACCCTTTGCACAAATGCTCAAACTAAAACGATGTATAAACGCGAGGCTTTCAATTGTATTGTTTTTTACCAAAAATTGTTAACACAGTTGTTTATGAAAAGCATTATACTTTATGCATTAGCAAACTTTTAAGATTTTTTACTGTAAGTAAGCAGTAATTTTAGCGTAAATAAATTTATAAAATTTCAAATAATAAAATTAGTCTTCATGAAATACTTTTTAAGATCATTGTCAATAGCATTCCTCGGCTTAATAGCGCTTGCCCAATTAAGTTGTGCACAGGGGCAAAAAAATATAAAAAAAGGTACCGATAAAGTAGAATTGGTGCCGGCAAAAGACAAAGCAACAGCGGTGTTTGCATCGGGTTGTTTTTGGTGTACTGTTCATATTTTTGAAGCAGTAAATGGTGTTGATAGTGCAATAGCGGGTTATGCAGGTGGTGATACCAAAAATCCAACGTATAGAGAAGTTGGCTCAGAAACAACGGGCCATGCAGAAAGTGTGTTGGTGTATTATGATCCCAAAATAGTATCGTACGAAGAGTTACTAAATGTATTTTTCCTTTCTCAAGATCCTACAACGGCTGATCAACAGGGTCCCGACAGAGGATCATCTTATAGGTCTGCAGTATTTTTTGAAACAACCGAACAACAAGCAGCCGCAAATGCTTCAATTGAAAAATACAATAAATCTGGTATGTTTAAAAAACCAATCGTAACAGAAGTAAAAAAATTAGATGCTTTTTACAGGGCTGAACAATACCACCAACACTACATCATAAATAATCCGAATGATGGTTATGTTCAAAATGTTTCTCTGCCAAGATTCGAATTATTTAAATCAAAATATAAAGGAAAATTAAAAGAATAAAATAATACAGTTCATCTCATATTACTTAGCATACAATAAAAAACCCGCCAAAAAATGACGGGTTTTTTATTGTATATATATTTTTGACTAAGCTATTTTTTCTACTTGCATATAGCTTAACTCCACAGGTGTTGCACGACCGAATATCTTTACCTGTACCTTTAATTTTTTCTTTTCATCATTCACTTCCTCAATAACACCATTAAAGTCATTGAACGGACCGTCAATAATTTTAATAGTTTCACCAATGATAAACGGCTCACTCATTGTAACGCCTCCTTGGTCAGTCATTTCATCTACCCTACCCAACATTTTATTTACTTCCGCTTTTCTCAAAGAAATGATATTTCCTTTAGAACCTTTTCCGTCTGTAAGAAAATGCATCACGTTACTTATTCCGCTAACATGCTGTATAATATCGTCCGTTAGTTTACCATCTGCAACTTCCATCATTATGTAACCAGGATAAAAGTTTCTTTCTCTCATTACTTTTTTTCCATTGGCAACTTTGTAAACTTTTTCAACCGGTAAAAATATCTGAGAAATAATTTTATCCCACCCATTGCGAATAATATCCTTATCTAAATATTCTTTTATTTTACGTTCCTTACCACTAACTACCCTAAGCACGTACCACTTATTGTCTTTAGCAGGCTTTTCTGCCGGTGTAGTAATCTGTTCTTCTGTTATAATATCTTCCATGATTACTTAAATAGAGAGTAAATAAATTTCATCGAGCCGTTGGCTACAAAATCCATTATACCCACAATAAGGGTAATAAACAAGGTAGCGCCTAAAACAATCATTGTAGACTGTGTAAGCTGGTCCCATTTAGGCCAACTAACTTTCTCAGTCATTTCAACATATGATTCCTTTACAAAATCTGTGAATTTGTTCATTTTTATTAATTTGATAATTAGCTAAAGTGCTAATGTGCTAATGACGACCGCTAAGTTGAATTAGCAAGCTATCGAATTAGCACATTAGCTAATTAATTTGCACGGGAACTAGGATTCGAACCAAGATCAAAGGTTTTGGAGACCCGTATGCTACCGTTGCACCATTCCCGTGTGAAAAGTTGTCTGAGTCTTACAATTTAAACAACTCGTGTTATATAAAAGAACTCAATTTTAATTTATCTTTTAAAAAACAAAGTACCTAAGCTTCTCGCCTAAGTACTTTGTAAAGATATGTAAAAACTTCCACAAAGTCTCCGCCTAAACGGAGATTTTAAGGCATGTCTTATTTGATAATTTCTGTAACCTGACCTGCACCTACAGTACGGCCACCTTCACGTATTGCAAACTTAAGACCTTTCTCCATTGCGATAGGTTGGATAAGCTTGACAGTAAAATTGGTGTTATCACCAGGCATAATCATTTCAGTTCCTTCATTCAAAGTAACTTCTCCAGTTACATCCGTAGTACGGAAGTAAAACTGAGGACGATATTTGTTAAAGAACGGAGTATGGCGACCACCTTCTTCTTTTGAAAGAACGTAAACCTCACCTTTAAATTCAGTATGCGGCGTAATAGAACCTGGCTTGCAAAGAACCATACCACGACGGATCTGAGTTTTCTCAATACCACGTAATAAAAGACCAGCGTTATCACCAGCTTCACCTTCGTCAAGCAATTTCTTAAACATTTCAACGCCCGTACAAGTAGAAGCCAATGGTTTTTCCATCAATCCAACGATTTCTATAGCTTCACCAACTTTAATACGACCTCTTTCAATACGACCTGTAGCAACTGTACCACGACCAGTAATAGAGAATACATCCTCTACAGACATCAAGAAAGGCAAATCAACCAAACGTGGAGGAACCGGGATGTAACTATCTACAGCATCCATTAATTCGTTGATTTTACCAATCCATTTTTCATCGCCAGCCAAAGCCCCTGTTGCAGAACCTTGAATGATTGGTGTATTATCACCATCAAAGCCGTATGAAGAAAGTAATTCACGTACTTCCATTTCTACAAGCTCTAATAATTCAGGATCATCTACAAGATCTACTTTATTCATAAATACTACAAGCTGGGGAACACCTACCTGGCGAGCAAGCAAGATATGCTCTTTCGTTTGTGGCATTGGACCATCAGTTGCTGCAACTACCAATATAGCACCATCCATCTGAGCAGCACCCGTAATCATGTTCTTTACATAATCGGCGTGACCAGGACAATCTACGTGTGCGTAGTGACGTGTGTTAGTTTCATACTCAACGTGAGCAGTGTTGATAGTGATACCTCTTTCTTTTTCTTCCGGTGCACCATCTATATCATCGTAATTTTTCTTTTGCGCTAAACCTCTTTGTGACAAAACATCGGTTATAGCGGCTGTTAAGGTTGTTTTCCCATGATCCACGTGACCGATAGTACCAACGTTAAGATGGGGTTTATCCCTCTTGAATGATTCTTTTGCCATTTTTTAATTTTTAATATTTGTTTTGAAAATTGGATTAAGTTTTATGTCTTTCATCCAAAGACTTTTTATTTTTTATTAGTACGTTCTTCTCGTCATCACTTTCACCATTAATAGAACATATTGAGCCATCAATGAGAATCGAACTCATGACCCCTTCCCTACCAAGGAAGTGCTCTACCCCTGAGCTACGACGGCTAGTCAGTTGGCAACTTGCAAATAGCAGTTGGCAACTGCACTCTGCCAATTGCCAACTACAAAGAGCGGAAGACCGGGCTCGAACCGGCCACCTGAAGCTTGGAAGGCTACCGCTCTACCAAATGAGCTACTTCCGCTGGTGAATGTGATAATTTGCTAATCAGCTAATGTGCCAACGCATCCTCACGAATTTAAAAGAACTTCCAATTAGCAAATAATCGAATTAGCTAATTTACTTTGTGGGCAGAGTAGGTTTCGAACCTACGTACTCGTGAGAGAACAGATTTACAGTCTGTCGCCTTTAACCACTCGGCCATCTGCCCGGTTTAGTATCAAGTATTGAGACCTTAGTATCAAGACTCGTTTACTATAATTTAAAGT
>JBJXGJ010000181.1:0-3048 GCA_046153805.1 Ferruginibacter sp. | reverse complement strand
TTTTTCAATGAAATGCCTTCGTTTGGTAAAGCTGTAAACAATTTGTTTGCCCCAGCGGTAAACATTGTTGAAACTGCAGATGCCTATCATCTGGAGTTAATGGCTCCCGGTAGAAGCAAAGAAGATTTTACTCTTGCAGTTGATAAAGGTTTATTAACTATCAGCTATGAGAAAAAAGAAGAAGTAAAAGATGAAACTGTAAAATCAGTTCGTAAAGAATTTAGTTATCAAAGTTTTAAGCGCAGCTTTAACCTTGATGAAAAAATTAATGCAGATGCAATTGAGGCAAAGTATGAAAATGGTTTGCTTAAATTATTACTTCCAAAAAATACAGAAGTAAAGCAACCTGTTAAAAACATTACCATTCAGTAATTGAATTCTTAAAAAGCTAGTTATAGCAGTTGGTTTTGGTTTAGAGCTCCGTTGTTTCTACAGCGGAGTTTTTTTATTTGCAATTTTCTTTTCTTCTGGTATCAATAATGTATTGCACTTTCCACTCACCATTGAGGCGAACGAGTTGAAATGAGTTTACACCACAATGACTGAACTGTCCTTTAAAATAAAACTGATAAGGCGTCCATACACTTGCTAAAGCACCATCAATATGTACAGCACCAAAACTAATTTGTTCATCGGCATCACCAGTTGTTAATTTACCAATGGAGGAAGCAAAGTTTGCAATTACTTCTGTTCTTACAACTGTTGCACCTTCTTTAGTACGGCTGATGGTTTGCAAAACTGCAGAAGGAGAAAATATATTTATCAATGCAGTTGAGTCTGCATTTTTCATAGCTGCAAACATCGTATTCACTGCTGCTTGTACAGAGTCTTGAGTTGTTTGAGCTTCAACATTTATTAAAATACTTACTGTTAATAAAAATGTAAGAAACTTTTTCATGTTGTTGTTTTTAAGTTTTTGGCAGGTGGTTTGAAATACAAGTATAAAACATTACAACTATGCCTACTAAAAAACTTTACCAGTGGTTATTGCTGATAGCTGTATTTTTTTCAAGCTCTGCTATTGCTCAACAAATGCCTAGGGATACAAGAACGGGCGGCATATTTGGCCCAAACAGAGAGCCCAACCGCCCGGTTTATAATCCTGATGGGAGTATTCGTATGCCAGATGGCTCTATTCAATATCCAGATGGAACAATAATTTATACTGATGGAACGGTGCGTTACCCTAACGGTAAAACAGATCAGCCGAAGCAAAATCGCCGACCTGTTTATGGTAATGAACAACATCAACATAACGGAAATACTTGCAATTTGCCTCCTGGCCAAGCAAAAAAAATGTATGGAGATAAATCAGCAAAAGGCTATGCACACGGTAAAAAACACTGTAAGCAAAAAAATAAAAATGATCGCTACGATGATGACAGATACAATAACCGTAACGTTAAAAGGTATCCGCAACAATATCCTCAATCTTACCCTCAGTATCCACAATACCCAACGAAAAGAAATAAGAGATTTTAATCCTATAGAAGAAGAACAAAAAAAGTCCCGCAGTTGCGGGATTTTTTATTTGTATTAGTAACCAAGTATTTTTAACATGCTTTGTGCCGTTTGTTCTTTAGCATGCACCCAATCTACCAGTTTGCCATTTTTATCATGACCAACAATAATATGTTTTGGCGATGGTATCATACAATGTTTAATACCTCCATAACCGCTTATTTGATCTTGATAGGCACCTGTATGAAAAAAGCCTACATATAAAGGTTCAGGATTTTCTCCATTTAGTTTGGGAAGAAACACTTCATTAATATGTTCTTCTGAATCATAATAATCATGGCTGTCGCAAGTAATGCCTCCAAGTACTACACGCTGATAATCATTTTCCCATTTATTTATAGGCAACATCAAAAACTTTTCTCCTATGCCCCAAGTATCAGGCAATGTGGTAATAAAAGAAGAATCAATCATATACCAGTTCTCTCTATCGTTTTGTTCTTTTTGGGCAAGTACACTGTAAATATGTGCCATACTCTCTCCTACTGTATAACTTCCAAACTCTGTATAGATGTTGGGCATTGGCACACTGGCTTTTTTGCAGGTTTTTTTAATAGTACCCACAATTTCATTAATCATAAACTGGTAGTCATATTCAAAACCAAGTGAATGTTTAATAGGGAAACCACCGCCAATATTGATTGAATCAAGCTCAGGACAAATCTTTTTTAACTGGCAGTATAAGTTAATTACTTTATTCAACTCACTCCAATAATAGATATCATCCTTAATTCCTTTGTTTAAAAAAATATGAAGCATCTTTAATTGAAAGCGATCTTCATTACTTTCAATTTTATCTACATAAAATTCTAAAATATCTCTTGCCCTTATTCCAAGGCGTGATGTATAAAAAGGAAAATTAGGTTCTTCTTCTGCCGCCACTCGAATGCCAACTTTAAAGGGAACCTTTACAGCCTTTTTTAGTTGCTGCAATTCTTCTTTATTATCAAGGATAGGTGTAACATTTTTAAAGCCTGTATTGAGAAGCTTGGCAATACGGGCAATGTATCCTTTTTGCTTGTAGCCATTGCAAATGATTTGTATGTCTTTTGTAATCTTCTTTTTTTGGTAGAGCTTATTAATGATTTCAATATCATACGCAAAAGAAGTTTCTAAATGTACTTCATGCTTTAGAGTTTCTTCTACCACAAAAGAAAAATGGCTGCTCTTGGTACAATAACAATAAAAATACTTGCCTTCGTATTTATGTTTTTTATAAGCAGTTTCAAACATTCGTTTTGCTTTTTTTATTTGCATACCAATTTTAGGCAGATAAGAAAGTTTTAGTGGTGTACCATATTTGTCAATCAATGCTTTTAAATCAACCCCATTAAACTGGAGATATCCATCTACAGTATTAAATCCTTCCTGAGGAAAATTAAATGTTTGTTGAACCAGATCGCTGTAGGTAGCGTTACTCATCTGGTATTGGTTGCTGGGCTTTGTCAATTGCTTAATTTTTAGGTGCAAACATATTATAAAAAACAAAGCAAGTAGATGAAGTTTTTTCACAAAAAAAAACCGGATGTA
>JBJXGJ010000231.1:0-3428 GCA_046153805.1 Ferruginibacter sp. | reverse complement strand
TGTCTCACGTCTAATACCTTGTGTCTCATATCTGACATCTTGTGTCTCATATCTAAAAACTATACATCAGTTGCTTCTCCGTAAGCTACAGCAACAGCCTCTTTTAAGCCTTCGCTCATGGTAGGGTGAGGGTGAACTGCATTTAATAATTCGTGTGCTGTTGTTTCTAATTTCCTTGCTACAACCGCTTCTGCAATCATTTCAGTTACACTTGCGCCAATCATATGGCAACCTAAAAATTCGCCGTACTTTGCATCAAAAATTACTTTTACAAAACCTTCCGTGGCGCCACCTGCAGTCGCTTTTCCACTTGCAACAAACGGAAATTTACCAACTTTAATTTCGTAACCTGCTTCTTTCGCAGCTTTCTCCGTATAACCTACCGATGCAATTTCTGGTGTACAATAAGTACAACCTGGAATATTGTTGTAGTCCATCGGTGTTACTTTATGGCCACAAATATGCTCAGCTGCGTTTATGCCCTCTTTGCCTGCAACGTGCGCCAAAGACTGACCTGGAGTACAATCGCCAATGGCGTACAACCCTTTTATACTTGTTTGTCCAAAGGCATCAACAGTGATTTTTCCCTTTTCCGTTTTCACACCCAATTCCTCTAGCCCTAGGTTTTCAATATTAGCTACAATTCCAACTGCGCTTAATAAAATATCTGCTTCCAAAACAACATCTCCGGTTGCCGTTTTTACGGTTGCTTTCACGCCTTCTCCGCTTGTATCAACTTTTAATACTTCGCTGTTCGTCATGATGGTGATTCCTTGCTTCTTGAATTGTTTTTCCAATTCTTTGCTGATTTCTTCATCTTCTACAGGAACAATTCTAGGCATAAATTCAACAATTGTAACTTTTGTATTCATGCTGTTGTAGAAGTAGGCAAACTCGCAACCAATGGCACCGCTACCACAAACAATGATGCTTTTTGGCTGCGTAGGCAACACCATGGCCTTTCTGTATTCAACAATTTTTTCACCATCTATTGGCAATGCAGGCAACTCTCTTGCTCTTGCACCTGTTGCAATAATAATATTTGCTGCTTCATGTGTTTGCTTGCTCCCGTCAGCTGCTGTAACTTCCAGTCTATTTGCTGCCAATAATTTACCGGTACCCATTATTACATCAATCTTATTTTTTTTCATAAGAAAGGCAATACCCTTACTCATTTTATCTGCAACACCACGACTGCGTTTGATAACTGCATCAAACTCTGCCATTGGATTTTCTATTCTAATACCATAATCTGCTGCATGTTTTGCATACTCAAATACCTGCGCACTTTTAAGTAAAGCTTTTGTAGGTATACAACCCCAGTTAAGGCAAATACCACCAAGGCTTTCCCGCTCTACAATTGCCACTTTTTTGCCAAGCTGGCTTGCACGAATAGCCGCGGGATAACCACCCGGCCCACTTCCTAATACAATTACATCATATGCCATAAAATTAATTTTGATTCTGTTTTAAATAATTGCCGCAAAGGTAAAATTTATAATGGATAATTTTTGATAGATGTTTTAGTTTTTAATTGAGTTGTATTTGCTAGCTGTTCATGACCGAACCTGCATTTATGTCTATTGTTTGCCCAGTTATAGATGTTTGGCGCACTAAATACGAAACAAGCTCGCCTATCTCTTCGGGTTCACTCATCTTTTTTAAGGGCACACTCTGCATGGCAATCTCAAAAAAATCATTTTTAGAAATTCCGATACCATCTGCAATGCCCTGCAAACCATTTTGGGCCATCTCTGTATTTACCCAGCCAGGGCAAATAGCATTTACCAAAATATTGTCGGGTGCATACTCAACCGCCCAACTGCGCATAAGACCCAGCAACCCTGCTTTTGATGCACAGTAAGCCGAGTAATTTGCTACTCCTAATCTTGCCAAAACGGAAGAAGTAATTACAATTTGTTTGTAAGTAGTCTTGCTTCGTTTTAAAGCCGGGAGAAAATGCTGAATAGTTAAATAGGTGCCTGTTAAGTTCGTGCTTATAATTTCATTCCAGCGGTCATTCTCACCAAAGCTGTTTTCGCCGCCAACGCCTGCATTGGCAATAATTCCATCTAACACCAGTTCTTTTTGGGAATGAAATAATTGCTGTATGGCAAGAGAATCCGTTATATCTAGTAGAAAAATCTGGTGGTTTTTTTCGGGTAAAAGCGAAAGTGTATCGTTTAGGTTTTTTTTATTTCGCCCAAGTAGAAAACAGGTGTTACCATTTTTTGCTAAGGCAATTGTTATAGCCCTACCTATCCCACTACCAGCACCTGTAATCAAATAATTCATGAAGTATAAAAATTAAAAGTTCGGGTAAAAATCTGCATTTATTTTCCCCCTTTTTTTTGCTGTTCGTTCTCCATAGCTTTTAAAGAATGAATACTCACATTTAGCTCAAAGCCTATAAGCAAAGCAAGAGAATTTATAAAGATAAGCGCCATCACCATCATTATTGTGCCAATGGAACCATACAAAGCATTATAACGGGCAAAATTATTTACAAACATAGAAAATGCCACCGTCGAAATCAGGCTGAGGGTGGTTGCTAGAACAGTTCCTGGCGATGAAAATCTCCATCTTTTTTGTATAGCGGGTGCGTACTTAAAAATAAAACCTATAGTGAGGTACACCAATAAAATAATTAAAGCCCACCTTGTATAAGTAATAATTGTTCGTAGCGTATCGCTTGGTACAACCATTTTAAGTAATGCACCCTGCATGATGAGCAATATTAAATAGGCAAACAGCAAACCAAAAATAACGATGGTAAGCCTAAGTGCGATGCCTCTTTTTTGCAAGCCTCTTCTTTTTTCGAAGCCTACATAGTTTTTGTTGAAAGAGCGCATTATACCCATCATTCCGTTAGACGAGAAAAATAAAGTGAGTAACAAACCAAATGAAAGTAAACCTATTTTGTTCCCATCAATGAAGGAATCAACAAAAGATATAACCTGTTTGTTGTATTCTCGAGACGGAATGATATCTAAAATTAAACTGTGTAGCTGGTATTTAATGCTCTTTTTAGATATAAACGGAAGACTTGGTATAAGTGTAAATAAAAAAAGTAGAGACGGTGGCAAAGCCATTATGAAATTATAGGAAATGGCAGAAGCTCTTTCTGCAAGCCCCTGCTGGCGCACCTGTTTTCTAAAAAATTGTATTACAACATACAGCGACAATCCTTGAAAACCGGGCAGGTACCATTCTTTACTTTTTCTTAAAAGAAAAGGCAAAGGTGTTACAGATAATATGGTGCGTTGAATTTTTGTCAAAAAAAAGGATAAATGAATAGTTTTAAACTATTGTTGTCCGAGATAATTTTTCTAAAATAAGGGTGGTTTTATGACCACCCTTTATCAACTTTGTAGTTACAACACAATAAAGTTTGATATGAACAAATCTACAAATTATCTCGGACAGCC
>JBJXGJ010000204.1:0-3586 GCA_046153805.1 Ferruginibacter sp. | reverse complement strand
AATCCTTATTTTTAATGCTGTACTTCAATTATTTAATAAAATGACTGGGCGTCTTTCATTTTTTATAAATACCAGACTATGATGAGAGTAATAATTTCTTTGGTAATAAGTTGCGTTTTTGCAAATTCAGTATTTGCACAGCTAACAAGAGAAGAGCTGGAAAAACAACGCCAGCAACTTAAACGGGAAATTGATGAAACTCAAAAGTTATTAAACAGTAACAAAGCTGTAACCAAGCAAAGTTTAACAACCCTCTCCCTAATAAGAAATAAAGTAAACTTACAGGATAGGGTTATAGAAAATATTGGTAAGGACCTTAGAATTTTAGACAATAATATTTATACAATACAGAAAGATGTAAACCGCTACGATCGTTTGCTTGATACGCTAAAACAGGAATATGCAAAGAGCATGGTTTATTCTTACAAAAACAGAGGTAACTACGAATTCATAAATTTTATTTTTTCTGCTGATAATTTTAATGACGCCATTAAGCGTATTTCTTACCTAAAAAGCTACAGGACATACAGAGAAATGCAAGGCCAAAATATTTTGCGTACACAAGAGTTGAGAAGAAAAAGGTTGGATGATCTTGGAGCATCTAAACAAACAAAAAGTGTAACACTCGGCGTACAAAGTAAAGAACTGGCTGCACTTGAACAGCAAAAAGCTGAACAGGATAAAGTGGTGGTTCAGTTAAAAAAAGAAGGAAATGGATTAAATGCAAGAATCGCCGCTAAGCAAAAACAAATGGCAAAAGTAAATGGAGCCATTAAAACAGCGATTGCTGCAGCTCTCAAAGAAGCTAACGACATTAGGATAGCTGAGGAAAAAGCTGCAAAGAAGAAGATGGCAGATGCACTTTTAGCAGAAAAAAATAAAAAAACGGAGGAATTAAAAAATTCAAAAACAGGAACCGCGTCCGCAACAACAGGAAAAACCACTACAGAACCTGTGAAAGTGAGACCAGTAAAGGAACCTGTTGTGGTAGTAGCTCCTGTAAGTTCTACATTTAACGATAATAATATTGCTCTAAATAATAGTTTTGAACGAAACAGAGGTAGTTTGCCATGGCCTGTAGATAATGGAGCGGTATTAAATCATTTTGGTCCATATAAGCTACCTAGTGGTGCTACTTTAGATAATAGTGCCGTTACTATATCGTCATCAATTGGTACTTCAGTTAAAGCGGTTTTTGACGGAATGATAATCCTTGTTACAGAAGTAGATGATGATAAATATACAGTAACTGTAAAGCATGGTAACTATTTTACAAGTTATAGTAACATAAACGGAGTAACTGTAAAAATGAATCAAGAGGTAAAAACTGGTCAGGTGTTAGGAAAGGTTGCTTCTAATTTAGACGGAATAGGAGCCATTGACTTTTATACTTCCAATACAAAAACAGAGTTGGATCCTGAAAAATGGCTAAGGCACAGATGACACTATTGCAAAACTCTCTTATAAAGTGCTTCATATTGGGGCACGATATTTTCAATATCAAATCTTTCGGCTTGCTTTAATGCATTTGCTTTAAAGCCCGCATACACTATATCATTTTTCAATATTTTTATGGCGTTCTTAGCCATGTCTTCTACATCGCCTACATTGCTCATATAACCACAATTGCCGTTAATTATTATTTCGGGTAAGCCTCCTGCATTAGATGATACTACCGGTACTTCTGCAGCCATTGCTTCTAACGCAGCCAGCCCGAAACTTTCATATTCGCTAGGCAGTAAAAACAAATCGGCTATTGGAAGCAAACCTTCCATCTGTTCCTGTTTTCCTAAAAATCTTATATCGTCTTTGTTTTCAAAGTCTCTTGTTAAAGATTCTAAATCGGGCCTTTCAGGCCCATCACCAATCAATAATAATTTTGCAGGAATTTCTTTTGCAATAAGCTGAAAAATTTTTATTACATCGCCCACTCTTTTTACTTTTCTAAAATTAGAAGCGTGTATGATTATTCTTTCACCATTGGGTGCAATTAATTTCTTAAATGCATCAATCGGCTTTTTATGAAAACGTTTTACATCTACAAAATTGTAAATTACATCTATCGGTTTATCAATTTTAAAGTTGCGGTATGTTTCTGCTTTTAAATTATCTGATACAGCAGTAAGTGCATCACTTTCTTCCATTGAAAAAGTTACAACTGGGCTGTAAGTTTTATCTCTGCCAACCAATGTTATATCTGTACCGTGCAGCGTTGTTATTACAGGTATTTTTTTATTTTCTTTTGCAAGTATTTGTTTGGCCATGTAAGCTGCTGCCGCATGTGGTATGGCATAATGTACGTGCAACAAATCTATATCCTGATTTTTTACAACATCTACCATTGTGCTCGCAAGGGCAGTTTCGTAAGGCGGAAAATCAAAAAGCGGATAGGTAGGTACATGTACTTCGTGGTAAAAAATGTTTGCATGAAAACCACCTAATCTTACAGGTTGCTGGTAAGTAATAAAATGAATGTTGTGACCTTTTTCTGCGAGTGCTTTTCCAAGTTCTGTTGCCAAAACACCGCTGCCACCATAAGTAGGGTAACATACAATTGCTATGTTCATAAATTGAAAACTTATTGCTTAAAAATAGATGCTGCAATGTAATCATTAATTAAACAGTTCGTTTTTATTGAGCAGGTTTTGGTGTAAACGGTTAAGTTTGTTTCTACAAAATTATTGTATGAAGAAATTGTTAAGCCCTGTTTTTTTAATGTTCCTGTCGTCAGATACTTTTGCGCAAAATGAAAATTATAAAACGGACAGTCTTGTAATAAAGATGCTTGCTGACGAGATAATGGTGAACAGCACAGTTTATAAAAATCTGCGTTATTTATGCAAAGAAATAGGGCCAAGGTTAAGTGGTTCTGCCAGTGCAGAAAAAGCAGTTTATGCCACCAAAAAAATGTTGATAGATGCCGCTGCAGATACCTTATACCTACAACCATGTAAAGTGCCGCAAAAGAAGAAGGCTTTTTTCTTATAGATGGAAAAAGCAAACGCTTAACCTTACCTCCCTCGGTAACAGCGAAGGCACAAAAGGAAAAATGCTTAAAGCTGCTGTGGTTGAAGTCAAGAGAATAAATGAAATAAAAAATGCCGATATAAAAGGCAAGATTGTGTTTATAAATATAGAAATGAACCCAACATACATAAGAACATTTCGTGCCTACGGGGAGAGTGGTATTGGCAGGCGTTCTGGGCCGGCAATGGCAGCAAAATATGGAGCAGTTGGCGTAATGGTAAGGTCGCTTGCAAGCAATGAAGATGATCATCCACATACCGGCACGACCGTGTACAACGACTCATTTCCTAAAATACCGGCGGTAGCCATCAGCACAAAAAATGCAAATGATATAAGTAAAGCATTAGCACAAGGAAAAATAATTAAAGCAGTTCTTAAAGCTAATTGCCGCATGGTTGGTGAGGCAAATTCGTTTAATGTAGTTGGAGAAATACGAGGTAATAAATACCCTGAACAGATTGTTACCGTAGGCGGACATTTAGATAGCTGGGACCTGGCAGAAGGAGCACAGGATGATGGTACGGGTTGTGTACAAAGCATAGAAATAATTCGGAGATCG
>JBJXGJ010000193.1:0-3114 GCA_046153805.1 Ferruginibacter sp. | reverse complement strand
CACCAGTATGGATGATGAGACAAGCGGGAAGATATTTGCCTGAGTATATGGTATTGAAAAGAAAGTATGATTTTTTTACCCGTGTGCAAACACCTGAATTGGTTTGTGAAATAACTTTACAACCCGTAGATATTATTGGTGTAGATGCTGCCATTTTATTCAGTGATATTTTAGTTATACCGCAGGCAATGGGTTTAGAAGTGACGATGAATGAGGGGCAAGGACCATTGCTACCCGAGCCAATTAAAACAGCTGAAGATTTAAAAAGAATAGTGGTTCCGGATGTAGCTGATAGATTACATTATGTGATGGATGCTATTACGCTCACTAAAAAGACGTTGGATAATAGAATACCGTTGATTGGTTTTGCGGGTGCACCATTTACTATTTTATGCTACATGGTAGAAGGTAAAGGAAGTAAAACATTTGATAAAGCAAAAGCATTTTGTTATCAGGAGCCTTTGGCGGCAAAGCAACTATTACAAATGATAACTGAGACCACTATACAATATTTAAAAGCGCAAAGATCCGCCGGTGCAGATGTGTTACAGGTGTTTGATAGCTGGAGTGGTTTACTTTCGCCGGCAGATTTTGAAATGTGGGCGCAACCTTATTTATTGCAGATACAGCAGGCTTTACAGCCTCATTGCCCGGTAATACTTTATCCTAAAGGAAGCTGGTATGCATTAAAAGATTTGGCTGCAAATGGTACAACAGCCATGGGAGTTGATTGGTGCATAAAGCCACAATTTGCAAGAGAATTAGTAGGACCGAATGTAACACTCCAAGGAAATTTAGACCCTGCAAAATTGTTGCAAACTCCCGCTGAAATAAGAACCGATGTACACAATATGATCAACGCTTTTGGCGCACAACGATACATTGCAAATCTCGGGCATGGTATGACGCCGAATATACCTGTCGACAATGCAAGAGCATTTGTAGATGCTGTGAAGGAGTACAGCCTCCCCTAACCCCTCCCGAGGAGGGGACAAGTCCCTAATACTTTAAGAGGTTCAGAAATAGAAAGTAAGTTTAAATAATAAAATTGAAATCTTGAATATTAAAATACAACTATGAATTTAGAAGAGCCAAAGTCCCCCTTCGGGGGATGTAGGGGGCTTTTTATAACCCTTATTCATTCTTTGCAAAATACTATTTGCGCTGCAATAGAAAAAGCTGATGGTAAAGCTTTTTTTAAAACAGACAAATGGGACAGAGCAGAAGGTGGCGGCGGAATCACAAGGGTAATAGAAAACGGAAACATATTTGAAAAAGGTGGCGTAAATACGTCGGTGGTATTTGGAGATGTAACCGATAACATGCGGAAGCAATTAAAAATAGAAGGGCATACTTGGTTTGCTTGTGGTATCTCAAGTGTAATACATCCTGCAAATCCATTTGTACCAACCGTACATTTTAATTATCGTTATTTTGAATTGTACAATGAAGACGGAACCGTTGCTGATGCTTGGTTTGGCGGCGGGACTGACCTTACTCCGTATTATTTGTTTGAAGAAGATGTAATTCATTTTCACATTCAATATAAAAAAGCTTGTGATAAGTTTGATGCCGCATTTTATCCCGCTTTTAAAAAGCACTGCGACGATTATTTTGTAAACAAGCATCGTAATAACGAGTGCAGGGGAGTTGGTGGAATATTTTATGATTACCAAAGAGCAACAGCAGAAAAGTCGTCAGAAAATTGGGTGCAATTTGCATCAGATTGTGGGCATACATTTTTAGATGCTTATCTACCTATTGCTGAGAAAAGAAAAAATACTGCATTTACTCCTCAACAAAAGTATTGGCAGGAAATAAGAAGAGGGAGATATGTAGAATTTAATTTGGTGCATGACAGAGGCACCTTGTTTGGCCTGCATACGAATGGTCGTACAGAAAGTATTTTAATGAGCTTGCCACCAACTGTAAGATTTGATTATCATTTTAAAATTGAAGAAAATAGCGAAGAAGGAAAAATACAGCAAGTTTTTTTAACCCCCAAAAATTGGATAGAAGAAATATCAGAAGAAGAAAAAAATGAGTCGGCGCAAAAGGGAAATACATGTTAATTATTATCATTAATTTCAAAATAATAACTCACAGCAATAACCAAAAGTTAGAATTCTTACGGACTAACTCCCTCTTCTTTGGAAAGGGTTGGGGTGAGGTAAAAACTATAGCAAATGCATTTACAAAGACGACCACGAATCCTCCGTCAATCACCGGCCATTAGAAGTATGGTTGCGGAAACAATTATAACGCCAAGTGATTTTATAGCGCCACTTTTTATTGTGGAAGGAACCAATATTAAAGAAGAGATTTCATCTATGCCTGGTTATTTTAGGTATAGTTTAGATAATACCGTTGAAGAAGTGAAACAGCTGCGGTCATTGGGAATAAAAGCAGTTTTGCTTTTTATAAAATGCGAAGATCATTTAAAAGACAATAAAGGAACAGAAGCATTAAACGCAGATGGATTAATGCAGCGTAGCATAAAAGCTATCAAAAATACTGTGCCCGAAATTTGTGTGATGACTGATGTTGCGCTAGATCCATTCTCCACTTTTGGCCATGATGGAATTGTTGAAAATAACCTGATCGTTAATGACCCAACGGTAGAAGTTTTAGCAGCAATGAGCGTAAGCCATGCCGCTGCCGGTGCAGATATTGTAGCACCAAGCGATATGATGGATGGACGAATTGGAGCTATAAGAAAAGCACTGGAACAAAATAATTTTACCAATACCGGCATCTTAAGTTACAGTGCAAAATACGCATCTTGTTTTTATGGTCCATTTAGAGATGCACTTGATAGTGCACCGGGCTTTGGCGATAAAAAAGCGTATCAAATGGATTTTGCAAACCGCAAAGAAGCTATCAAGGAAACGTTATTGGATGTGGAAGAAGGTGCAGATATCGTAATGGTTAAACCGGCATTGAGTTATTTAGATATTATAAGAGAAGTAAAAAATGAAGTGAACATTCCTGTTGCAGCTTACCAAGTGAGCGGCGAATATGCTATGATAAAAGCTGCAGCAGAAAAGGGTTGGCTCAATGAAGAGAAAGCAATTTTTGAAACAATCAGTTCAATAAAACGAGCAGGCGCAGACT
>JBJXGJ010000162.1:0-5449 GCA_046153805.1 Ferruginibacter sp. | reverse complement strand
CCGATAAAGAAATGTTTTTGCAAAGCCGGGATAAAGCCATGTTGGTAGTGTATTACAGTTGTGGGCTAAGAAGAAATGAGGGAGTAAACGGAAGCATTGATGATATAAATTTTGATACAAAAATATTGCACGTAAAAAAAGGAAAAAATTACAAAGAAAGATTAGTACCGCTCAATAAAACCAATGCAGAATATTTACAGGAGTGGATGTACGATTAGCGAAATCAAGTCGGTCGTTCCTCCCCTTTGGGGAGGTTAGGAGGGGCTGAACACCGGTTATTTATAAATTATGACGGCGAACCTACCACAGGCGGCACACTCTACACAAGGTTAAAACTCTTACAGCTTCAAAGCGAAAATATTACACTCACAGAAAAAATAATCGGCTTACATACATTAAGGCACAGCATAGCGACACACCTGTTACAGGCAGGCATGAGTTTAGAAAAGATTGCAAAATTTTTAGGTCATAGCAGTTTAGAATCTACGCAGATATATACCCACATTATTAAAAAAATACAAATGAATATGAATGATAACAGCATAACACAAAGTCCCCCTTCGGGGAATTTAGGGGGCTACCTACAATCAAAAGGCTACAGCAAATCAACTATAAAATGTTACCACACAGAGATGTTGGAATTTATAGTATGGTGCGACAAAGAAAATATAGAATCCGAAAATACAACAGGCACGGAGGTTACAGGCTATTTAAAACACTTACAAAACAAAGGGCAAAACAACAAAACAAGAAATGTAAACCTCAATATTTTAAAGCATTATTTTAATTATTTAATCAGCATCGAAGCAAGAGAAGATAACCCGGCAAGGCAAATAAAAATAAGAGGAACAGTACACAAACAACTGAATACGATTTTTACAAAGCAGGAATTAGAAAACATTTATCACAACTATAAAACCTTAGAAGAAACAGACGAAAGATCAAACCGCAATTGGTTTAAAAAATCATTGGTAAGTAAAAAAAGAAACAAAGTAATCTTATCATTGATGATTTAGCAGGGCTTAACAACCGATGAAGTAAACAGATTAACCACAGCAGATATAAAACTAAAAGAAGGGAAAATATTTATAGCAGGAACAAGAAAGAGCAATGAAAGAGAATTAGAATTAAAGCCCCATCAAATAATGGAGCTCATGGAATACCAACTCACCACACGAAAAGAATTACTCCAATACAAAGTGGCTGCCTGTTCCCCTCCTTTGGAGGGGTTAGGGGAGGTACTTTATTTTATACCCTCTCCAAGTGCAGGAAAACAAGTTACTACAAACAATGACGGCATAAATATATGGAAACGGTTACGGGACGAAATAAGAGCCTGTAACAAAAAATTTACCAACTTCCAGCAGGTAAGAGCCAGTGTAATTACGCATTGGTTAAAGCAATACAACCTACGCCAAGTGCAGTATATGGCAGGGCATCGTTATGTTAGCAGCACCGAAAATTATCTCGCCAATCAGATGGAAGATTTACAAAAAGATATAGAAAATTATCATCCAATAGGGTAGAAAAATTGTATTTTTGGTAAAAATAAAATGACATGGAAACAATGCAAATCAGGCAACATTTACATAAGTATATAGACAAAGCTGCCGATACACAAATAGAAGCTATATACACTCTTTTAGAAGCCAGGGTAGAAGCGGTACAAGACAGAATAAGCATAGAACAATATAATAAAGAAATAGAAGAATCAGAGCAGGAATACGACAAGGGAAATTATATAACACAAAGTGAATTTAAAAAGGAAATAGAAAAATGGTAGAACCGCAATATGAAATACATTGGAATGCCCCGGCAAAAAAACAGTTAAGAAAAATCTATGATTATATCGAAGAAGAGTCTCCACAAAACGCAAAAAATGTAATCAATAAAATAATCGAAAAAATAGAAACATTAGATAACAACCCTGAGCGTTTTGGTTTAGATAAATACAAGATAAATAATGATGGTAGTTATTGTTACTTTGAAATATACCGATATAGGGTATCGTTTAGAATATACAAAACCTACATCCGCATTTTAAGAATACGAAGCACTGACCAAGAGCCATTAGAATATTAACACCCAACAATGAAAAATATTATTAGCCACGTAAAACGTGGCTTTTATCATTTTAAAAACATCGACCGATGCTCTACCTTGATACAGGGAAACCCTTAGCACATCGTCCGAAATTAAACCTTGATACAGGGAAAAGACAGCTTGACATGCGGAAGCTAAAAAGTGAACGGCGGAAACGCTACCTTGATACAGGGAAATTAAACCTTGATAGGCGGAAACTCTACCTTGATACAGGGAAATGCCAGCTTGACACAGGGAAATTAAAAAGTGAACGAGAGTAGAAGTAAAATGATACAGGGAAACGCTACCTTGATACACGGAAAGCCCACCCACAGGCACGGCGGCAGCCCCAAAGGCGGTCTGCCCTGCGGTGGAGCAGTCAGTTTTTTATGTCATGGTTTTTGCAGCCCACACACATGCAGCCGCAGCCCATCCTCACTCCACTGGGTTCCGTTTGCGGTGTGCAGCCGCTGCAAGCCAACACACGAAGCAAAAACCCACGCCATAAAAAACCTTCCTGAAGCTAAATAACATAACGCATCTTATAGTATTTTTTGGCTTGGCTCATGCCCTGCGGGACATGCTCTGAAAAAAATCCTATAAGAGCATTATATTAAATAGCCAACACCGCATTGCAATAAAAAAAATAATCCCACCCCAAGCAGCTATGCTAATTATTTTTTTTATTGCAGCCGTGCCAAAAGACAGCCAACGCTTCCAACAATTGCCATGCAAGCATGAATCTATTTTTATGCTATCTCCTTCCAGTCGGTCAATAGCAAAGCCTGCGGCAGCAAGGCATGGTAAGCCATATTTTTTATTTTATTTTTTGATTGATGCAGATGCAAAGCCGCCAAAGAAAATACAGCGTTGGGCTTGTAATGCTGTCGCAGCCGCCGCCGCCGCAAGTTCTTTTATACTTTGAAGATTAAAATGGCGGCTTTGACTTGCAAAAAAAAATTATTCGATTGCCCTGCAAGCTGCGTTATAATTTAAAGTTTATAAAAGGGCAATCAAATAAATTTTTTTCGCCGATGCCAGTCTCTAACACTGTAAGGAGTGGCTGAATAATTTTTAAACCTTAATATTTTTTTACAACCGCTTCCACAGGCGAAGGCAGGGACGACATGGGCAGCAGCCATGAACAGGCGTACATCACATGAGCAGTTGTACATACATGGGCATACACATACACATGAGAGCAGGCACACAAATACCTATACATATATGCGGTTGTGCAGGGAAAATCTTTTATCTTTATGCGGCTAAGGCAGCTTAGAAAGTTCTTTGATTTTTGCAGGAAAAGTATGTAGGAAGTTTTTGCAAAAGCGGTAAAAATTGTTTGTAAGTTCAAATCATTTAGGGAATGTGTTGGTAACGGTTACCGATAAGCGGATAGTGGGTGCAGTAACCGACCAATTAATCGACGACTGCCTGCTCTCACCCAGAAACAACTGCATGCAGAAGGTGGTAAGTTACTACGTTGCGGATGTGGTAACGGCGAATGATTATTATCCCTTTGGCATGACTATGCCGGGGAGGAAGTATAGTTCTGCATCTTCAAGCTACCGTTACGGGTTTAATGGAAAGGAATTGGATAATAGTACAGGAGAAGGTAATTTGGATTTTGGAGCAAGAATTTTAGATGTAAGATTAGGGAAATGGTTAAGCTTAGACCCTCTTATGTCTAAGTATCCAAATGAAAGTCCGTATCTATTTGTTGGGGCAAATCCGATTATATTTATTGACCCCGATGGTAAGGATAGGATTATAAGAATTTATGAAAAGCGTAACGGTAAAACAACTTATCTAAAAACACTTACTGAAAAAGGAGTTTATAAATGGGGAACAGCACATTATAACCAGAATATTCATATGAAAATGAATATTCATCAAGATTTAACTCTTGATAGAGACAACAATACACAATTAAGAACTGCGGCAGTAGTAGGTGGATATCAAAAAGAAAACAATGAAGGTTTTAGTGGCGTTGGGAAATTAATTGAAACTGCTTCTGATTGGGCAAAAGAAACAAGAGGGGAAGGTAAAAGTGGTAGAGGAGGTTGGACTTTAACCTCTGAGTTTGAAATGGGACCAGAAGCGGGGCTAGGAGTTGGAAAGCCTTCAGGAAGTGTTAATGTTGATTTGGTTGCCCTTGCTTTGTCTTTTGACCTTGTTGGTAATGATTCTTGGAGAGAAGCTGTCTACGAACTTGGTACAAATACAATCGATTTAATTGACGCTACAGAGAATCCACTTGATAGGTATGTGCCAGAAGTAAAAAAGCCGAAACCAATAAAAGTAGAGAAAACTGTTAAAGGTAAGTGGCAATATTCTAACCCAGATGGAGGTGTTACAGATGGTGGAAGTACTTCAACAGAAGTAAAACCTTCAAATAATCCTAAAACTCCAGATACAATTGTGATAACAAAGCATACAGAAACTCCTAACCCATCCAAAAAAAGCAAGAAATAGGTAATGAAAAATATACTAATTGGTGTAATTCTAATCTTTTTGACGGAGAGCTGTGATTACAATAATGAAATAAGAATTAGTAAAGGGGATTTTGATTTAGTTGGTAATTTTATTAATGATACAATTCCAAATGGGCTTATAAAATTTTATGATAAGTATAATAAGTTAGCTGCAATTAGAAATTACAAAAATGGTTTACCTGATGGTATTTCTATAAATTATTTTCAAAATGGTTTTGTTAATGATAGTTGTAATTACTTAAATGGCTACCAAAATGGGTTTAATTGTATTTATGATTCTTTAGGAAACCTAACTAAAAGGACTTACTATATTTATGGGAAACAGATAGGACCTGTATATACATATAACTCCTCAAATCTAATAACTGAATACTCTTTTAATAATTTTGAAAATGATATTTTGTATTATTACTCGTATGATTCAAATACTAAAAAAGAATATTTTCCAAATGATAAGTTTTTACTAAAAGCTACAACAGAAGAAATAACAAGCAATGGAGAAGATGGCATAAATGTTTTTTTATATCTAATCCAACCCCCTCATTTAAAATTAAATTATAAAATATGTCATTTTAATAAAATGGATAAGGTAGTCGATTCGTTTAATTTGCCTACCAATAATTTTTATTTTGAAAAGTTTTATAAAATTCCACCAGATAGTTTAAAAATCGGTATACTAATAAATAAATATGATTCTACAACAAAAAAAGAAGTTGTGATTATTGAGCAATTAAAAACGTCATATCCATAGAATAAATCACCTACTAGCGCAGGTACGACCTACCGCCTTAAAGCTTCTCAGAAATGATAGTTCACCTCTGCTTTTCCTTTTGAAAATTTACTTCACTTTTATTAAAATACAAAGTAAAGGC
>JBJXGJ010000122.1:0-26322 GCA_046153805.1 Ferruginibacter sp. | reverse complement strand
CCGAATATTTGTACGTGCACTAAGAACAAAAAGCTCCTTTAATCATCCCTTCGATTCTATTATAAATATTTCAAAATTGTATGCGCCTGACAGTTCATTTAAAATATTTAGCTGGCAGTTAATGATTAATGAAAACACGATCAGGCAACATGGGGCTATACAAATGAGAACCGAAGATGGCTCGTTCAAAGCTTTCCCACTCATTGACCGATCAGACATTACCATAAACCAAACAGACACCATTGCTGACAACAATGGCTGGATGGGCGCTGTGTATTACAAAATCATTCAAAAAGAATACAAAGGAGAAACATTCTATACCCTGCTTGGTTTTGATGAAAACAATATAAAAAGCGACAAAAAAATAATGGACATCTTACAATTCGTAAATGGCAAGCCGGTTTTTGGGAACAAGCTTTTTATTTTTGAAAATAGCAACGATTACCAAAAACAAATGGCACGATATATTTTAGAGTATAAAAAAGAAGCTGCGGCAAGATTAACCTTTGATGGGGATTTAGATGCCATTGTTTTTGACGAATTGTCGTCTGAAACCAATGAGCCCAAAAAGAAATGGACGCTTGTACCCGATGGTGAATACCAAGGATTTCTTTGGAAAAATGGGAAGTGGGTTTTAACGACAAATTTATTTGCAGGGGGTGCGCCACCAAAAAAATACTCTGCCGAAAAAACCATTAGAGATGCAAAAGGCATCATAGACGAAACAAAAATGAAAGGCGGAGAACCAGAAATAAAGGTTCCTCAATAGTATTTTGCTAAAAATTATCATTACGTGGTAAAGAATATAAACAACATAAATTATTAGTAACTATTCAGCCCAAAAGTAGCGATTAACATTAATGCGTTTAGAACATTTTGACCATTTTTAATAGTTGTGTTAAAAATAGACCTTAAGATTGCAAATACATTTGCATTTTGTAGATTTTTAAACTGACTAGATATTTTCTGCTTTACTTTAATATTTCTTGTAGCACTTTTTGACCCGTTGTTATCTGCGGGTACGTTAGATTGTAATAAAAGATATAAGATACAGCTCTGCTAAGAGTTTTCTCTGAAGCGTTAAAGACTGTTTGTGCAGTTTGTTTATTGGGTAATTGAGCCATTTATCTAAGCGTTCAAAAAGTGCATCCTGTTTTATGTTGGGGTAATAGTAATCTGCTCTGGTTAATTCTTTTTTAGGGTTATTGATTCTTTGGCTAGTATTTTATACTCTTTTGCCCATACACATTTGTCTTTATATAATTGATTAAGAAAGTTGAGGACTTTTAATAAATGTGCGGTACGTATTTGATGTGTTTTTGCGTTAGTTTGAAAATGTGCAGCCCATCTGTCGTGTACACATGTGGCATAGGGTAAACCATTTTCGAAAGTTTCTTTTATTGTTTTTAGCCTCTGGTTGCTGCACAAACAATGTAGGTAGGTTTATCATTTTGCACAGTGAACTTTGAACTTTCTAACTTAAAATAATCTTCTTCTCCGGGTTCCTTTCAGCATAATTGTAAATGCTGTTTCTTATAAAATCATTATCAGCGTAAGGGTCAAGTGAATCTTTTAAATCATTTACTGACGTGGGTTGTAGTTGGGCAGGTATATATCCCATACCCCAAAAATTGCCCTTTTCTATTAAAAAACAGAGTTTATTCTCTTTCTCAATCCCGTCATCTACTAAAGCAAATGTGGGCAGTTGTGCATGCAAGCTTAATATGGCATTTTTTACCCTCCCGTTGTAATACAATGGCTCTTCGGTAAACTCCATGTCACTTTCTGCAAAAGGCGTTTTATCTACAAAACAGAGCTTTGTATTCAGCTCAAACTCTTCCATCATCTTGCGGAGCAAAACCTGCCCTTCGTGTAATAAATTAAAACAATAGAGGGACGGCAAATTTTTTCTTTTTTTATCAATAGCAAGCCGCAAATAACCTCTGTTATCTTCAAAAGAATACAGGGCATATTTTTGAACGGGTTGCTTTTGGGCGTAATTGTACTGCGGCCAAAGTTTTCTTATTTCTGTACTTTCTAAAATAAGCGCATGCAATTCTGTTGCGCATATTTTAAAAGTAATATCTGCTACCAATCGTAAAAAATTTTGTCTTCTCTGCCCAGCATCATTGTGCGTAAAATGGCTTACCACCCTCTTCTTTATATTGATGGCCTTGCCCACATAAATCACTTTTCCTTTGTGGTTGTGAAAATAATATACGCCTGCAACCGGTGGCAAATTATCAATTGTCTTTTTTTCTAAATGCACAGGTAGCCATTGGTCAGAGGAGGAACGTTTCAGCATTTTATCTATGTACTCCATGCCACCTGCCGCCAGTATTTTTTCAAATAATTTCACGGTAGCTTTTGCATCTCCATCTGCTCGGTGGCGGTCATCAATTAAAATATTTAAACTCCGGCAAAGTTTACCTAAACTATAAGAAGGCAACCCCGGCATGGCTTTTCGGGCAAGGCGCACGGTACAAAGCTTTTTTACATTTAATTCGTAACCAGCCTCTTTTAAATGATGGTAAATAAAAGAGTGATCAAAATTTACATTGTGTGCAATGAAAATATTATCTGATAAAAGTTCATAAATCTTATTGGCCACTTCATCAAAAGTAGGCGCACTTGCCACCATGGCATTACTAATTCCCGTAAGGGCAGTGATGAAATCGGGCACCCGTCTTTGAGGGTTTATAAGTGTAGTAAAATGTTGTACCAATTTCTCACCATCATGCACATGAATAGCTATTTCAGTAATGGCACTGCTTGCTGCACTGCCCCCGGTGGTTTCTATATCTACTATTGCGTACAAAATTGGCTTCCCTAAATCCCTCCGAAGGAGGGACTTAGGGAATATTTTTTTAATGGATTATTTACATTTGCAAATTACTAATTAATTTAGTGAAACGATATTTTATTTTTGGGTTTTTATCATAATTTCTTTTATCCTCTTTTTTCCGGCCTATGTAGTTCATCCCGCTTTTGGCGGGGCTGTCCCGTAGCATTTGAAGGCATAAGTGCCTATGATCCACGTCTGAAGATATGCAGTGCACCGAATTTCTTGTAGAGGCCAATTAGTCATAGAGTTTTTTCATGTGCAGCACACCAAAATATTTGTTTTTGATATCAGCATAGGAAATAGTGAATAATCCCATCATTGAAAAATAAAAACACCTCCATCAAATTTTTTCGAATTGCCTGTTTAACTATATGGCTGTGCGACGCACCTTTTACCTTCTTTGATGGGAAGGCTATCAAGGTTTTGGGGCGCTGCACCTGGCAGATTCTGTGAGAATTCAGTCTAGAGAAATCATCCACTAACTATTGTAAAAAACTTTCATGGCCTCTTCTCAAAAATCCTACTTAATTTTTCCCATGCTCCAAGTAGCCACTATCAGCAGTAGTAACCATTACCCTTGTACCTAACAGACTTTAACATATACAATAACTTGCATGCAGGGCTCCTACACCCGCCAGACTGAACGTCGTTGGGCAGGGACAACAGGAAACAAATACCCAACGAAGCCCCCAAAGCTCATGCTCCACCTTCTTCAAACGAAAGCAGGAGTGCTTATATGCTAGGGTAATTTTTTTTTAAGAAATAGTTTTGGTCTTTGCAAATAGAATGCTGGGTTATACGTCGGATTTCCGCAGCAAGTTTTCTTTGTAATTTGTAGATTGAGATTACAAAGCCCCCCGTCGGGACGGACGTTTAAAATCACTAATTCCATTTAGCAATCAACCCTTCTGCTTCTTTTTTTATCCGGGGATCATCTTCCGTTTGCGTTTTTATAACGAGTAACTGTTTTAACAGCGTAATGGCTTTTTGGGTTTCTTCATTACGATGATAAGCTTTTGCCAATTCTAAATAATTGAGGGTAAAATTTGGCGCAAGCGATCTTGCTTTTTCATAATACATGATAGAATTTTTGAGCGACGCAGGCGGAAGGCCACCATACATTATTTTTGCCCCGGCTCTTTCTATGGGATTCAGACCACTCACTTCGTAGTGCCATTTGCCCAACACATGCCATGCCTTAAAGTTTCTTGAGTTTTCAGCTACCGCTTTTTCGCCATAGCTTTTTAATTCTTTCACTGCTGTAATTTTTTCTTTGCCGCTTTTAAGCAAAAGACTTTTTGCAATGGAAAATGCCATAACAACATTGGCTTCATCGCTGTTTGGGTAAAGTCTTAATGCTGTTTTTGCATATACCTGCGCTGTTGCATAATAGTTGTCTCTTACTTTCGTGCTTGTTTCTCTGCCGCCTACCCTGCAACAAAGTTCGCTGCACTTTGTAAGTGCATACAAACTGGTAGGCTGTAATTTTAAGGCTTCTTTAAATTTTGAGAAAGCCGCTTTCTCCTGCGGAATTGACTCTAGTCGGTCCGCTTCTGCAATAAGGCTAGCATAGTCCTGTGCAACTACCTGTGTGCAAGACAAAATAAAAAACAAACAAAAGGAAAGCAACTTCATCAGGAAAAGGATTTTACATATTGAACACCAACATAGCCTGTGAAGTTACAGATGGGTGCGTTTAATTTATCTATAGTAATGTTAATTGATAAAATTCTGTCGTCAATTTGATAAACCTCTTCGGAAATATTTTGTGCGAGTGTTTCCAGCAATGCTGTTGGAACGTCAAAATTCTTTTTCACAATGCCAAATACAGCAACATAATTAATCGTATCTGCCAATGTAACAACTTTTTTGTTTTCGGCAAACGAAATGGCTACCGAAACTTCAAAGTCAGCACCCACAATAGTTTCCTCTCTGTGCACACCGTGGTATGCAAATAATTTCATTTTGTTTAGTCGGATGGTAAACATTAATGCAATCCTTTTTCACTTAAATAACGCTCAGCATCCAAAGATGCCATACAACCGCTGCCTGCTGCAGTAACGGCCTGCCTGTATATTTTATCCTGTACATCGCCGGAGGCAAACACACCTTCAATATTTGTTTTGGATGTACCAGGTATTGTTTGCAGATAACCAGCTTCATCCATATTGAGCCATCCTTTAAAAATATCGCTGTTGGGTTTATGGCCTATCGCAACAAAAAATGCACTCACCGGTATTTCTGTTTTTTCGTTGGTCTGGTTGTTCAATATTCTCACCCCCTCTACTTTTTTATCGCCAAGTATTTCGTCGGTTTCGCTGTTCCAGTAAATTTTTATATTGGGTGCAGCTATTACCCTGTCCTGCATTATTTTACTTGCACGCATTTCCCCTTTTCTTACGATAATGTGTACCCTGCTGCATATTTTAGAAAGATACAACGCCTCTTCTGCCGCTGTATCTCCTGCACCTACAATGGCTGCTTCTTTTCCTTTAAAGAAAAATCCGTCGCATACGGCGCAGGCGCTCACGCCATGCCCATTAAGCCTTTGCTCGCTTTCTATACCGAGCCATTTTGCTGCAGCACCCGTGCTTATGATGACTGAATCTGCTTCTATCCATTTTTCTTCGTCTATTTCTACTTTAAGAGGCCGCACACCAAAATCTACTTTTGTTGCTAAGCCATAACGAATATCAGTTCCCATTCGCCTCGCCTGCTTTTCAAAATGCTCCATCATTTCGGGGCCCTGTATACCATCAGGGTAACCAGGATAATTTTCTACTTCGGTGGTGATGGTTAACTGCCCACCAGGCTGTATACCTTGGTACAATAAGGGTTTCATATTTGCCCTTGCTGCATATATAGCGGCCGTGTAACCCGCCGGTCCTGATCCTATAATTAAACAACTTACTTTTTCTAATCCTGTATGTTCCATCTTATCACTTTGTTTTTATAATGTTATTGTGCTATAATTGTTTTATACTTTACGGCATAGCCGCAAAATGCGCCAAGTGCTCCGTTAGATATGTTTCCCAAAACTTTATTTGGCTGTGCAAAAGGGTTTCCAATGCCCTGAAAAGCAAATTCCCAGGTGTTCCAAAAGATATAAGCCGATTGTGGAATATTACAATATTTTAAGGTAATGGTATCGCCCCGTTTAAAAAAACTGCTGTCATCTTTGGGAGGATTGTTTCTGTCAATGCCCTGCGGCAACTGAACCGTGAATGTTGCGCCATCAATTACTTGGTCGTTAAACACCGAAATTTCGCCGGGTAAAAAAGGCTCGCTGTTCTTTTTGGTAAAATACCTACCATAATTTCCTAGGCCCTGCGGATCGGTTGACTTGAGCAGCAACAACCTTTTGGTAGTATCAGGATTTTGTGGTGCAATGCGTGTATAAATAGAATCGAGCGTAATGGCGTTTGTAGGTATATGCGTGGTAGAAGTATATTCCTTACCCTCGACCACTACCCTTAGCGTGTATGTTTTATTTAGCTCACCAAAAAATGCTGTACCCGGGCTTGTAATATCGTTGCTGTAAAAATAGGCGATAAAGCCCGGTGCGAGCGGTGTTGAATACTCTTTTAATTTGTGGGTAAGCGTACCGTTGGAAACAAACACTTCAGCATTTCTCAAAAAGGAACCAGCAAGTATTTGTGGATTGATGCTGCTGAAATAACCGAGGCTTTTAGTAAGGACGACTATTGGGGGTTGCCCGTCTTCTATCTGAGCATCTACCACTGCAACCGGTGCGGTATCTTTTAGTTTTAAGGAAACATCTTTTTCGCAGGCCTGAAAAAAGAGCACAGCTAAAACCAACACACAAAATTTAATCTTCATTTGTTTATTTTTCTAATTTATGTGTACAAATTTACATCAATTCGTTCAAACAAAAGGGAATAGCAAAACATGCAGGGCTTTTAAAATGCAAAGTATTTTTACTGGCTTTTCCATTTTGTTCAATCCAAAACTAGAAACGTACAAAGTTTTAGAAAGGATTTTATCGGCTAAAACGCTTTAAACGCTTTTAGTATGCCCATAATCTCTCACAAACAAGACCACTAAAAAACTTGCCTGTTGAGACAGGTTTTGCGAAATGTTATTGAACGATTTTATTGAATAAAGATCGTTTGTACCCTTTGTTTTCCCTTCGCATCTAGCAACACAACATCGTACACGCCAGCGGCAACAGCATCGCCAAGTGCAATCTCTTTTGCTTGGTTGCCTGCCGCAATGGTAATTTGTTTGCTCAACACAGTTGCGCCTTGTTTGGTTGTAAGCCTTATGCTGTACAAACCTTCCATATTTTGAAAACTTATATGCAGCGTTTTATTAATTACTGGGTTTGGCTGTATGCTAAAAGCGGGATGTATAGTTGCGCTACTTAGTTTTACAGTGGTACTGTACTGAAGTTGGCCATTAGCAGAAATTGCTTTTACACGGTAGTAATTAAGCCCTGCAAGTGGTGCTGCATCTACAAAGCTGTAGGCTGAACTGTTGCCATTATTACCTGTAGCAGCCATTGTACCAATTGCGGAGAAACCGATGCCATTAATGCTTCTCTCTATATGATAACTGCTTATATTTATTTCGTTAGCTGTGTTCCATTTTATGGTATTTGTTTTGTCTGCATTTTTTTCTGCTGAAATAGTGGTGAAGCTTACCGGCAATACAACTACTACAATGCTAGGTTTAAATACGATCATAAACCTGTCAGCCGCCCTGCTTGCCGCATCGCTTGTAATGTTGAAATTTACATTGGTAACATTTGTTAAACTAACGGGTGTTTCTGTCTGCAAGAAATTATCTTTTAAAAATGCCTCCAATGCTAAATTGCCCAATACCGAAGGGTCTATTTCAAAGCGGTAGGGTGCCACACGGGTTGAAGTGAGCGAAAGGAAAATGGTATCGGCTATTGTTATCGGCTTACGCCTTTCTACTACCAAGTTTTTGTCATTGCTTTTTATAGCTAAATTATCGTAAGAGTTATTTATTTTTCTTACATCCAAAAAGTCAAAGGAATTATTATAAAAATCATCGAACTCTATCTTTATTCCATCTGCAAGAAATTCAGTTCCATCCGTATTTTTAGCGTGCATATTTATTTCTAGTGTTGGAATTGAAATTCCTGTTCTAGCAATACTTCCTTCCCTGCTTACCAAATTACTACCTATAGTTTTATCTATTTCTTTTATTATTATATCATCGCCCGACAGTGTATTATTTTGAACAAAAAAAGCTTCCCCACTTTCAATATAATCACGTGTGGTACCATCAAAAGGCGTTCTTACATAATTAGTTCCATTCCATGAGTATGTTTTATAACCTCCTACATTATAGGATCCAGAAGCGGTTGGGTCCCATATTACGATTGCATTTGTAATTGAATTCTTGGTAATATCTTGCACTTTTATTTGGGATGCAAATGGATTACCAATTGACTGAAAGCCACCCGAAGCAGTATTTTGATGAGGGACGTTAAAAGTTTGATTTCCCGTACGAATTCGACCTCTTATACGAAGGTTTGTTATACCTGCAGCTCCATTAATATTTACGCCTCTATCCCCTCTTACAAAAACGAAATATCCTTGCAAATTAGCAATCGGATTAGCATATTTTGCAAAAGTATTTATTTCATCAAAAATATTTAAACCAGCATTAAAACTTTTCATAGATGCCCGTTGGGTGTACTCATCCATCGTAGGAGAGCCACTTCCACCCTCTGGTCCCGTTAAACGAGTGCCATATCCGTTGGCTGTATAAGTACCAACATTTTCACCTTCTCTCCATGAGTTTGTAATGGTTGGGGATGTTGCGATATCTACCGGTGTAGCCAATAAGCGCCAAGATTTGTAAGCACGTAGGTAACGTTCTATGGAGAAGCGGCCGGTGTTATAAGTAATATTTGTAGATGCAGTAGTGGTACCCAAATCTGTAATATAAGCTGTACGAGCAGCTGTTGAACGCATATTAATGTCGCCAGTATTCAGATGTAATTTTGCAGCGGCGCTTAAATCAAATTCGTTTTGTATTCCGATGGTTGAATCTAATTGCAACCGTACTGTATTGCTATTGGTTACATTGTAAAAGTTTATAGGCTGTGTTCCTGCGGCAGCTGAGTAAGTTTGCATCACAGATCCTGCAAAAGTTACCCTGCCCGTGCCTGCACTAAAAGTATGCAACCCACTCCGAGAAAGATTACCCAAAATAGTGAGGTTGGATGAAGGAGCCATCTTTGCACCAGTGCCGCTTAGGGTGAGGTTGTAGTAATTACCTGTGGTGGGGCTTGTTAAATTTGTATTGGTGATAGTTTGTTCAGCTCCCGCGTATTCAATAGTACTATTTGGTTCTAAAGTTATTAACGGGTTTGAAGGAGCAACATTGCTTATTGCAGTGGAAACACTACCAATAATGTTATTCAGTCCCGCCGGGCTTGTAGTTCTAAAAGTAGCTCCGCCTTTAACTGTAAATGAACCTCCCGCCTGGAAACTTATGCCATTTATAGTAGAACTGTTTGAAACATTAGAGCCACTCACGACTAAGTTATAATAGCGGGGTTCTTGCCTTATAATTGTGGCCGATGTTCCAGAAAATTCAAATGTAGAACCAACCCCTACCAAAAATGTACCTCCTATATCTGGCTTTACGCCGCTGCCACCATTAATAAATTTAGCAGTTAGTAACAATGTAAGATTTGTTGCAGCATTACCAAATGAATTATTTGCAACATCAAGAGTAGTAGCATCAGCCACTGTTACTGTTCCCGCTATTGGTGTAACAGGACTATTTGTTACAAGTGTTTTGATACCACCATTTACGATATTTATGTTTGTGTAATCAGTTCTGATACTTACCGATTGATTTCCGGCAAAGGCGTATTCAATAGTACATCCTGTATTCAGCGTGGGTGCAATACCAGGAATAGATGTATTTGTGCCTGTAAACCCTTCAACATCTCTTGTGATGAATCTACCATTTATTGTAATAGTTGGTGTACCACCGCCGCTTTGTATTTGATTTTCACCCGCATTGTCAAAAGTTGCACCGCTTGCAATAGTTAATGATCCATTATTTAAACTTAATGTTTGGGCATTCATGGTGTAGGTTGCAGGACTATTTACCAAAAATGCACCTGTTGGAACAAGAGTAGTTGATTGATTGGAAGTTACGTTGGCATTAATCGTAATATTTGCTGGAGTACCCACGCTTCCTACAGTTGCAATAGGAAAAGGAGTGGTTGTAGCACCATTATAAACATAACTAATACCTGTTGCAAATTGTGCTCTACCTGGCAAAGAATTTGAAGAAACCGAACCGAAATTTTGTAAACTGCCAGTGGCGGTGTTTCCTCCAATACCATTTGTATTAGAGGTAATTAAAGTAGTTGTAGAAGAAGTTAGAAATCTTGGATCGGTTGTATTGCCTGCAATTAAACTAAATGTTTGAAAATTTAACGTACCATTAGCTGTGAAGTATGAAGCTGGATTAGTACCCGTACCCAATGTTAATATGGTCAATAATTGAACTACAGAAGTGTTTGATAAAAGATAACTTGTTGAGTTAGAATTTGCCCCTGAATAGCTAATTGTTGCCGGAGTTGATACAGTTCCACCTGTAAAAACAAAACCTAAAGCAGGAGAACTTGAGGAAGTACCAAAAGTACCTATGCCAGATTTAGTAAAATTTCTACCGATATTAATTGCATTGTTAGTTGGAGTGGTGCCGGCACCAAAATCAACTATACCATTAGCGCCTACACTTGCAACACTTGTGGATGAGGCTACAAAATCTCTTGTAACGTTTATTACATTGGTGTTTGAGTTAGTTGTACCGTTTTGTAAATTTATTTTTCCTGTGCCAGCAATGGTCAAATCCCTTCCTACGTTTAAAGTACCTCTTGAAGTACCGTTACCAAAAGAAACATTTAAAACACCAGCATTTATTGTAGCGTCATTAACAACTGACAGTGTACTAACAGGGTTAGCACCCGAAACATTAAATACTCCCCCATTTATTATCAAGTTCCCTGCGGTATTGGTATATGTTCCTGCCGCACTTCCCAATGAAAAATTAGCCAAACTACTATTAATAGTCAGTGTACCTGCGACAGCGAAAGAAGAATTTTCAACATTAATAAACCCATTTGCACTTTGCGTACTGCCATCCCATGTCATGTTGCCAAAAGTCTGAGCCCAGCTAGCATCTCCAGAATTAGACGCACCGGTAAAGCCAAACATATTACAATTACTTGCTGAATTCCATGTAGCAATCATTATGTTATTACCGGTGGTAGAATAATTGTTATAAATCCCAGTAGCATTTACTACTGCAGTTCCAGCATTTGTCAAACTACCCCCCAAATTTCTTGTTAAGATGCCATCAACCGTTAAATCAGTACCTGTCATATTAGAAATTGCTAAGGATGAGTTTAGTATCAGCGTTGAGCCGCTATTTACCGTTATTAATACACCAGTGGCAGGAGAAGATACTGTTATTGATTGACCTGACAATATGCTAATACCAGTAGCAGCATTAGTAGGCACTGAAGTAGATGTTATCCAGTTGGTACTGCCATCTACAGACGATTGCCAGTTTGCCGCAGTAGCCCAGTTTCCCGTTGTTACATTACTTCTAAAATAATCAGTAACTGCTGTAGGTCTTACTATAGTTTGCGTACCCCCTGCCAATGGTGTACCAATTTTAGTTACACCTGCGTTTATATTAAAATTTGACGAGGGGGGTGCATTTACCCTAATTGTATTATTTACGATAGCACCTGCTTGTACATCTGCCGTTACAAACCAATAAATAGTTGCAGCGCTTATATTTTGACCACCACTAAAAACAATGTTACCACCCGCTGGGTTTACACTAGCTGCTAAAGTAGCACCACTAATGGTATTAGAAGAATTGTAATATAGATTAAACACGTTATTAAAATCTGCAGTACGGGTAGCCGTAAAAGGTAGTGTTACACTGTTCAAATAAACACCAGTACTAGCCACCGTTCTAAACGAATAAATTACATTATTGGTGCTACCTGTAAGTATATTACCAACTGCTACAGCAGTAGGATTATCAATAGTTACAGTAGCAGAGGCATATACCTCGCCTGAGCAAATTACTGAAGTTGAAATAGCACCTGCTATAGAAATTGCGACGGATTGGTTATTGTAACTACCCACGGAAAGACCAGCTTTTAACCTAACATAAACGTTAGTTGGGTTAAGTGTACCAGTACTGTAAGAAATACTTACCGTGTTAAAAAAAGTGCTATTATCTAACGATACCTCATAACTAGTTGAAGAAGCATCTACCAAAATATTACCAGGAAAATTTAGATAAGTGCCGGATACGGTAAAGGTTCCAAATTGGCCGGATGGTCCATTACCTACAATATAGTACATACCTGAAAAAGCTGAAGGGTTCGTGCTTAGGGTTGGCGGCGAATAAGGTGCCAACTCCCAATTACTACCATTTGCAATAATTGTTGCACCTGCTGCATAACCCGCAAAAGTAACCTTAGCCAATTGTGTAGCAGATAAGTACGTACTATTAGGTACAAATATTCTACCTTCTGTACCATTACCATTTACGGGACCGTTCCAGCCATCAATAGTTAAAACAATGGAGCCAATCCACAAAGGTGCTGTGCCTGTAAACGTAAGGGTATGCACCCCAGGGCCTAAATTAATATAAGAATCGGCGGTAGATAATTCCAGAGAGCCTAGCGTTTCATTGTACCCAGTTGATGCCCCTGTGCTGAAAGTGCCACCGGTTAATACCAGATTGCTGCTGTTGCTAATGCAATCGGGTGCACCCAATTGCAAGGTGCCTGCACTTATGGTGGTAGCACCTGTATAGGCATTGGTACCACTAAGGGTAAGTTTGCCAAAGCCAGCTTTGGTAAGCGCACCTGTGGTGGTGGCTGCCGCACCACTAATGGTAAGGGCGGTAGTTGTGTTAGTTACATTTATGGTTGATGTGACGCCTGCAGTAAGCGTAAAATTACGGTCGGTGCTGGCAGTGGTGCCAGCGTATACCAGTGTACCGCCGCCCAATACAAAATTGCCAGCAGCATTGGTAGAAGCTCCAATATTGCTGGAGCTGCCACCATTGGCAATAGTTGATATGCTTAGTGTGCCGGCATTTATGGTAGTAGGACCCGTGTAGGTGTTAAGACCACTAGGTACCGTAGTACCTGCGCCATTTTGGGTAATACCTCCAGTACCAGTTATTACCCCGGTCATGGTAAATGTACCTACTGCCGGTCCTACTGTTAAAGTGTTGTTGAGGGTAACTGGGCTATTTAATGCAATGGTTGCACTTGGAGCGAGAGTATATCCTGCAGCTCCAATTACTGTGCTATTGGCAGTAATATCAGTACCCATGGTTACTGTACCCGAGCCAGCACTAAAATTTGCAACATTACTGGTGCTATTTGTCCAAGCAATTGATACATCACTTGCACTATTATTAGGATTACGCCAGTTAGTAGTGGAGGTGTTCCAAGTACCAGTACCACCAGTTGCGATACCAGTTCCAGATATTGTTGAACCATTCCAGTAGAAGTTGGTTCCTGAGGAATATTGGATAATAATGTTTGTAATAGTTGTTGTTCCAGAAGTTCCTCCGTTGGCGAAATATATTTGGAAAAAAGTATTTGACCCAGAAACAGTCCATTCAACATCATTTCCGTTCATTGTTCCTGCTGTTCCACCTGTTGTTCCTGATTGTGCAGTAGTACCCATTAACAAAAATATGTTAGAAGCAACTAAAGTACCACCATTGCTAGTAATCGTAACTTTAGTAATAGTCCCAGCAATAGCCGAAGTATTAGAAAACTGAAAATTTGAAGCTGCACTGCCCTGATTTCCTCTTACCTCTATTGTATTTGGAATCCAGTTATTGATTGACCAGTTAATGCTTTGGTTTGTAAAGACCGTTGCTGTTGTCACATAAGAAATACCTGAGGTTCCAGTGTTTGCTGCACTAGGAACTACAGTCAAAGTCGTTTGCCCCAATGCCTCCCCCCCCATACCCGCAAGGGTTACAACCAGCATCAGCTTAAAAAATATTGCATTAAAGCTTTTGTAAAAAGTTTGCAGACGGATACACATATCTTAGATGGGAGTAAACGTTAAAATTGGGAATTATAATTTTGAGTGAAAATACATTAAAAGTATTGCATTGGGTATTCGGTATTGTTTATTGGTTGTATTATGTTTAAATGAACAAATTGTTTTGCGGATCGGTGGTTGGGGTATATATTGGTTGTTAGAGTGTGCATAGCGCATATTACCTACAGCGGGGTTTTATAGCTAGTGGGGAGTTAGCATTCCGCTTTGTACATCATCGCATAACTTGGCTTCCGCCTTATGCTGTAGAAAGCCAACATGCAAAAACATTTGCAACATTTCGGTCTTAGGTTGGAGCTCATAATGTGCAATAATTTGATTGATTGCTGTACAGGAATTTGTATCTTCCCAAGTTTTCAGGTTTGTTGCTATTCAGCGTTCTGTATGCTACCAAGTTGTTCGGTTTGTTGTTCCTACAGGTTTCTTGTACGCTTCCAGTAGTGTTACCTGGTGGTTATAGTAGTAATTTCGTTGACATTTTCTTATTTTTAGCAACTTACTTGTTTTGTAACTATTCATTCAAAATATTCCCCTTGTACTACGATGTTGAATATTTTCTGGTTTACGATTTACAAATAGCAAGCGAAATAGAAAAACAATTGCTGTAGTTGTTAACATTATTTTTACTTTTATGTACAAATAAAAACCATGCGTTACAATTATAAAATTTTATTAGCAAAAGAAGATGAAGGAGAATACATCGTTACTGTTCCTGCCCTAGTGGGTTGCATTACTCAGGGCGATGCTATTGAAGAAGTACTAGGCTACGGCGCAAGAAGCCATAGAATTGTACATAGAAGAATTACAATGTAGAAGTGACAAAATTCCTGACAATAGTAATACTCTGGAGTATTCTCTTAACTTGGAAACTGCATGAACCAATCGCCGCATTATTTAATGAAATTTTTGGAAGCAAATGGCATTCTTTTAAAACGCTCAAAAGGTTCACATCACATTTTCTTTAACGCAACCAGCAATACTGCTGTTATAGTTCTCGTGCATAAAAACAAGGATATGAAGAATGGCACTTTGCTTGCCCTTCTTAAGCAGGCTGGTATTGACAAAAATGAATTTTAAAAATCATGCACCGTAACATCCTCATAAAACAAATTAAAGAAAAGTCATCGTATTTATGTGTTGGCTTAGATACCGATCTTTCAAAAATTCCCAGCCATCTTCAACAAAATAAAAATGCAATTGTCGAATTTAATAAGGCAATTATCGATGCTACAAAAGATTATTGCGTTAGCTATAAAATAAACACGGCCTTTTACGAAGCCAATGGCAGCAAGGGTTGGGAAGATATGGAAGAGACAGTAAATTACATCCCATCCACGCACTTTAAAATAGCAGATGCAAAGCGTGGCGACATCGGCAACACGTCTTCGCAATATGCAAAAGCATTTTTTGAAACTTTAAATTTTGACGCAATAACGGTGGCACCTTACATGGGTGAAGACAGCATTAGGCCATTTTTAGAGTATGAAAATAACTGGACGATTGTTTTAGGATTAACCAGCAATAAAGGAGCACAGGATTTTGAGATGCAGAAATTGCTAACTGCTGCCGGTGAAGGAAACAAAGAAAATTCTCACATATATCTGTACGAAAAAGTAATTGACACCGTAAGTAAATGGGGAAACCCAGGCAACTTAATGTTTGTGACAGGCGCTACACAGGTCAGCGAATTAGAAAATATCAGAAAAATAATACCAGATAATTTTTTGCTGGTACCAGGTGTTGGTTTTCAAGGTGGCAGTTTGGCAGAAGTAAGTACATTTGGCTTGATAAAAGATACTGGTTTGCTTGTAAATGCCAGCAGGGCAATTATCTATGCAGGCAATGGAGAAAACTTTGCTGCAGAAGCTACAATTATTGCACAGCAGTATCAAACAGAAATGAAATTTTATTTAAACAATCAATAATTTAAAAATGAGAGATCTTCTTCTTGTAATCGTTACGGTTTTATTTGGCTTAAACTCTTATGGGCAAGAGATAAAAACAACAGAGCAAATTTTAAAGACCGCCTGCGAAAAAGCGGGAAAAGAAAATAAGAATGTATTTGTAAAATTTAAAGCTAGTTGGTGTGGTTGGTGCAAAAAGATGGAAGCATCTATGAATGATATAACTACAAAAAAATACTTTGATGATAATTATGTAACGGTATATCTTATCGTGCAAGAAAGCCCGGCCAATAAAATGCTGGAAACTCCCGGCGCACTCCGTTACATGCAAACTTTAAAAGCAGATGCAGCGGGATTGCCGTTTTTTGTAATTATTGATAAGAAAGGCAAAGTACTCGGTGACAGCTTCGTGAACAACCAAAACCTTGGATGCCCTACAGCGCCCGATGAAGTAGCGTCTTTTATTTCCCTGATTAAAAAAACATCTCCAATAGATGAAACGGGGCTTGACGCAATTAGTAAAAGATTTAAACTGAACAGCCCGCAGCAATAGCATCTGCAAGTTTAATAGCCCAGTTAGCATATTCTTCCGAAGAAGGATGCAGTCCATCTGTAGCTATCAAATTTTCGTTCGCAATACTTTCCCTCTGGGCTTTTGTAATGTTTATAAAATTACAGCGGTATTTTTCTGTGATGGTTTTGCCTACTTCGTTGTAAGCGTCAATTTCAGCGGCAATTTGGTTGCAATCTCTGTCTTTGGCAAAAGGCATAATGCCCCAATCGGGAATCGATAATACATATATGTTGTTAACATTCCCCGCTGCAAAATCAATTGCCATCATAACCAGCGTTTCAAATTGTACCGCATATTCTTCAACAGAACGTTGCCTGTATTGGTTATTTACCCCAATTAATAAACTTACAAAATCATACTTTTTTAATAAAGTAGTTTCACTTATAGCTATTAATAATTCATCGGTTGTCCAGCCTGTTTTCGCAATTATTTCGGGGGCAAAAAATGACAAGCCTTTGTTGCGGAGTACCTGAACAGTTTGGTATGGAAAAGAACCGGCGAGCAGCACCTGTTCGCCGATAGTATAGCTATCGCCTAAAGCTAGATAAGAGTAATTCATGTATTAAAATTAATAAAAAAGCCACTTCAGCGGCAACAGCTCTTTTATAAAAGTTACAATAAGGTATTAAAAAACATAGGCAACACGTACACCAAAAATCCCACCTGCACCACCTGAGCCTGTACACTTTACAAGCAAATCAATATTTTTATCAAGTCTAAAACCAATACCAGGGGTGTAGGCAAATTTAGAACCACCACCATTGAAGGTTATTGCTGCATCTTTATCAATAGCAATATCGACTTAAGCTATAACAATGGTGGCTAAAGAGTACAATGTATTTAAATTTTTGGTGGCAGCGCCAAGTTCTCCACCAAGACAAAAGGTTAGGTTTTTACCACTTTGTGCATTTGCTGTTACAGCCATAACCGCAGCTAATGCAATTGTTATTATTTTTTTAAAATTGTTGATTTTTGCAAAAGTATATTTTATCTTATAAAAGGGCTTTCCTTAATAAAAAACTTAAAAAAGCCCCACAAAAAAGGTGAGGCAATTTAAAGATTTGTTAAAAGGGGATTATTTCTTTGGCTTTGAGCCTGCAAATAAATACCCAATTTTATACGCCTATTGATAGACATATAAAAACCAAGAACTTACCGGCAAATTGCTGGAAAAGATTTTTTAAATACAGTTATAAAAGAGGCAAAAACCTACAAAGAAATTTACAAGGCCAACAGAGAACAAATACGATATCTAAAAAGAAACCCGAATAGTATAACGCAGTTGCGGCAGGATTACGAAACCCATAACCGACCACCTCGTTAATTTGACGAGCATTAACGCGTTGCAGTTATATAAAATATTTGCCGAGTTTTTGTCAAAAAATATTGGATGATGAGTTGTTGAGCAGACGCCATTTAGTGCATAATAATCGACACCAATATTATCCTACCGCCGCAGGGTACGGGTTAAACGCAAAAGGTTATTTTTTAGATTGAAAATGCGGTTTTCGATAATATAATGTAGTACATAATAAAGATCAAAAAAGGTATCCCGTACAAGTGAGTGACATCCCTACACTGGTGCAGGGAATGTTGATTGAAGCTGCTACTTTATTTGGACAAAAAGAATTTTGTCCAAAATTACTTCGCTCAAAAGTCCCTTCGACGGAGGGATTTAGGGAGGCTTTTTTTGTACCTTCGCCGCATTCAAAAAAACAATTGCAAGGATGGAACTTTCTAAAAACTTTGAGCCGCAGGAAATAGAGAAAAAATGGTACAACCATTGGATGAAGAACGGTTATTTTAAAAGTGTGCCCGATACACGGGAAGCATATACCATTGTGATGCCGCCGCCAAACGTAACCGGCGTGTTACACATGGGGCACTGTTTAAACAATACAATACAGGATATTTTAATTCGCCGTGCTCGTATGCAAGGCAAAAATGCATGCTGGGTACCAGGTACAGATCATGCCTCTATAGCCACAGAAGCCAAAGTGGTGGCTATGCTAAGAGACAGAGGAATCACAAAATCATCTCTCAGCAGAGAAGAATTTTTGGCTTATGCCTGGGAATGGAAAGAAAAATATGGCGGCATTATTTTAGAACAGCTAAAGAAAATGGGTTGTAGTCTAGATTGGGATCGCACATCGTTTACCATGGATCCTGATTATTATAAATCTGTAATTGAAATATTTGTAAAACTACACAAAGACGGAATTATTTATAGAGGCTTGCGCATGGTAAACTGGGACCCTGTTGGTAGGACCGCACTAAGCGATGAAGAGGTAATTTTTAAGAATATAGATTCAAAGTTATATTACGTTACTTATCCGTTTGCAGATGGCAGCGAAGGAGGCATAACCGTTGCTACTACAAGACCTGAAACGATTTTGGGCGACGTGGCAATCTGTGTAAATCCTTTGGATGAACGTTATAAACCGCTCGTTGGAAAAGAAGTTATTGTACCTGTTATTGAAAGAACGATACCGATTATTGCAGATGAATATGTAACATCTGATTTTGGAACCGGTGCACTAAAAGTTACCCCCGCGCATGATAAAAATGACAATGAACTTGGTAAAAAACACAACCTGATAGCATTGAATACCTTGGATGCGGAAGGGAAATTTACTTCAGAAGAATTAGAAGACGACCTAATAAATGATACAATAATTGGCTATGCAGGCATAGATCGTTTTGTTTTACGCAAAAAAATTGTAGAGGATATTGATGCCATTGGTCAGTTGCAAAAAACAGAAGATTACAAAGGACAGGTTGGTACAAGTGAAAGAACAGGAGCTGTAATAGAAAGCAGGCTTTCGTTACAATGGTTTATGGATATGAAAAAATTTATTTCTTCAAATCCTGAGATTGCAACTGCTGTGGCAGAAGACAAAATAAAATTTCATCCAAACAAAGCAAAGAATACGTATGCCCACTGGATGGATAATATTAAAGACTGGTGCATAAGCCGTCAGCTTTGGTGGGGACAACAAATACCAGCCTGGTACGATGAGGAAGGAAATTTTGTGGTAGCAGAGAATAAGGCAGAAGCAGAAAGAGAATACATTAAAAAGTATGGTGTTATGCCTCCCCTCGGGGCCGGTCAGGAGGGGCTTTTACAAGACGAGGATTGTTTGGATACATGGTTCTCATCGTGGCTGTGGCCAATAGAAGTTTTTAAAGGCGTGAGTAATCCCAACAACCCAGAAGTAAATTACTATTACCCAACAACCACGCTTGTTACAGGGCAGGATATTATTTTCTTTTGGGTAGCTAGAATGGTAATGGCAGGCTATGCTTTTAAACAGCACCTACCTTTTAAAGATGTTTATTTTACTGGAATGGTTCGGGATAAACAAGGAAGAAAAATGAGTAAGCAATTGGGCAATTCGCCGGACTTGCTTGGCTTGATTGATCAGTATGGTGCCGATGCTGTAAGGTTTGGAATTATGATTGCATCCCCAGCGGGTAATGATATTTTATTTGATGAAGGCGCATTGGAACAGGGAAGGAATTTTAATAATAAAATGTGGAATGCATTGAAGTTGGTGAAGATGTGGGAGGGAAGAATAGTGATAAGTGATAAGTTAGAAGTTGTAAGTAATGCAACAGACGCTATCAACTTAGAACTTATAACCTACAACTTTGCATTAGAATGGTTTGAGAATAGATTAAATGAAGTTAAAAGGGAGGTAAATGAAATGCTGAACCAGTTTAAATTGAGTGAGGCATTAAAAGTAATTTACTCCTTAATATGGGATGACTTTTGCAGTTGGTATTTAGAGTGGGTAAAGCCAGGTTTTGAACAGCCAATTGACAGAGCTGTGTATGAAAGAACAGTAGGTTTTTTTACATCGCTGATGGAATTACTACACCCCTTTATGCCTTTTGTTACAGAAGAAATTTATCATTTACTTGATAAAAGAAACGATGATTTGTGTGTGAAAACAAGCAACAATGTTTCTGTTGTAGATGAGCAGATTCTAAGGGAAGGTACATTGCTAAAAAGCATCATCAGCGGGCTTAGAGATGTGCGCAATAAAAACCAAATAAAGCCAAAAGAAAAAATAACGGTACATGTAGATACCGCAGGAGTGGACATTTATAAGAGCATCGAAAGTATTCTTGCTAAGCAGATCAACAGTGAACAAATTTCTTTTGTAAAAGAGGCCGTTGCCGGAACAATTACAACGGTTATTGGTAAAGATAAATTTTACATAGAAACAGAACAACCGCTAAATGTTGCGGGACAAAAAGAAGACTTAGAAAAAGAACTGCTTCATTTAAACGGATTTTTAGCAACGGTAGAAAAGAAATTGGGCAATGAAAAATTTGTAGCCAATGCAAAGCCGGAAGTGCTGGCATTAGAGCAAAAGAAAAAAGCAGATGCCGAGGAAAAGATTAAGATTATTGAAGAAAGTCTTGGTTTAATAAAATAATAAAGAATTTTAATTGCCCACCAGCAAGATTAAAACTGCATGTTAAAATAGGTCATTCAGTTTTTTTACGCTTAAATTCTGTTTAAATTGTACCATGAAAATATATAAACATCTTCTTTTGCCCTTTTTGCTTTTAGCCTGTGCAGAATCATTTGCCCAGAATCCTAAGCCTTCAAAAACAACGACCATTGTAAAATTTAAAGCACCAAAACTTACTACATCGCTTGGCAGTTTTAAAGATACCACGTATATAGCGCCGCAAATGGCAGATAGTATTATACAACTCTCCCTAAAAGTGGTAGATGCTAAAAATGTTGTTTACACCATATCTTCCTACGAATTTTTATACAAAAAGATTGTAACGACAGAAGATGAAGCTACTGGCAAGGCAAGTAAAACAACCTCAATAAAATCTTCGCAGTTTAAGGCAACACCGTTACCTGCTATTTGGCTAAACGCTGTTACCGAAGATTTAAAACGCGGAGAAGAATTTTTCTTTTTTGCCGTTATTGTTAAAGACCCGCAAGGCAGGTTAATATATGCGCCTGACTTAAAATTGATATTAAAATAATGGAAATTAAAATGGCAACGGCAGCCCATATAAAAATTATACAGCACTTAGCGGAAACTATATGGCCAATTTGTTATGCAGAAATTGTTTCGCCTGAACAAATTCGGTATATGCTCGACCTGATTTACTCGCCCAATGCTTTAAACGCACAAATGGAAAAAGGTCACCGCTTTGTGATAGCTTATGAAGTGAAGACGCCCGTTGGCTTTGCTTCCTACTCCACCAAGTCGAGTGTGGAACCAACAATATTTCGCCTCCATAAAATTTATGTGCTTACCAATTTACAGACAAAAGGCATAGGCAGTTTCTTACTACAACATGCAGTTACACAAAGTAAAAATGAAGGTGCGACTTTGCTTGAGCTGAACGTAAACAAATACAACCCCGCCATAAACTTTTATGAGAAAAAAGGCTTTACCGTTTTGAAAGAAGAAGTGATCAATATTGGCAATGGTTACGTAATGGACGACTATGTAATGGTAAAGGATTTATAATAAAGTTCCTTATGTTTTATAAAGCTTTTTTTATGCGTCGTTCTCAAATAAAGAAAACTTTTTCTGAAAAGTGCTAGTCCCTCCTTTTTAGGGATTTAGGGAGGCTACTAATACACCAACTGCACCGTATCCTTTATGACGCCCATCACAAAAACACTCTGCACATTTCCTATGTTTTCTATCTGGCTCAGCTTATTTACATGAAAGTCATAATAGGAATCCATGTTTTCTTCCACCACTTTTAGCATAAAATCAAATTCGCCGCTTATACTGTAGCACTCAATAATTTCATTCATTTCGTTTATGGCATGTATAAATTTTGTACCTGCGTTTTTGCTGTGTGCTTTTAGGGATACATAACAAATAACCATCAATCCCTTCTTCACTTTGCTGTGGTCAACAAGTGTTACGTATCGCTTTATCACTCCATCGTTTTCCAAACGCTTTATGCGCTCATGTACAGGCGTGGTACTTAGGTGTATTTTTTCCGAAATTTCCTTTACAGTTATCCTCGCATTTTGCTGGAGCAACGCCAAAATAGAAAGGTCTTTTGAATCAAGTGACAAACCAAGCGTAGCCGTTTGTTCTTTTACTGTATCTTTTGCCATTGTAAAATGTATATCTATTCCTTATAAATACTCAAATCTACATCTTTATCCCAAATATTTAAATTACCACAGAATATTTTCCTACATACTTTACATTTGCGCTCTAAAGAGAAATAGTATTTTAATTATAAAATCTGTGCAAATCATTTCTAAACTGTGAGCACATTAATTCAACAAAAATGGAAACAACAACGTTTACCGAAATTGATTTCAGCCTTAAAAATAAGGTTGCCGATATTAGCCTTGCAGCTTGGGGGCGCAAAGAAATTATGCTTGCCGAAGCAGAAATGCCAGGACTTATGAGTCTTCGTGAAGAGTTTGGCAACAGCAAACCACTTGCAGGTGCACGCATTGCAGGTTGCTTACACATGACAATCCAAACTGCCGTTTTAATTGAAACATTAACGCACCTTGGTGCAGAAGTTAAATGGAGTTCATGCAATATTTTTTCCACGCAAGACCAAGCCGCTGCTGCAATTGCAGAAGCTGGCCTAGGCGTTTTTGCTTGGAAAGGACAAACACAAGCTGAGTCTGATTGGTGCATTGAGCAAACATTGTTCTTTGGCAGCGCAGACAAACCTTTGAATATGATTTTAGATGATGGGGGTGATTTAACCAACATGGTATTTGATAAATATCCTGAATTAATCAGCGGCATTAAAGGATTGAGCGAAGAGACTACTACAGGTGTACATCGCTTATACGAGCGCATGGCAGCAGGTACTTTGCCTATCCCGGCTATCAATATTAACGACTCTGTTACCAAATCTAAATTTGATAATAAGTACGGTTGTCAAGAATCTTTGGTAGATTCTATTCGCAGAGCAACAGATGTGATGATGGCAGGAAAAGTAGCCGTAGTAGGCGGTTACGGAGATGTTGGTAAAGGATCTGCACAGAGTTTACGTGGTGCAGGTGCAAGGGTTATAGTTACTGAAATAGATCCAATTTGTGCTTTACAAGCCGCAATGGATGGCTTTGAAGTAAAGAAAATGATAGACGCTGTGCAGGAAGCAGACATTATCGTTACTGCATCTGGCTGTAGAGATTTGATTACTGAAAATCATTTCCGCCACATGAAGGATAAAGCAATTGTTTGTAACATTGGTCACTTCGATATTGAAATTGATATGGCTTGGTTAAATGCAAATTACGGTGCAAGTAAAAACACCATCAAACCACAGGTTGATTTGTATACCATCGAAGGAAAGGACATCATCGTTTTGGCAGAAGGTCGTTTGGTAAACCTTGGTTGTGCTACAGGCCACCCAAGTTTTGTAATGAGCAACTCATTCACCAACCAAACCCTGGCGCAGCTTGAGCTTTGGCAGAACAGCGCTAACTACGAAAACAAAGTCTATGTGTTACCAAAACACCTAGATGAAAAAGTTGCACGCCTTCACCTTGCAAAAATCAATGTAGTGTTAGATGAATTAACAACTGCACAATCAGAATATTTAGGCATCGCAAAAGAAGGTCCTTTTAAAACTGAGATGTACAGATATTAAGAGCCTCCCTAAATCCCTCCTGAGGAGGGACTTTAGTCTCTAATAATTTATAGATTATTATTTTCTCAAAGCCACCAATTTTTTTCAAAAATTTGGTGGCTTTTTTAGTCAACAAAGAAACAGCAATATGGATCATTTGTGGTCCCGCAATTCTGCGGGACACATTTCATCCTCAGCTAACTATTTAGCTTTAATTATGGAGTAGATGAAAAGCGAAATTTTAGAATTTGTTTTTGATTGATGCCATCTTGAACTACAGAAAGCTTGATTTAATTATTTAAATTTACACAAATTGAGAACCATGACAGCAACTTACAGCCTTCTAAAATCAGAGTTCAATGCTGAATTTGTAGAAAAAGTAAAACAAATGTTTAAGGGAGAACGTATCTCCATATTAATTGAGGAAGAAATAGATGAAACTGAAAGGATCCAAAATAATCCTGCACTCTTAAATAAAATTTTAGAGGCTTCGAATCATTTAAATGCTGATGATGGTAATATTATTAGGTTTGAAAGCAATGAGTTTATTGAAAAATTTAATTCTTAATGAGAAACATTGAATTCTACAAAAAAGCATTTGCTGAATTTTCAGAGTGGGCAATCGTTGACAAAACTGTATTTAAACGACTAGTAAGGCTCATAGATGAATCCCAAAAAAATCCTTTCGGAGGAATTGGAAAACCGGAACCTTTAAAGGAAATCTGGCGGGTATGTGGTCGAAACGAATAACAGACGAGCACAGATTAATCTACAAAGTCACGGATGATTCAATTATCATTCTCGCTTGTAAAGATCATTATTGATCAGCCTCATTTTTCGTAACGTTTAGTTCTAATCTTCAAATTCACCAATGACCAACCTTTCTGTAAACATAAACAAAATAGCCACCCTTCGCAACGCACGTGGCGGCAACAATCCTGATGTAATAAAGGCTGCGCTTGATATTGAACGCTTCGGTGCACATGGAATTACAGTACATCCTCGACCAGACGAGAGACATATAACTTACAAAGATGTGTACGATTTAAAGAAAGTTTTATCAACAGAATTTAATATAGAAGGCAACCCAACAGAAGATGAATTTGTAAAATTGGTATTGGCTAATAAACCAACCCAAGTAACATTTGTACCTGATGCTCGGGGTCAATTAACCAGCAACCATGGGTGGGATACAATCACACATCAAGATTATTTAAAAGAAGTGATTGCCACTTTTAAAAATGAGGGAATTCGAGTTTCTATTTTTGTAGATGCAGATGTAAAAATGATTGAAGCCGCAAAAACAACCGGCACAGATAGAATAGAATTGTACACAGAAAGCTACGCAAAAGAGTTTTCAATGGGCGAAAAGCAGTTGGCCATACAACCTTTTGTGGAAGCTGCAAAAAAAGCAAATGAATTGGATTTGGGCATTAACGCCGGGCATGATTTAGATTTACAAAACCTCCAATACTTTGCACAAAATATTCCTCAATTATTAGAAGTTTCTATTGGACACGCACTCATAATCGATGCACTTTATTTAGGGTTAGAAAATGCAGTTCAAATGTATAAAAGGCAACTGAGCTTTTGAACGGTGAATGGTGAATAATTCATTAAATGGAAATCTTGCTCTTGCATGGATGTTTGTTTTTGCAAATTACCCATTCACATTTCACTATCGAATTACTTGACTCAATTTATATTCAAGCGCAGCACCCCTTAAATTTTTTCCAATTAAATTTCCTTGTGGATCTATTAAATAATTTTGCGGAATACTTTGAATTCCAAATTGCTGCGCAACCGAATTACTCCAAAACTTAAGGTCACTCACATGCGTCCAGCTAAGATTATCAGCGGCAATTGCATCTATCCATGGTTTTTTAGCTCTATCAAGCGACACGCCTAAGACAGTAAAATTTTTATTTTTATATTTTTCGAATGTGCTCACCACATTTGGGTTTTCTGCTCTGCAAGGACCACACCAGCTTGCCCAAAAATCTACTAATACATATTTACTTGGTGGTTCTGGAGGGATTGAAGCCGTGGCATCAGTTTTAGCGGTTAATCGTGATTGCGCTCCGCCGACTATTAATTTACAAAATCCCGATCCAGCCTGCGACCTCGACTACATTCCCAATGTTGCTCGCAATATGCCGATTAATGTCGTACTCTCTAACTCCTTTGGATTTGGGGGACATAATGTGAGCTTGGTATTTAAGAAATATCTCGATTAAGAATCTAGCTCCAAATTAC
>JBJXGJ010000111.1:0-8472 GCA_046153805.1 Ferruginibacter sp. | reverse complement strand
AGCAATTGAGGTATTGGTTTCAAAAATGAATTCAACGTCATCAAAGCTATATTCCCCTTGCACAAAAATCATAAAGAAATTAGCGATGCTTTTCTTGATCTCTTCTGAGTTAAAGCTGAAATTCTTTGAGGTATATAATTTTACCTGAGTGAATTTTGAGGTGCCAACATTTAAGTTACGTTGAAAAATATCATCTTCATATTCGCAAAATATAATTTCATCTCTATTGTTGATTTTGTTCTGCAGCCAAGTTTCCAAAGTTTTCAATTTTTGATATTCATAGCCTTTTAGAACAGCATTTGCATCTGTGTCTTTCGAGAATATAGATAGCTTTGATAATGGCATTATATTGTTATTAAATAATTGGTAATATAAGGATCTATGTAAAGTTAGACTGAAAAAATTGGTCGGGTCTTATTTTCAATTTGACGGAGAGTCTCCAACAGGGTGACGTACAATTCAAAAATAGGCGAAAGTTTTGAATCGGCATCAGGGTGGCAATACAATACTGGTAAAACAAAAAATAAAACCCCCTAAAAGGGGATTTTATAAATACCGGATGAATTACTAATGAAAATTTGCTTACTACTAATGTGCAAATACTTACCAGATGAAGGAATGAAATAAACAGTAGTAATAACCGGAAGGCCCAAAGACCAGGGAACATAAGAACCAATTAACTGAAACATGATTTTAAAATTTAAAGATGAAAAAATGAAAAAAAAAAGCCCCGAAGGGCTTTAACTAAGGAAGCATAGCTAACCAACGCCTGGAACCTGGAGCAGGATAACGAACCTTACCAACAAGCACACCATTAACTACATAAGCATACCAACCATTAGCTGAACGCCAAACTTTACAATTGGTAGATGAACACCATAACTGATACATAACATAAAATTTAAGAAATGAAAAAATATAAATACAGAACTGTATCAGCCATTGGGCATCGGCGCACTCCAAAATTTTTTAGCATAAATGTTGGCACTTCGACAGGCTCAGTGTGACAGCCGTAGCGCCGGGCTGTGTTTATGGCTAAAAAATTTTGGATGCGTCCGGGTGGGTTTTGTGTGGGGGCGCCAATGGCTAACTTTGTGTAGTATTTGTTTTTTTTGAAGGACGAAAATGTTTCTTAGGATGGTTACGAAGTGGTAAGTTGAATCCTATCGGAATCTAATTATGGAAAGTAATGCCAGGTATGATGGTTCCGGCAGTTCTTGCAGGGGCGCAAGTTGCGGGTGTGCCGCCGCTCCGACCGGGCAAGTACTGCCGGGTGTGCTACAGGAAAGTGATTTTGAAAGCCGTGCTTCGACTTCGCTCAGCAGTTGGCCTACGGAAGTGCAAGGCTGAGGAACGAAGCTGCAGCACTGAGTAAGGAGACTTTTGTGCAATTACGAAATGTGGCTGCCGGATGGCATGTTGGTGAGAAGTACTATTCCCTTTTTTACAAAAGAGAAACAGCGAAATCACAAATCCTGATGTTGAAGTTGTGAAATACGGCTTCTGGTATCGCAAATTAAAACTTCATTCGCTGTATCCTTACTGCATTTAAGATAGCCAACAAAGCTACACCAACATCTGCGAAAACCGCTTCCCACATTGTTGCTAACCCACCTGCACCTAATACTAAAACGATTGCTTTTACTACAAATGCAAGTATGATATTTTGCCAAACGATTTTCTTTGTTTGTTTACCAATGTTTATTGCCATTGCTATGCGGCTGGGTTTATCGTCCTGTATCACTACGTCTGCTGTTTCAATAGTGGCATCACTTCCCAAACCACCCATTGCAATACCTACATTACTTAACGCTACCACCGGTGCATCGTTTACACCATCACCCACAAAAGCGACTGTTTCATTACGGGCAATAATTTCTTTTACTTTATTTACTTTGTCTTCGGGCAACAGATCGCCAAAGGCATTATCAATTCCTAATTTATCCGCAACAAATTTTACAACAGTAGTTTTGTCGCCACTGAGCATGGTAGTTTTCACCTTCATACTATGCAATTTATTTACTGCTTCCTGCGCATCTTCTTTTATACTGTCTGCAATGGTGAGGTAACCTGCAAATTTTTTGTCGTAAGCTATTGCAATCAGGGTGTAAACTATTGTTGAAGGGTCAATATCATATTTGACAGAAAATTTGTCCATCAATTTAAAATTACCTACCAATAATTCTTTACCATTTACTTCAGCTTTCAGACCATAACCTGCAATTTCCTCAGTATTATTTAACTGTATCGAAGTATTTACATCACCAACATATTGATGTATGGCTGTTGCAACCGGATGGGTGCTCTGGCTTTCCAAAGCATTTACCATTTGGAGCATTTCATCTTTATTAAATTCGGGTTTGATGCTCACTTCCTGTACTTTAAAAACACCTTCTGTCATTGTACCAGTTTTATCCATCACTACATTTTGAATGTTTGCAATGATGTCTAAAAAGTTGCTGCCTTTAAATAATATCCCGTTTTTGCTTGCAGCACCTATGCCGCCAAAATAACCCAACGGTATTGAAATAACCAATGCACAGGGACAAGAAATAACTAAAAATACTAATGCCCGGTAAAGCCATTGACTAAACACATAATTATCTACAAAAATCATGGGTACAACACAAATAAGAACTGCCAGCAGCACAACTATGGGAGTATAGATTTTTGCAAACTTCCTGATGAACAGTTCTGTGGGTGCTTTTTGTGCTGTCGCATTTTGTACCAGTTCTAAAATTTTACTCAGCTTACTATCTGTATAAGCTGTAGTAACTTTTACCTGAGCAACGGTATTCAAGTTTATCATACCTGCCAATACGGTTTCGCCTTTTGCTTTTGTATCGGGTTTGCTTTCGCCGGTGAGTGCTGCAGTATTAAATGATGCAGTATCTGAAATTAATTCCCCATCTAAACCTAATTTTTCCCCTGATTTCAATTGAATAATATCACCAATTTTTGCAGCCTCAGCTTTGATTACTCTTGGCTGGTTGTTTTCTAAAATCGTTACTTCATCGGGCCGCTGATCCAGCAATGATTTGATATTTGCCTTAGCTCTTTTTACTGCCAATGTTTGAAACACTTCACCCACTGCATAAAATAACATCACAGCCACGCCTTCGGGGTATTCGCCTATGGCAAATGCTCCAATGGTGGCAATGCTCATTAATAAAAATTCGGAAAAAATTTCTCCCTTGCCAATACTTTCAACAGCTTCTTTTAAAACAGGTAAACCTACGGGCAGGTAGGCGGCTATATACCACACAATACGAACCCATCCGGTAAACCATATTTGAGGGATCCAGTTATCAAATGCAATTGCAATAAGCAATAAGACCAGACTGATAATAGCTGGCAGAAACATTTTAATTGTACTATTGTTTTCACCTCCTGAATGATCATGGCCATCACCTTCCTCATGTTCGTGGTCATGCCCATCATCATGGCTATGGCCTTCTTCTAGCAAATCTTTTGCTCCCGCTTTGGTGTAAATTTTTTCTTCCTGTGTGCAGCAGGTCATTTTACCCTTTGCATCATAAGTATGTTTGTGATTGGGGTCTTTATTTATCATATTTTTTTCTTTGATATGGACAATAAAAAAGGTTGCAGATAAAATATCTGCAACCTGCTATTTAAAAAAATGTAATTATTGTTAAGCCGTGAAAGCACTTACCATTCCTAAAACGGAAGCAAGCATTACTACGCATTTCCAGCAATTGAGCCTGTTCATTTTCATATTTGTTGATTTTATGATTGTAAAAATACATACTAATTTGTTTTAGCATTGTTAATAATCGCCAGCAAGTCTTCTGGTATTTCCATAGGCTTTAAAGGCGGTACATTCGCACCGCCTGTATTACCGATGGGCACCGTGCCTACAAAAGATTTTACTCCACCAAAAACAAGCCTGGTAATTTGGCCGAGTACTTCTTTTGTGCTTTTTATTCTAAAGCCAAACTTCAGCATTTGCCAATGCACATAGCTGTGTTGCAATGGCCATCGCTGCCCAAGTATATGTGCCCGTTCGTAATGATACCAGCATTGTTGCAGGTATCCTTGCTTTAAAAACTCACTTGCCTTTTCCAGTTCAGCCCGATAATGAGGATAAAGTGTTTTCGGCATATTGAAATAGAGTTTCATGTTATTGTTGTTTAGGAATTAAAAAAAAATCAATGCCCATGTGAATCCTCTCCTGCATTAGTCATTTTTGCCAGCACAAAAAATGCGCCTTTTACTACAACTTTTGCATTTTTGGGTATTTCTTTCAGTAAAGTAATTTCTGTGTAACCCACATCAGTTGTTCCTTTTGCAACAGGTATTTTTTCAAAGGTCAATCCCTTTTCTTCTTCATGTCCAGGCTTTTCATTAGCCTCATGTTTTATACTATCCTTGCCGGCAACTGCGTGTTCATCTTCTGCATGTTCATCAGTAACAATAAAAATATAATCCTGCCCGGCAATAGTTACAATGGCTTCAGTAGGTACGGCAGGCACTGTTGATTTTCCCAAACTAATAACGGCTGTAATGGTCATGCCGTCAATCAAACCGGTTTTATCTCCCTGTACTTTTGCATGTACCGATACGGCTTTACTATCTCCTTCAAAAGATGAACCCAATGAATATATCTGTGCATCATACTCCTTACCCGGATTATTTGTAAGTGTAAAATGGATCAACTGGTTATTTTTCAGCTTGGGCAAATCTTTTTCGTACACATATAAATCCAGATGTAGCTGGCTGTTGTCCACTATTTCTGCTACCGGCGTACTCACATCCACGTAGCTACCCATTTTAACTATCACGTTACTTACAACTCCGCTTATAGGGCTTGAAATAGCCAACACCGAAATCAATTTACCATTTGAAAGCCTTGCCGGACTAATGCCCATTAATTGTATCTGCTGTGCAAGGGTTGATCTAAGCGTTCGCAAACTCCTTAGTTCTGACTCGGCTGATTGCAGATTTTTTAATGCCCCGGCATTGCCTTCGTTCAATTCTTTTTGTCTTTTTACTTCCAATTCAGCAAAAGCAATCTTTGCGTTAACACTTAGGTATTGACTTTGAGCCTGGATAAATTCAGGATTAGCAATGGTTGCAATGGTTTGACCTTTCCTAACAAAACTACCTGGTTGTACCAGCAAAGATTTTACTACGCCACTGTATATCGAATTTACACTGGCCTTATTTTGAGTGGGCACTTTAAGCAATCCGTTTGTTTTGAGGGATGCTGTAAGTTGTTTTTCTTCAATTGTGCCTAATTCAATACCAATGCTTTTCATCTGTTCTTCAGTAAGCGTTGCTGTATTAGGATTTTCATGTTCATCTTTATGATCTTCTTCTGGCTTTGCTGTTTCTGTGTTGTTTTTACTTCCACAGGAAATAATAGAGACTAAGCCTGTGAAAATTATAGCTATTATTAAAAACTTCTTCATTGGTATATGTTTTATTGATTAATGTAATAGTTGTATTGAATGACAGCATGATTATAAGCATTAAGATTTTCCAGATAACTCTTTTGAATTTCCAATGCCTGTGTAAGAAATTGAGAAAGTTCGGCATAACTTATTTCTCCGGCACGGTAAGCTAAAGAGGATGCTTTGATAATTTCATTAGCCTGCCGCAATCCTGCTGATTCATAAAATGTGAGCATACTTCTATTTTTCTCCACTTCCTGTAGCATTTGCAATTGCCTTGTGTTTAATACCTGTTTATCATAATCGTATTGCTTTTGCTGCAAAGTCATATCTGCCTGCGCTACTTTTACTTTACTTCTATAAGCATTTGCACCAAACAAAGGAAATGCTACCGATACAGAAAATCCGGACACCGGGTCTTTTGTACCATATAAGCGCTGGCTGAAAAAGCGGCCAGAGAAATCGGGTTTGTTTTCATTTTTTGCAACGGCAATGCCGGCATTGGCAATATTGATGTTTTGTGTTTGCAATGCAAGTACCGGATGAGTGCTGTCGTTTGCAGCACCGGGCATTGGCAATTTTTGCAAAGGAATCTGCAAAGGCAGCATCATTTCATTTGCATTAAGGTATTGCATCAACGACTGCTGTTCTATCTGAATTTCCTTATCCATTTGTTGCAGTAATGCCTGTAATTCTATCATGCGTACATTGGCGGCAATGCTGTCTAACCCACGGCTGTCACCTGTTTTAACTTTTAATATTGCGGCAGCGTTCAGTGATCTGTAAATACTATCTAACCGCTGAAACAATTTTTGTTTATCCTGCAAATACCAAAGCTGGTAATAAACTGTACGTACATTCCTTTTAATATCCACTTCAATTACTGCTGTATTGGCCTGGTAGTATTTTAACTGTTCGCCATAAAGATTTTTTTGTGCTTTGTACAAACCGGGCCATGCAATACTTTGCGATACGCCTATTTTAAGGATGCCTTTATTATCGCTTGGACGCATGTCTTCATTTTCAGCAAACACACCTGTTCTCTGAAATGCTGTTGCTGTTTTTGCATGTACTTTACCTTTATTTATCTGCTGATTATTTACTTCGTATTGCAGATTGTTCTTAGCCAAAGTAATTGCTTCGTCAATACTTATTCTTTTCGCTACTGGCTGTTGTGCCTGTACACTGTTAGACATTAACAGCAAGCCTATACCTGCTATAACAGTTGTTACGGGTTTCATTCGTAGTTTTCTTTTAGATGAGAAAATAATGTAGAGCAATGGCAGTACCACCAGTGTAAGAAAGGTTGCCGTTATTAATCCTCCTATTACTACTGTTGCCAAAGGTTTCTGCACTTCGGCACCTGCACCAGTTGATAATGCCATTGGTATAAAACCTAAAGCCGCAACAGATGCCGTCATTAATACCGGTCGCAAACGCATCTTTGTTCCTTCCAAAACTCTTTGAAAAATATCCTTAATGCCGTCTTTCTCCAGTTGATTGAATGTACTGATCAGCACAATCCCATTCAATACTGCAACCCCAAACAATGCTATGAAACCTACTCCTGCTGAAATGCTAAATGGCATTCCTCTGATAAGTAAAGCGAATACACCACCAATTGCACTCATGGGTATAGCAGTAAAAATTAACAAGGCTTCTTTGATAGAGCCAAAAGCAAAGTAGAGCAACAGGAAGATCAATGCAAGTGCTACCGGTACAGCAATCATCAATCTTGCTGATGCTTTCTGCAGATTTTCAAATGTTCCTCCATAAGTATAATAATAAGCCGTTGGAAGAATTTTGGCAGCATTCAGCTTTTGCTGAATCTCTTTAACTACACTTTGTACATCACGGTCTTTCACATTAAAACCTACCACAATTCGGCGCTTTCCATCTTCACGGGTTATCTGTGCCGGACCTTCTTTAAAAGATACTGTTGCAACTTGTGATAGTGGGATTTGATTTCCATCAGTAGTTGCCACAAATAGATTGCTTACATCATCAATAGAGGTACGGCTGGCACTATCCAGGCGTACCACCAGATCAAATTTTCGTTCGTTTTCAAATACCACACCTGCGGCTTCGCCTGCAAAAGCTGTGCTGATGGTATGGTTTATGTCCTCAATATTTAAACCATAGCCTGCAATCTTTGCCCTGTCGTATTGAATCGTAATCTGTGGTAAGCCGGTAGTTCTTTCTACCTGTGGTTCTGTTGTACCTTTTACTGATTGCACTATTGCGGCTACTTTAGGGCCCAGTGCAGCCAGGGTATCAATATTTTCTCCAAAAATCTTAATGGCTACATCCTGCCGTACACCCGTCATTAATTCATTGAAACGCATCTGAATCGGTTGCGATGCTTCAAAGAAAACACCTGGTATAACCTCTAATTTTTCCATAATCATTTCCGCCAATTCATTATAGTCTTTGGTAGTTTTCCATTCGCTTTTTGGTTTTAGCGTAATAATAAGGTCGGTGGCTTCCGGTGGCATAGGATCTGTTGGAACTTCGGCACTACCGGTTTTGCCCACAACCATATCTACCTCTGGAAATGATTTGATGATACGGCTGGCCTGCATGGATGTTTCCACACTTTGGGTTAAAGATGTTCCCTGTGGCAGTATGCAATGAAAAGCATAATCTCCTTCCTGCAACTGTGGTATAAATTCACCGCCCATTCTGCCGAAGATCAACAATGTAATGGCGAGTAATGCAACCGCCGATCCCACTACTACATATTTCATTTTAATAGCCCACTGTATTAGCGGCGAATAACCTCTTTGAAAGAAGTTCATCATTTTGTCGGAAAAATTCTTTTTATGAGATACATTTTTGGAAAGAAACAAAGCCGACATCATGGGTATGTAAGTAAGCGAAAGTATCAATGCACCTAATATGGCAAAACCCACTGTCTGAGCCATTGGCCGGAACATTTTTCCTTCAATGCCCTGCAGAGATAGAATAGGCAGGTACACAATTAAAATAATGATTTGCCCAAAAGCTGCAGAACTCATCATTTTTTTTGCACTCCCTTCCACAGCTTCATCCATTTGCT
>JBJXGJ010000106.1:0-25423 GCA_046153805.1 Ferruginibacter sp. | reverse complement strand
GTAATAGGTGTGGTGGTATAAACGCTCATTACATTACCACTTGCATCTCTTACATAGTAGGTAGTAGGAGCTGCACCAGCACCCGAAGGGGGTATTACCGTCTTGGTAATTCTATTGCCACTTGCATCGTAAGTGTAATTGATAATAGTGCCATCCGTTTTATTTATGTCACTTATTTTGCCATATACCGTCCATGCTATATTGGTAATTCCTTCGGCTTTATCGCTTATTAAATTACCTATAGCATCGTAGGTATAATTACCATTTACCTGCCCTGTTGTACTGCCTACTGCCGCAGGTTGTACTCTTTTTATATCGTTGTATTTAGGGTAATCGGGGTCGCTTGCATCTAAGGCGGCGTCTATTACTTTATCTAGTTGGTTGGTATTTGGCTTATAGCTGTAAGTCATATCATCCATACTTAGCCTTGCTGCATCGCCATTGCGTTTATAGGTTTTTATATTTCCATTGGCATCGTAACTTATGCTTTCTCTGTACTCAGGCAGTGCTGCTGTAGGTGGCGCAAAAGTATTGGTGGTACTACCTATGCCCTTGTAAGCATACATGGCAGTAATACGGTTTAGCTGGTCGTAATTATATCCGTAAACCATTGCTGCTCCTAGCTTTGGTATGCTTACCGCCATAGCGCCTATATTACCGTTGTACAATTGGTTGGCAGTATTTGGGTGTAATAAATCGCCGGTTGGCAGGCTCATATTTAGCTGCGCAAATGGATCGGGTGCTTGTAAGCTGTTGCTTATTTTTTTATAATCGTTGTTAAAATAATTAAGGCTGTAGCCATAAGCATCAAGCGTACGGGTATTGTTACCATATAAACCATTGTTATTGGTTATTACCGGCTGGTTGCTGGCATTGGTTCTTCCATCTTGCCCCATATCGAACTGGCCGAGGTTACCGGCTGGCATTACAGGATCTCCGGCCGTGCCTGTGGTACTGCAGGTAGCTAGTGTGGGTTCTATAAAGGTTTCAAAATTATCTGGTATGGGGGTTTCAAAAGCACTTGGCAAAAAGGTAATGCTGGTGCGTGCTTTGTAATTGTTTGGCAGGCTTGGTTCTCTGTTGTACACAAATAAATTATCTACAGCGGTGTTTGTACCACAATCGTTGCCCTGGCCAATATTACCATCGCCACCTTGCAGGGCGGTGGTGTTCACGCCTTTTAGCCAACCTTGCAGCGTGTATGCATAATCAACTCCTTGTACTTCTTGCTCTCCTATTACTGTACGTGCGAGAGGGCCGTGTTTGTAGTAAGTATAGCGTGCATCTCTCTCCCACAAAATATCATCGTGGCTGGTTTCGGCCATGGTTATGCGGTTTTCTGCATCGTAGGTATATCTATGGTAAAACTCATCTGCATAGCCGGGCTGGTAGCTTACTTTGTTTACCTTACCGCTTATGAGGTCATAATTATAGGCTATTTTTTTAAACCTGTTGTTGGTACTGTTCATACCGTTTACGGCTATACTTCTGCTGCCGTAGTCTTGCATGAGGGTATCTACATTGCCATGTATATCGTAGGAGTAATAGGTAGCGGCACGGTGTGAGGCAGCATAATTTAAATTATTGTTTCCTGCCGGTTCGGCATCAAATACCTGCGTATAACTTACCCTGTTGCGTAGGTTACGCTGGATGAGTATGTCGCTTAATGCGGCGGGTACTTCTCCTGCAAAATAACTTACATCATATACAGTACGGGTAATTTGTTTTTTAGTAAGGCGTTGCAGTGTTAGCCAGTCAGCCAATACCGTTTGCTCTCTTGTATCGGGCAGTGTTCCTTTGTCTATTTCGCCTACCTGGCTTATGCGGCCGAGGAAGTCGTATTCCGTATAGCTCAATCTATCTACCACGGCTTGCTTGGCATTCTGGCTAAGCGCAAGTCTGCCAAGGCGGTCGTAGTAAAATTTACTGATGCCTGCATCGGGTGTTTTTTGCGCTACTACCTGGTTAAGGGTATTGTAGCGGTAATTTGTGGCGAGTGTGGCGCCTTGGGCAGGCCCATCCTGGGCATGGAGGGGCACACGCCGGTTATTGGCTTCTAAGGCACCTGCTTTTACTGCTGCACGTTTGGTGGCTACATCTAATAAAAATAAAGGATCATCGTTTCGGGTAACGCTTTCAGGCGGCACGGTGCGTACAAGGTTACCTGCCTGGTCGTAATAATACAAGGTGTAATGGTGCTCTGCATTGCTGTATTTTACTGTAAACTTTTCAAGTGCACCTGCTTTCATACACTTGTTGTAGTAAGCGGTGTCAAATACATTGCGCAGGCTATCTAAATAAATGTTGTAGCGTATTTCGCCGATTGTAGCGGCTACACTGTCCAGCCCATCGCAAGGAGAAGGAAATTGTAAGCTATCTTCCAATGCAATAGGGTCAGAGAGGCCGCAAAGTAATGGACCGGTTTGTTGGGTACATGGGCCGAATATAATTCCGCATTTAAAATACAGATCTACAATTTGCTGGTAGGTGTAGTTTGTACGGTGGCGGGTGTTGTAGTATGTGGTGAATGCATCGCCGGTGGCGCCGCAAGTAATTTTGGTACAACTTAACTCGTATGGAATTTGTGGGGGAGTTGTGCTGTTAAAATCTTCCTGCCACTTTACGACTCCGTTGGCGTCCATAAATTTTATATAGTCAATTTGCTCAGGGCTTCCACGTTCAGTAGCAGAACCAAAACTTGTTATATTCTTTGGATTATAGTCAGAAATAATCTGCCATTTAAAAACCCCGTCAATAAAAATTGAAATTGTATGGTCTCCAAATACGTATTTGAATGTACGCCACTGCCTGTTATAATCAAAACTGGTAACAAGTTCAGGAATACTGTAATTATAAAAATTAATGCCCCCAGCATTGCCCCCAATATCAATATATGGAGCAGTTTGATCATTGGTTTGAGCCCCATTAATAAGATTATAAGAGGCATTAAATTGATCGCTATATCCTTCATCATTGTCAAAACCAATAACGTGCTTAAAATCTAAATAATCGTTTACTGTGGGGAAATTTGGCTGTAATCTAGATCGTAATTCTACAGAAAACCCTTTACCTATATTCAAACATATTTTATTTTCAATAAAAAACTTAAAATGCCCTTTCGTACGATCAGTGCAGTGGTTCATTAAAAATTCGTGATTTTGTTTGTAAACTGTATCAGGATAGCCATTAAAAAAACCGTTGCTAATGCAATCCTGTAAGGTTACAGGTTGCAATACTTTACCCGGGTTGCAATTAATATCAACAATGCTTCCACCGTTATAATTCTGGTATAAACCCCATGCTGTACCTTGGTTGACAAAATCATTCAACGTATTCTTCAACGTATCACAATTATTAAATGCGCAATCGCCGAAAATTATACCACATTGAAAATACTTATCTTTTAATTGTGCATAAGTAAAGTTGGTACCAAAGCGGGTGTTGTAGTACGTTACAAATGAATTGCCTACAACCCCACAAGTTATTGTAACAACTCCCGTTTGCGAGGGTTGATTTAAGAAATCTCTAAGTACATTTTGCAATGAATCGCAATTATTGTTGTTCACAAGAGCATTGCAAAAATTGGGTATGTAGCCGCAGGTGCTGGTGTAAGTACTTTGTATTTGCTGTAGGGTACTGTTCGGGTTATTGGTGGCGGTAGAATAAAATTCTGAAAATTGGGAAAGGGCGGGTGTGCGGTATTCGGAGTTCGTATATATATTTTCGGGTGTGAGGTGAGCTGCCCCAAAAACACCGCTACCATTTGTATAAATTGTCCAGCCTCTTAAAATTAGTGCATTATAAGCTGCGTCACTAGCACTAGTACGTGGTTGATTTCCGTATCCTAAAAAAGCTTTGCCATTATTTGAAAGGGTATATCTAGCTACTTGGTTTAATATACTATCGACTTGATATGATAAAAGACCATTTTGAATATCAATTAGTCTGAGCAAAGGGTAATTGATGACTATATCGTCTGTATAGCTTTCTGCGGTGGTAACTAAGTATTTAAGCTTAGGTACATTTAAAGGGTTATTAATAATAGCTTTTAGATATGGAATATTTTCGGGTAAGTTAGGCATTGCATAACCTCCTGAACAATTTATATATTCTAAATCATGATAATTATCGAATGAGCCAAAATTATAATTCAGGAAGGGATATGTAATACTATGACCGTAAGTATTTAACCATCTGATTCCATTAAAACTATTTTTATTTTCAATTTTAGAAAAAGTATTTAAAGAACTATCTGTAGTACAATGAAATAATAATCCTTCGGTATGCTCGGGTAAATACCCTTTTAACCTTTTTATAGTAGATAAAGATGCAGAGCTGCCATAATAGTTGTCGAAACCAACAATCCCCAACGTATCTGAATGATAAACTTTTACTATCCAGCCACCTACAGGTCTGTCAGCATCATAACTGTGAGTAGCTATGTAACTTAATTTTTCATTATATCTCGATGGCTTAACTTTATAAATATTGTTAATGTTGCTAGTTAACAGTGTATCTACTTTTGTTTTTATGCCATCATTAAAATCTATATAACAACCCGGTCCGACCATTATTCCGTGAAGGAGAGACTCTGTATTTACAAAACTATAATACCGCATCCCAATTATTCCATTACAAGGTGCTATTTTACCGGGGTTTAATGTTAATCGTACTTTGTTTGTACCTGTTATAGGTGCTAATGTTCCAATGGCATTGTTTATGGCAGAGCTATTCCAAACATTGGCAAAGTTTTGATTGTTATCACAGTCAAGCGTAGTGTTACCTATTAAATCTCCATTTACGTCAAATACCCCCACATCTCCCACACAAGGGGTCTTATTACCATAAAAAGTACGGATATCTAAATCTATAATTCTACTTGTTGGGTTTACGTAAGTATTGTAGTAGGCCTGGTAAATGTTTTCGAGGTTGGTACATTCTGATGAGCCTCGGGCTTGGGCAGTGTTATTGCTGATATTAGTAATTAGGGGAGCTAAAGGCACTGGATCTACATAAGTACTACACGTAGATTCAAAACTTGCGTAGTCTGTCCATGATTTATTAAAACCCGTTTTTGTGTTTGCATAGTTCGCAAATGAAATATTTGTTGCAAATTCTGCCGGGGTTTGTGGGCTTACAATAGGAGCAGCTATACCAAACTCTGTAAAATAATTATTTTTTATAGTTGTATATTCATTGCAATCTATACAGGTTTTTATAGGGCCATTACATTGCAAAATTGGAGGAATTGCTATTGGGGTGGCTAAAAAGTTACAGCCCGCAATGTTACCATCTCGGCAAAGTGTGATTAATGTATCTAGTGTGCCTTGTCTTATTTTAGTGCCGTATTGTTTTTCAAGAAAATAACTGAAAGTATTACTGGCATAAGTGGAAGCTAAATGCTCATTTCTCAACGTTTGTAATCTTTCGCATTGGCATTCGTCAGGTTTGGTAATAACGAGTTGATTTGTTAATGCCGGGGTGCGTTCGTAAGGATCAGGCACTGTTATTAAATATGGGTTGCACAATGCAGACCATGGTTGGTTTACCCCATGTGCAATTAGGTAAGCTTTTATTACTTCAGGGAAATTGCTGTAGCCATTGTATGGTGTGTTATTGGGCGATATACTACTTGAGCCAAGTGGGTGGGTAGCATCGTACCCTTTTTTACAAATTCCTACAAGGTTATCAATGATCTCTATTTCATCGCCAGGGTTTGCTAATAACGAAGCTTTAATAGTTGGGCATTTTTTTATGGCATCTAGCCAGCCACCTGCATAAGAGCGGCAGGTTGCATCTGCTTGGTTTTCTATTAAAATAGCTGATGCAGGGCTTGGAATGATACCTTGGCTTAACTCTAATAATGCTTGATTTAAATCACTATTACCTGTATTATATGTACCATTTACAACATTTTGAAACCTTAGCTGGTATGTTCCGTTTGTAAATAATACATTTGAAGGATCTAAAGGATCTACAAATAAAGAACACTGTTGTTCTAAATATTTATCAATATGTTTTTTTCTCTCTGTTAAATACAGTGATCTAAAAATCGTCCAAGCATAATCCCAATCAGCGCAGCTAGCAGTTCCATTTTGATTTGTCGTATTTTTTGGAACTTTTAGCCGAGTACCAATGCAGTTTTGCATATCAGGATTGGGCAAATTTCTACAAAATGCAATACCCTGAGCCATTTGCCACATAGACCAAATAGGTCTTGCATTTGCAGGCTCTGTTTTGTAATCGACCTCCACTGAGGTACGCATTAATGGTAATGCGGAGGTAAATACGGTGGTAAAAAATGGATCTTGTCCAACTACGTCAAATGCTGTTCCCAAAGCTCCATTTGCAAAAGCAACAGAAGCGTCTTGCCAATTTTTTATTCCAAGTAATCTTGCCTCAAAAGCATAAGCACTTTTCATGGCTGCACTTTCCAGTGTTCTCAGTTTACAATATTCAGGATGATGCGGCAGCAAAGATTCTGGCCATGCTTTTTTGTTAAATTCAATATCAAATTCTTCTTTAGTGTATAGAGGTGATGCACTTTCAATTTTATCATTAACAGGGTCTGGCTGGCCAAAAATATCTTTGTAAGGATTTGCAGATTCTAAAAAAGTTGTTGTAGGGTTGTACCAGAGTGCATTTTTCCAATCCGAGCCTAGTACATCAAAAGCATCATCATTAGTTGGCACACCATTAATTATTATTGTCGGTCCATTATAAATTAATGCGGGGTCATTGTCGTTAAAAATATTATATTTTAATTTGGTATATTCAATTGCAGGCTGCGCAGGTGATGATGGGCCTGTTGAAGGGATAGCTATTTTATCGAACCTTGCATACTGCCCTACACCCGGCACCATATCATATAGCATGAGGTCTCGTATACTTTTTATATAATCTGCCCCATAGTTTCCATTGGGGTTACACATTATTTCACAGTTTTCTTTTGCTTCTGCGTAAGCTTTTACAAACTGAGGCTCTAAAGCCAGCACTTCCTCTTCTGTTAATGAATTTGTTGTAAGTGGAAGCCCTTGTGCATTGTACAAAACATTTAGTTTGCGCAGCATTATGTTTCTGTAGCCATTGTAATCTCCTCCTAACGAATCTACGCAAGTTTGGCAGGTTACTTTACAATTGGCATTTGCCATTAATAAATTATATTCTTCTTCTACAAAAGATTGTAATGTTTTACAAGCATTGGCTGGTAAAAACACACTGTCTCTGTAATAATTTAGTGCATCGGTAGAGAGTGTAAGTTCTTTGGTAACGGTATAGGCACCTTCATCTAATTGCAAATGAGTATCTACAATAAAGTTGGGAGATTGATTAAGTATGTTACAATTGTTTAAATAAGTATCATTTAAATAATCACGTAGGGTAAAATTCTTTTTTTCTGCAATAATTGTCGGTGCATTTGTATTACAATCAGACGATAAAGTTATTTTTAAAGAATATACACAGTCATAACAAATGCTTGTAGTATCACAATTTGCCAGATTAAAATTTTCGGGTGTTAACTCATATTGAAAATGAAAATTTCCATTGGACATTACCATTAATGGCTGACTTGATTTGATGGTATTACCAATAATCTGATTGGTACCCGTTGGCAATAAATCTCTCGTTACATCTTTTCTAGCATTTGTATAAGATGGAATAGGATCTAAGTTGGTAGGGTTATTTCCTGCTAAAGCTGTAGCAACGGTGCGCCCATGCATATCTGCATAGCTAATGCTATACTGGCCATTGGCATCTTTTACAATGTTTTTAAAATAGTGAGAAGCATTACCTGCATCTGTACCAAATAACGGATCCAGTTCGGTCTTTTGATCTGCTCCGGTATAAAAATATTTTGTTTCGTGGTTATAGCCTAATTGATGGGTGATACCCACCCCACCCTGCGCTGCTACCCTGCCGCTGCCATCAGGATCGTATCGGGTTTCTGTAAATGGATAAGCTTGTCCTGAATTGGGTATATCTTCAGCATTAGGTATAAAATTATTTATGCCACCAGTGTTAGCACCAGCAATTAATGGGTTGTTAGGTGAATAATATTGTGCAGCGCCTGATGCTGTGCTTAATGCAGGTGATATTTTGCTACAAATAGCCTGTTCGGGTAATAGTTTATCGTACAAATATTTAGGATATCCGTCTGTAGTAATAGATCGATTAAAATTTTTAGCATACTGTATAATATTACTTAGCGTTGGAGATGGTAATACTTGTATTACAGGCCTACCTTGATAATCGTAAAAGGTTTCTGCAACTACGGTGGTTTTAGTAGTATTATCTTTTGTAACTGTTTGCCTGTTGCGTAGAGTACCATCAAAATATTGTACCACACTTTTGTGTTTGCCTTCTTCGGCATAGGAGCTGGATGCCTGCCAGTTAAGTTGTGTAGCATGGCCAGTAAATGCAAAAGAAACAGTAGTATTGGTAGTTTGACCTTGCTCTTGCCCTGTCCATGTGCCCTCTATAAGTTGCCCACTATTTTTAAGTTGTACAGGTCTTACTCGTACAAATAATTTTCCCCCTCCATCATACAATAAAGGAATTTTATACCTCATCATATTGTTCAATGCATCAGGAATTCCTTCAATAGTAACTCTTGTAGCATTGTTTTCAAAAATTTTTTGTTGATTAAAAACTCCTGAACCTATATTAATCTCAAAAGATGCCAAAGCATTTGAATCTACCCATGCCCATTCAAGATCATAATCTGTTTGTCCAAGGTTTACATTTCCGTATGCATCTCCCCACTTTACACCAATTTCATCGGGTTTATTTAAATCGGTATCGGGAGATGAAAGAATAATAGCTTCAAACACTAATCCTGTAATTGCGGTAGTACAATTAAATGCATAATCTCTATTAGCTGTTAATTCATTTTTTAATATTAATACTTGTGTGGTATTCCACGCTACATCTGAAATAATATCTAAAATTTTTACTTCTACTTTGGTGGCATTTTCAAAATTGTAATACTGTGTGGCATCGTATTTTATGCCTGCAGCTTTTTTATAGTTTACGGTTAGTATTTTTTCAATAGTATTGGTTTGGTTTTGTGCATTGGTTGTTTTTATTTCAATTCTTATATTGGTAGTAAAATCTGATTGTATAAAAAGAGGGCTTAGTGGGTCAATACTAAGCGATACAATGTTTTTTAAAGAGTAGGTAGTATCAATAAATCCAGTTAAGTTATAAAACTTATTATCTATAGTAGTGTCTGCTCTGCCAATAACTATCTGCCCTTGGCTGCCTCTTAGTGCAGAAGACATGGTTGGATCTGTATAAGCATAGGCGTTATTAGCCATAGAAACAGCCAATATCAATATTAAAAATGCTCGTTGCATGAATCTACTAATTACTCTTTTCATGTGTTCCCTTTTAACAGTTTGTTAGTTCTCAATATTCGTTATTCTATAAAAAGCAGTAGTTATTTATTTAGACTACTAACTTATTTCTATGAATTTTCCAACCCTCAACCTTTACATTATTTAGATACAGGTTCAGGTGAATAATACAATTTGTATCCTTCATATTTACCGGCAGGTTCACAAGTGCCTTCTTTAAAGGAAATATATCTTGCCTCTTTAAATAATGCTTCATCTATTATATTATGGCTATAATTTGAAAACTCAATTAGCATTGTTTTTTTGTGTAAAACAAGTCGTGGATTTTGTTCTTTATAATCTTCGGGATCTTGCTTGTACTCATGATAAAAATATTTTAACGATAAAATGAGCCCCATTTCGGTGTCATATTCTAAAGCAAATTGTTTTACCATTTCTGCACTATCTTTTGCATCAAACACAATGCTTCCTATTTTTTTTAATTTGTTTAGAGAATAGTTTATTGTATATCGCTCTGCAGATAATTTCAATAAACTATCCATAGTTTGCCTAAAAGGAAAAAATTGTGTACTTCCATTATCTTTTGGTTTAGATACAATTATATACCTGCTTGTAGCATCTACCGCTATAAAAAAAGAATCGTTCTGCATAGCTTCTACTTCATCTATTTTATATATTGCTTTTTTGCCTTTTAACGAGTAATACCCATCAGATACTTCTGTGCTTGCTTTTTTGCCCTCGGGTTCATTTATATTACTCATTTTTATGGCAAAACTTAGGTTGGTACTCGTATCATAGTTTTGGCTTAGTTTGGTTAAAACAACTTTTACTTTAGCGGCATCTTGCGCAGCCGCAGGCACACATGCCGTTATTAAAAAAAGTACCCAACCTATTATTTTATTACAGTTCATTCTTCAATTCTTTTTTTACAAGCTTTTGGATGGGGCTTGCGGTATTTTTAAAAATTTGCACCATAATGCGTATTGCTCACACTAATGGGATTATTATTTTATTGTGTTTGCTTATACAGAGCGCTGCGTGTTTCTGTAATTGTTTTTATACCTCGTTGCGTTTCTTTCTTTACCCTTGTAAGTGTCCCATCATCATCGTACTCATAAAAACTTGCATAATTATTTTCATCTAACTCTGCCATTAACCTAAGGTTGGAAGAATGATATACAAATGTTTTTTCGTTGGCATTAAAAGGATGTATGCGCACATCATCAAAAAACACATTTCCGGAAGCACCAGTATTTTTTAATGCGATGCTCATATTTTGCGCATTGTTTGGTATATCAAAGTAAGTTTCGTAGCGCTGCCAACCTTCAATGATATTACCTGTTGGTTTTAGTATTGTAATAACGCCGTCAATGTTTAAATTGATAGCATTGTTTACGTAGGTGGAGCATTTACAGTCTGCGCTTTCTTTTACCCAAGCACTTAGTACCATTTTGGTATTTTGTAATGGCGAAAACTTATCGTTGAATTTATTGCCGGAGGCTTGAGATTGGTTGAGGGATAAAACTGTACGATTTTCTTCAGTAACAAGTGACGCTAATGATCCGAGTCCTCCATTATCATACACTTGATTTGTTGGTATAAAAGCATAATCTAAACCTGAACATTTCATATCCGGAGTTCTCCACATAAGAGCAGCTTGGTAGCCGGCTCCTCCTCCATTTGTAAGTCTAAACACTATTCTGTAAGATTGACCTTTGATCATTTTAAAATTTGATCTTATAGCAGGAGCTTGGCCGAATTGATGTGTTAGCGTCATTGAATTTTCAGGAGGAGTAGGATTTGCATTGTTAAAAATGTTTAAGACAATTTTATCATCCGTATTTGTTGTTCTGAAATCATAATAACCTGTACTGGTAGGCAGAATATATCCCTCCCACTGTAACCATCCATCCTTCTTTTTTCTGCCCACAACACCCTTTACATAAATATTTTGGTTAGTAGCATTGGGTAACCCATTCCCAGTAAGTGTGTACCCCTTCCCTTGCTGTTTAACAAGTGTATCAGGGCATTGCTGGCTTGCAACGTTCATATTAAAACCATATCCTGCATCTGCCACTGTTGCGCTTTTTACCTCTGCACCTAGTAAAACAGATGTACCGGGAGATACAATTAAACTAGACTGACCTGTATGATGCTCCTGCGTACTTAGATTTGCAGAAGTTATGTCTTTAAATATTGCATGCCGTGCAGGAATGGCACAGTTTGTTGCAGCTTGACTGCAACTGTTTTCTGTTTTGTAATCGTAATCTTCAAAACCATCAAACATTACTTCTCTTAACCTGGCATTGTTTGCTACTGCAATAGGTAATTGCTGGTTATAACCATATACACCTGCGTTAAACCTGCCCAGTGGATCTTTGTTTTCTGTTTCGTAGCCCTTACGGTTAAACTGTGTGCTGGTGCTGTTCCAAGCCCACTCTCTGTTGGCTGTATAATTTCTTTTTAAGAAAAATTTCGGATCATTATTTGGATTTGGATTAAAATTCCAAAAATCTTTATAGCCTGTAATGGTACCGCCTGTACGTATGTCAACCGCTATGCTTGGGTCGGTTTCTTTGCGTGTGCCGTAATAACTATAGGTTGTGTCGGCACGCCAGTTGCCATAAACACCTTCTACGTAAGGGTTTATTAGGGCGTTGGAGAAGCGTGAGGTGCATACGTAAGTTGTAGTGGTGGTGGTGATACAACAATCCGTAGTACCTTTTGGCAATGGTATATTATCTCCCTCAGAGAAAGCAATATTACCTGCTTCTCCTGAATAATTCGTAACAAGTAAAATATAGTATTTACCAGAAATTGCATTATTGATGACAGCTGTTTCAAGAGCGTTTTGTGAGAAAGCACAGCTAATTGGTCTAATAGAACCAACAGGGTCTGCAAGCTGGTTACATCCATCTGAAACGCTGTTAAATGGCCCCCACAGAGCAAAATCTACATCTTTTTCTACACCAGAAGTTGTTGTTTGACGAATTTTTATTTTTATATTACCTGCATCAGCAATCTTAAGGTAATACCAAGTTGGGTTAGGTGTAGCATTTAAACAACCATAAATATCACCACCACCTAGTGATGGTTGACCGACAGGACTTACTAAATTTGTTGTTGCACCTAAACAAAATGGAGTAGCAGTTTCGCAAGCCTTTATAGGTGTAGTTATGCAAATTTTAAAGCAAGAACCATATCCAGCATTATTGGTTAATACCCTTACATAATATGTTTGATTCTCAGTAAGATTTGTTAAGGTCAACAAGTAAGGTGAATAGGTATAAACAAGGTTTGAGCATTTTACTAAAGTTAAAGAGTTTGGTGTTCCGCTATACACAGCAATTGCTGTAAAAGTACCATTACCTTGCCAGTCGTAATCAGCAGATATTTGATGCGAACTATTCTTAGCTTGAAATGTGTACCAAACATCACCTTCTAAATTCGAGTTGTTTAAACAAGGTGCTGTGGGAACATTTGATAGATTTGATGGAGTAGATCCAAATGTAATCCCTGATTTATAATTATTTTGTTCACAAATAGAGCCATTATTAACTGTAATAGGGATTGCTCTATCGATGGTATCATTAAAAGGAGGCTCATCTATGCGTATTCTAAAATTTGATTGAGTAGTTTGTCCGACTGTCATTACTCTCACAAAATAAGTACCATTGGGTATGAGCCCAGTTAAATTGATTTTTGCACCATATCCTCTGGCACAGCTTATTTGTGTTAAACTATTACAAAGGCCATTGTATACTGCCAATATCATTTCTGTACTCGAATTATCAATATAAACCGTTCTACTTGGATTATTGTTTGCAACAAAAGAATACCAAACATCATCATCAGCACTAGGTTGCCCAAGAGGGTTATCGCATGTAAGCGTAGGTGTAATGGGAAGATGGCTTGTACCAATCGTCGTACCATTGGTCCAGTTTTGACATTTATGACTCTCAACTACTAACGGAAATGCATTGGCACATGTTCCATTCCCAGCTCCTATAACAGGAGGTGGTGGCTGTGTTATGCAAATTTTAAAATTGTAAAAGGAGGTTGAGTTATCTGTCATTACACGGATATAATATGTAGTATTGTTTGTACTAAGATTCATAGTAGTCATTACCGGACCATTTACACATTGCAATTCTGTTAGTGATCCACAGTTACCACTGTAAAGAACCATTCTCATACCATAAAGAAGGCTACTGTTTAATTCATAAGTAAGTGTAATCCTTTCTGATGGTCTTGTAGCAATAAATTTATACCACACATCATCGTCCGCAGAAGTGCTAGAAGGTGTTGTTTCACAGCTAATGACAGGTGCATTTATAGATTGAGTTGCGCCATAGGTAGTACCAAAAGTTTGTAAATTACACGGAACTCCTGCACTTACTGGAAGCAATGTAGCATTAGAACATTCATTATTTATTGGTACAGGAATAGTTGTTGCACAGATATCAAAATTACCAACTCGGTTATCATTTCCATAAATTCTGATGTACAATGTAGCACCAGGTGTATGATAAAGCGAAACCTTTGGCATATTTCCTGAGTAATCATCTGGACATGACAAGAGAGTGAGCTGAGAAGTACATAAATTGTTTGCAGCAGCATATATTGACATACCTCCTGTAACAAAACTTGGACCGCCGTTACTAGTTGCGATTTTTATAAATCCACTTGGAGGTACTACTACAGTAAACCATACATCAGCATTCTTTACACTACTACCATAGCAATATTCATTATTAGCAGTTATGGAATTAAGTGCAGTAGTTGCCCCAACATTTGAAAATGTTTGCGGTGTACATATTTGAGAAACAGGAAGAGCTACCGCATTACAAATCTCATCATTAGAAGGTGCTAAATTAGCTGCACTTGCAGCAAAACTCGATACAGGAATAGTACTAGTAGGTACAACAGGATTACAACTTGTACCAGTAACTTCCTTTAAAAATTTCGCATCATCCACCCTCCAATGATCTTTAAACGTAGCAGCACTCGTTTGTATAATACCTGTAGCATCATTAAATTCTAATTTTTCTTTTCCATCAACAGTTTTTACAATAGGGCTTTGCAATGAGGTAATACCACCCACCATTTGCTCCAGCATATTTCGGTGACCGCTGCGTATAATGCGCATATTTACCTGCATGGCATTGTATGGGTTGCCTTGCGCATCCATAAACGTAAAACGATCTGGTCCGCCGGTTTTATTGGTGTTTATTGCCCATATTCTATTGGCTTGGTTTTTTGGTAATGCACATAAGCCTTGGTCGCAAGAAGTTAATAGTGGGCCATTAATTAGTGGACTATATACATACAATTCATCGCCACTTTCAAAGTTTTTAAAGTCAATGGTCTGCCCTTGCTGTACAGGGTTTTCTATTATTCCATTTCTAAAAGTGAGGTTATCATAAAGAACATCTATGTTTTGGTATGCAGGCCCCATACCGCTGTATGCCCAGTGTGCAGGGTATGTAAAATTGTAAACCGGTTTATCATATTCATTGTTGGTTCGGGTAAGTAATACATTACCCGTTTCTGCATCGTACAATAAATTTTTGGTGCTTACCTGGCTTCCTTTATCAATCACCACCACGCTATCCAGCATACCAAAATGGTTTACAACTTTTAGCATAGATGCTGATTTGTAATCGTTTTCTTCAAAAAACACCGGGCTAAATATTGGTGGCAACACTACGGGGAAAACACCAAATACCTGCACATCAATATTAATATTTATGTTGGCGCTTATGGTTTGCGAATTGTGGTTGCGCAAATCTGTCATTACTTCTATATCTCTACCTAATAAAGATTTTTCCACCTTTCCATTGGGGCTATTTACGGTAGGAAAAAAATGGTTAAACTTAAAAGTTTCGTTGGTAGCTTTTGTGGTGTTGTAATAATTTTCTGTACTGCTAATAGTGGCACCATTTGCACCGAGGCTTTCTTGTCTTCTAATTTTGCCATTCATATCATTAAGATCTACTTTAAAACCTTGGCTTAGCGCAAAACTTTTTAATGACTTTATATGCAGAATTTGTAAAATTTTGGGGCTTTCATAAAAATTAGCGCCGCCATCTGCTTTATCTTCTAAAAAAGTATTGTCAGATTTTGTAGGAAAATCTCTTGTTGTGAAGAAATCAGTAGTTGATTTACCTACAGCATTTTTTACTGTATCTCTATGCAACGGCAATACTTCTACATGACTATAGCCCACATTTGCAGATGGAAAAAACATTTCTGCCAAGGGCAACTCTACTGAATTGTAATCAAACGGCCCACCCTTGTTGTGGTTGTAATAGGTCATCATTTCTCGGTGTGGGTTTTCTTCACCGCCTATGGCTGGCTCCCACGATGCTACACCACTGCTAATGGTTTCCAGCTTTCCATTTATTAACTCTTGCTTTGTATATTTATATTCTTGCCCGTATGTAGATTTTGCCTGCCCCGTCATTTTATCCCAGTTATCGCTGATTGTTACTTTTTTTACACGCAAGCCGCCGCCATATTTTGTAAAATAGGGATTGCTCAATCTTATAAAAGATTTATCCAACACTACAGTCTTACATAATCCTCTTCCTTTTAAAACATTATCCACCCCGTTTGTTAGTTCTTTAAAAGATTTTAACATACCTCCAAGTGCTTTTATAACTCCCACTAGTCCACCATCGTTTACTGACCCCGGAAAAGCTGCTCCTGGTAAACTATTTTTGGCAAACTGCAAAGCATATTGCACCATGGGTGTATGCTTTTCAAGTTTTTTTACTTTTATGAAAATTTTACTGCTTTTAGTTTGTCCTAATGTCGCTATTAAACCAAAACTTTCCACATCTGCATACATGGCCACCATTTCATTACCGCCAATATATCCAGAGGAGCCAGCAACAGGTTCAAATGGTAGCATTAGCTTTACCATTATCTGCTTTGATATATTTGGAAAATTGCTGAAATATTTAGACTGAAGTTCGTTAAACTGACTTGTACTAGATTGGGTTGTACTTATAGGGAAAGGTAGCGTTGCATAGATGTATTCATATTCTGTGCTACCCTGCCCAATTGTATATAACTGGCTGTTTGTAAATTGAGCATTGGTTGGATTGGGTGTTTCACCAAAACCGGCAATATTATACATTACAGCGGCTCTCCTGTTTTGTACATATGCATAATCATCTGTTTCATAATTAATTTTTATTTTACCGCCAGATGGTAAGCCTATGCTATCCATTACCCAAGCTCCGGCATACTTATCAGCTTTTATTTTGTTTTGAATGCTGTAAGGAAAATCTGCATTGGATAGACCACCTAAATTATTGGGTAGCCCACCGTCTATTGGCTCTGCTACTGATGGTTTATAATTTCCCCAGCGGTCGTTAGAAGTATATTGATAAGATGGGTTTTTATCTGCTGGGTAATGAAATGTATATTTATTTTTCTTAGAACGTTCGTTACCATTATACGTAAAATAAATACTTCTTAAGGTAAGTTTTCCTTTATTGGCATTTAAGTTTACGGGTGCATTATTTACAGTTACATTTTGTGCGAGACCACTGTTGGTCGGTGTATTAGGACAAAGTGAATAATCATATTCTAAATGCACTGTTTTAATGGGCTTGGCATTTGCACCTAGTTTTACTAAATCAGCTTTTGAAAACAACGAAATCTTACTTAATCTCTGTGCACCATAATTAACATCGAGTCCTCCATGCATACCTAATACTTGCTTTCCATCTCTACGATCATTTTCTACATAAAATTTTGCCACCATGTTTTTAGATTCTACAGAATATAAATACCACTGTTCTCTTTCCCCATAGGTGTAATGAGCCTTATCATCCTGACTGTATGTTTTTAGCCCTTCGCTGTAGCTGGCAATATTTGGCGCATTTACGGTTGGTGTTCGCCATTTTATAGGAGCCAACTGGCTGTAATTAAATTTTACGGCATCTCCCATATCATCTTCTGAAACACCATTATTTGTAAGGTCTACATAATTTGGTGATACCAATTCAGTTAATAAAAAAGAATGTGTATAAGCAGGCATTTCTTCTTTTTCAATATACCAATCTTTATGCTTTTGATTGTTTAAACCATCATCATTACCGGGGCTATAATTGCTTTGCATGGTACCGTTATCACCATTCGCAATATTAAATGTAGCATCAATCTGTTTGGTATTGTAAACAGGAATACCATAAACATACTTTCTACCATCGCCCCCTAACACATTTATTTCGGAAATGTGGTGTGCCTTTCTATACTTATCAGTTCCTATATAACTCGGAGCTTGCGAATTTCTTTTAATTTTTGTGATGCCGGCGGCACAGTTGCCAAAAATAACATTGCTTCCTAGTTCATTTGGGTTATCGTTGTATGAATTAATAGTTGTATCAAATCCAACTCTGCTTGCTTCTTCGGCATTTAGACAGGTAATAATTTGTGTGCGTTTATCCCGGTTATTTTTAATAACATTTTTAGACTCTAATGCAGTTTCGCCAATCTTATATTTAGAACCATTAAATTTTTCTAACGTAGGTAATAAAGTTGTACTACCCGTACCATAGCCTGCCATTTTTAACCTTACCAAATCTTCGCCGCCTACAGCATTTTGAAAATTTACATCCGGAATTGTTTTTTCGCCAGGGTTTTTAAAATAAACAGCTTGGTATGCATCTTTCGATTTCTTAAATGTGAGCATGTTTTTAGCAATATTATTTGCTTCCCAAGACCCTGCTGTTGTTGGAGAAAATACATATTCTAAGTTTACCCCTCCTTTACCGGCTAGTGGCCCAATACCAATATCAAATCCTACTTTTCCTGCATCATCTCTCGTGGTTACTTTCGCATCGTGTACATAACCTAAGTCTCCTCTATACGCTCTAAAACTTCCGCCCACCCCTTCTCCACTAATGCTAAATACATCATAGCTATAAGTAGGAATGGCTATTGTAGGATTATTTTTAGTAAAAACACCATCCTGCAGCCTGTTAAAGTCTAGTAATGCATTGGGATCATTGTTGCCGTTTTGGTAATACATTACACCATACGCAGGATTTTTAGTAACCTTATCTTCATCCGCAATTCTGGACTGGCTATAAAAACCATTAAGAGTTCCACTTGGATTTACAAAAACAGCCTCAGTGCCTATCTTAATACTTGCAGAAATATTCATTCTACTCATTCTTGCCCTTATACTTGGCGTTACAGAAGGATAAGCGAAAGAAATATTTGAACTCGCTACTGAAGCTGCAGCAAGTGTATGATTGATTTTTCCATCACGTTCAACTCCCTTAGAGTTCTTTATTTTTAAGTCAGTTGTTTTACTTTTCGAAACTTCGGCATCTATGTGCAATGATTGAAGACCTACACGAGAGTTGTAACCAATGCTACCTGATAATGAACCACTACTAGATACCCCATGTGAATCATCTTTGCCCTTTAAAGAAAGCCCAATAGAAGGGGTAAATGTTGCCCCGCCCTGTGAACTTAAATTTAAATTTAACGAAGCACTAAGAGATAAATTTGCTGTCTTTTCATCAGCGCCAAATTTTGCAATTGTAGCACTTCCACTGGCACTCAAACCTAATTCTGTACTTATACCTCTTTGATTATTATAATTTAATCCCAAATTTCCACCAAAACCAATAGGAAAACCTACAATTTCCAACCCGGCAGCTACACCAACTCCCCAAGTTTTATCATCTTTCATCGAGAGGGTTTTGGTTACTAAATCTGTTCCATTAAAATCATCGGGCACGCCACGCATATTGCGCATAATGGTACCCGGATTAATGTTCCAGCCTAGACCTGCCCAGCTTGCTTCTTGGTCCATTGTAATACCGCTGTTGTAAAAAATATTTACAGGATAGCCGCCAACATCAAGCAATGGAATGTTGTATGACATATCTCCACTAAATAGGTCAACCATATTATCTGCACCTACGGGTTTAAATGCACCCATTTCAGGCTGCCCGGGGCCACCTATAAATGGCTTATTATTTAACTTGTTTTCATTAGTAATTTTATCAAAAATCCCCTCTTTTTTTACAGATGAATTTTTAATTAATGCATCCATTAATATAGGTTTTTCTATATGAGGTATTGCAAAGGTGTTTTCTTTTGAGAAAGCTGGCTTTACTAAATTTACCTTAGCGAAAGAACGATAACTAGTACCGCCATAATTATTACTATATGCATAATTATTATTCGCATTGGCTTTTAATGGTATAATACCTCCAATTAAAAACAACGACATAAAACTTAAGGCTATTTCCTGTTGGTATTTAGATAATCTGTTCAGCATATTCTCTTATATATTTATAAAAAAAGGATTTATTTTTTTATTTTTTGTCGGTGTATTTTACTATAAAACGAATAGTAAAAATTTCTCCTCTACTGTTAGTGAGTTGTGCCATATAAACCTTTTCCTCTTCCAACTTTATTGTTCCCTTAAGGTTTCGCTCAATATAATTATCGCCTGATATTAGTTTTGTGGTAAAGGAGTTTGGCTTTTTCTTGCTTTCTGTATTTGTTAAGTCAACTATCTTAATTTCTGCTCTTGCATCGGTTAATTCATTTTTATATAACACTTTTAATATACCATCTTGCGCCACGGCTAATTCGTTGTTATTAATTTTCATTTTTGAAAATGAGCTACTTATTTCAATTTTGGTGGTTGTATTGTCTTTTACTTTAAATACCCAAACTTCGCTTTTACCCGCATAGCTCCTATCATCTTTTGCAATTACCTGCCATGCATACCATTTTTCTTTTTCAAAATTTACTGCTGCGCCAGTATAGGCTAAATTGTTAACCGGTATGTTTGGTTCTGTATAAAAAGGCAAGTTATTTTGGATAGCCTCGGTGGCTTTTTGTCCGGGTTGTATTTCGCTAATTATAACTTCGTAATCTAACCTGTTAAATAAATTTAGTGGCGCAGGCGGTATCCAAGAAAATTGTGATGGTGCTACTTCTAACACAGCACTATCGGCAGGTATAATGAGCATGGGTGGGCTTAATGGCTCTACATCAAAAGCCATACACTCTTCTGCTAGCGGTAGCTTACCAATTGCTGTAAGCCTGTAACATGCAGTGTAGTTACCAATCGGAACAAAATCATCTGTTCTATTACTAACCGAAGAAGAAATATAATTGTATTGTATGGGCATTAAAAAAGCGCTGTTCAACTGTTTTGCTCCTATACCCAATTGAAATAAACTGGTGGTTGCTGTTATTATTTCTAACCCACTTGCTCTGTCTCTTAAAGTAAGTTCTATCCTACAATCAATTATGCCATTAAAGGTATTGATGACAGCTATGTTCCATAAATTATTTTTTTGTACAATTCCCCCTAGTGGTAGTATTGGCTGGATAGTTATCTGTGCGAATGCTCCATTGAGTATAGCACAGGATAGAAATAAGAATAAATATTTTTTCATTTGCTCAATTTTTACTTTTCATTCAAAAAACCTTCATTATTAAAACTCTCTGCTAAACGTTAACCTACCCATATCAACCGGTAGTAAATTCCTAGTATAGCCAGGTAAATAAATTTTGTCATATTGTACTTGAAGCACACCTATTTTCTTTAAATAAAGATTTAGGCCTGCAGTACCACCCCACAATGTTTCTATACAATTAAACCTATTCCATTTCACACTAGCCGATAACGATAATTTATTTCTGAGCCTATAAGTCAAAACAGGTTCTATGGTAGTTTGCTTTAATACCGATTGATCTGTAATAGTCATTATACCTTGTAGAATAAACTGCTTTAAGTTTACACTGTGATTAAGCGTAAGTGTAGATGCATTGTAGTAAATAAACCCTGTATCGCTACCAGTATTATAAAATTTGGTGTAAGTAGCGTTAGAATTCATACCCACTTTACCTACAAAATAAGAATGGCTTATAATGGCATTTAATGTATTGTACCTGTTTTCATATAACACATTATTATTACTGAGGGTTAATTGTGAAGATGGATAATAACCCGCAGATACAAATGGATATTTTGGCACTCTCGCCGTAATTTGAAAAGATTTAAAAACATTTGTATTTGAAAAATTGGGCGCAGCTATTGGACTGTTAAAATCATTTTTTCTTATAGCGGCATCCAGTAAAATTCTTTTCTTCCAAATGGTTTGCTTAGCTCTTAGCATCCACGCATCTTGTTTATTGTTGGTGGGAAATAAGGTAAAAGATTGAAAATCTTCACCTGTTTTCCTATAGTAACCATTTACCTTTATATTACCATAATCGCTAAAGAGTTTAATGCTAAAAGCCTCGTTAGTATTGTTTTTAAAATCTAACACTTTGCTTTTAAGCGTAGGCGATGTAGATCGTGCATATTCTCCAATAATATAATTGTGCTCGTCAATTTGCTTTCTCGTTTCTAATGAGAAGCCCATTATTTTTTGTGTAGATGAATCTGCTGGGCTTGTTTGTGTAAGTAATGCTTTCTGACCAGCATAATACGTCGCAATTATATTGTTCTTATCTTTTTTGCCAAATCCTCCCCTTAACAATGCTACTTGCTGGTTACTACCTGCATAGTTCCCCTTTACGATGTAATCTCTAAATCGATAATTTAATTTACCTGCCGCTACTGCAAAATAAATATTACCTGGGTTCATTTCAATATTAAAACCAGTAAGTGAAATATTTTTTACTGTAAGTTCTGAATAATCTATCCAGCTTCTTCCCAGCCCAATTTGTTTTACTGATAGCAATACACGTTGCAACGCAGGTAATTCTTTAATAGAACCACCTGCTTTATTCATGTATTCCTGTAGTTTATTTTTGTCAGATATTGCAGCAATTAATCCCTTAACTTTTTGCAGAGAGTCAATAATTTTTTTTTGGTACGCCTTCAATGCTTGTTCTGTTTGAATTACTTCCTTTTGCAATTTTTCAAATTGTTGTTTTTTATTTTCTACGTTATCAACCACAACTTTTCTATTACTATTTGCCTTGTTTATCTTATCTCCAACATTTCTTTCTATAAATGCTTTTGCAATGTTTTGTGCCGAATCTTTCATTTTAGTTGCGCCGTTTCTTAGCAACATTTCCTTATCTGCTACCAGGTCTTGTGCACTTTTTACCAAACTGTCTTTTTTCTGTGTAGCAGCAGCTTCAAATTTTTTAGACCCTTCTTTTTCTATTTTGTCAAATATATCTTTTGTGGTAACAACAGCTCCTCTCAGTTTTCGCTCTTTTTCTTCTACCAGTTGTTGTGCGCCAGATGTTCTATTTAAGTCTTTCTTTAATGTTTCTAATTTTTCTATTTTGGCTTTATACTCGCTGTATAGTTTTTTATATTTTTGTTCTATTTCAGATTGCTTTGCTTGTATTATTTTATTTGCTTTGTCTTTTATGTTGAGGTTAGAAAAAGTTCCAATATCTTTTAATAAACCATCTTTTTCTCTTTGGTATAACTGTGCCGGAGTAAGGCTAAGGGATTTGTTTAAAAGAAACTTATCTGTACCTAATTGCATTTCTCTCTTTATATTTTCCAGCATTTGTGTCTGATGAAACTGAAAAGAAACATCTGTAGCATTGCTAAAAAAATCAGAGTTAGATCTACGACTAGTGAGATAAACCGTGAAAGGATATTTTTCTTTTACCATCATATCCAACCTTGTTTGTACTGCATGTTGCATTACATTGTTTTCTGCAAATGGTGTATCTATATAGCTTCGGTAATTAAAAAAATAGGTAATATTTCCATGCACCGTTAGCATTTTTTCTTTTTCAACTACAGGTTCTATTCTTTTCCGTTCTAACACAACTTCCACAGGTGGGTTTGGAATAAAAAAACTGTTGTTTACTTTATGCCTACACTTACCAATTAATGGCTGTATAATAATAATACCAGAATCTGTTTGTGTAAATGTTGCTTTGCCAACTAATGTACTGCTACCCTCGCCTACAGTAACCTGTGCATATACGCTATGCATACACAACATGGTAATGGCTACTATAATTAATTGGCGAATTAGCATTCTTAAAAAACTGTTTAGTTTTGCCGAAATAAAAGCTGCGATTAATTATAGCCGTTTACTTTTTTCTTTAACTCCTCATTTTCTTTTGCCAACAGCTCCACTTTTTTATTAAGCTCTATAATGTATAATGTAAGCTCTTCTACCTTTTTTAATAAAATGGTTTGGTTATCGCCGAGGTCTATACCTTTTTCTTTTACCTCGGCAGCAGATGGTACACCTTGTAAATGCTTATGCTTAGTTATGTATGCTTCCACTTCGTTAAGAGTTGGGAGGTTGTTGGTTGGTTCAAAAACGTAATCGGGCCAAGTGGAGGTAAGTTTTACTACTGCTTTGGTAAAAATGGCAGACCCGTTGACATATAATTTATGATTACCGCCTAATTGTGTCGCAGTTAGAGCAGGGTTATTTGCAGTGCCATCACCTCGGGTTCCAATAAATATTTTTTCGTTAGCGTAAACACTGCCCATTACGTCTAGTTTTTCGGCAGGACTTACTACTCCAATTCCAATATTCCCATTATTCCCATATATCCAATTTCCAATATTAAGTTGATTACTTGCGGTGTTAGATATATTTGGTTGAACACTATTGCCAATAAAGATATTATTATCGCCGCTAGTTAGATTCGAGCCGGAGGATCTTCCAATAGCGGTGTTTGCATTACCATTTATTAGCCCTAATAAACTGAAAGCTCCTAGGCCTGTATTTGACCAGCCTCTATTATTGCCACCCTGTGAGTGAAATAAAGCTTGGTATCCGAATGCGGCGTTGTATGATCCTATATCATTACCACGTAAACTATATCCTCCTACAGCAGTATTTGCCTCTCCAGACATAGTATGTTCTAAACTTGACATTCCTATAGCCACATTATATGAAGGGGTAGTAGAATTATAAAGAGAATTATAACCTAATGCAACGTTATAAGAACCAATTGTATTACTTCGTAAAGTACTTCCGCCTAAAGCAACATTTCCTTCACCGATTGTAGTTAATTCCATACTACCTACTCCTACCGCCGTATTCCAAACTGCTTCTGTTGCGGTATAGAGGGAGTTATTTCCTATAGATACATTGTGGGAACCAGTTGTATTATTAAATAACGAATTTGTACCGGATGCTGTATTAAAATAACCAGTTGTAATAGAATTTAGACTATTTAGACCAAATGAAGTATTATATAAACTTAATAAACCGGCTTTGGTTCCATATCTTTTAAATAATAAATCTTTATCATCTGTAGTACCAATAAAATTTGTACCAGGCACTGTACCTGCATTACCTGTTAACAACCAACCCGTCGGTGTTGCCCAAGTAGGCACGCCTCCCACTACAGTCAATACTTGGTTCGTTGCTCCTATCGTACGTTTACTAAGTACATTTGCAGCAGATGCATAAAGAATATCTCCTGTTGCATACGTAGAAAAACCTGTACCACCGCTTGTATTTAAGACAGTTCCTGTTATATTAGATAAATCTGCAAAAGCTACTATTTTACGCCCTAATGTAGTATTTGGTGTAAAAGTTAAGTTTGTGCCATCGTACTCAACAGCGCCAGCTGCTGCTGTTGTTAGATCTACACCCGGCGTAAACCGTAGAGGAGCCACCGTTGCAGTACCTGCTTTAAAATGCAATAATGAAAGAGGAACCGGTACACCAATCCCAATATTACCGTTGTTTAACACATTAAATAAATTAGGCTGTGCGGTGGTTTTAAGACCAAAAGTAAACGTACCTAAATCAATTGTTGTGTTTAATAACAAAGGGCTTGCACCGCCAAGTCTGGTATTAGCCGATAAGCCACTGCCCGTGGTGGTTAATCCACTAGTAAAGGTTTGTTGTGCATTCGCAGTTAATGTTCCTGCGCAAAAAATTAATAGAAAATACAATTTTCTCATTTGCTTTGTTTTAGTGTGTTAGTTGGTCAGTAGGTATTTTGAAAATTCATATAGTATCTGCTACATAATTTTTTTTATTCTATTTTGTTCAACCGATTACTTTACTTTAAAAAGAAAGGGATTTTCTCAAAAGAAAAAAGTTGAAATAAAAATTGCT
>JBJXGJ010000088.1:0-4577 GCA_046153805.1 Ferruginibacter sp. | reverse complement strand
CGCTTTTTTGTTGTTTAAAATTTAATACTGTCAGAAATTGCATCGTACTCTGCAGTCTTTTTGCTATTCCCTTTCAGCCGGTATACCTCGCTAAGAGAGTTAGCCACTTGTTTGTAGCTTATTTTTTGTTTGTTGGTTAATTTTGGTTCATCTGTAAAATGGGTGATTAATTTTTCACCATAAGGTATTGATTCGTCCATGTATTTTATCATCGATGCATTTAGGTCCTTCTTCTTTTTTACATCCTCTGGCTTTGTTCCCTTTACCAAAGCGGCTTTAGTACTGTAATCTGCACCAATATTAAACAGATGGTTGTTCAGCAACATCATCGCATCTACGCCTTTATCAGCTTCGATAGCAGATTTTAAAACTGTGATAAGTTTCGAAAATACAGTAGTATCAATTGTTTTGTTATCGTCTGCCCAAAGGCCATTGTATAATTCTACAGAGTAGTTAAAACTGTTTTGAAAATTTAATGGGTTTGCAACATATAATTCTTCATACCGTGCCAGCAAAGCTTTTTTATCTCCTGTTTTACCAATTTGCTCCAATTCTATGGCATTCCAGTATTCATTCGAAGGATAGGCAGCCTTTCCTTTTGCAAGCATAGCTTGGGCATTTATATCATCAGCTTTGCCAAGATAGTAGCTTGCAAGGTATTCATATACTCGCTCATAATCAGGCCCCGTAATTCCTCCATCTGTTATGCGTCTATAATTTAGAACTGCATTTGTGGTATCGCCTCCCTGTAGCGCAGACGCTGCAATATTCATAACAAGAGCGGTATCGAACTTTTGCAGTTTAAGTTCCTCGTACGTGTAATTCTTGCTTAGGATAAAATTTTCAATATCCTGCGATTTTGAGAAGGCATTATAAGCTGCGTTAAAATCTTTTAGGTTAAAATTTTGCGCTCCAAGGTCATAAAACCCAAGGTAGATATCCAGGTAAGATTTAAAAAACTCTGACTTCATTCTAATATCCAGCTTATCAAGTTGCTGGTTCTTTTTTAAAGCCTCAAACGCTGCTATCTTATAATTGTAAGCATCTTGTTTAGCAACAGATGAATCACGAGATAAAGAATTATAAATTCGCCCTTTATAATACCAAGCTTCCGCACTTGCTGCATTTTTGGGTTCAGCCAGATACTTATCTATAGCAGATTTTGCTGTTGTGTACTGCGCCTTGTCCATCATTTTTCCGATTTCCTCCAACGATTGTGCTTCACCTGCAATAGTGGCAAATAACACAAAAGAAAAAAAACATAATTTTTTCATGTAAAATTGTTTTGATTTTAGTGGATAAAGTTATTAGAATAATTTTAATTGATCTGTTTTTTCCTTGTCATTTTAACAACGCTGCAGATATATTTAATAATAAAAATAAGTATTCACCATCATTGCTTTGATAGTAAACAATCATATTCTTGATAAAAGTCGAAAAGATGTTCTTAAAGTTTAATTTTGCCATCATTTAACCTTCGTTTTGATAAGCAAAGAAACCATACAACTAATACAGAACAGTATTAAGATTGAAGAGATCGTTGGATCTTTTGTAAACCTAAAAAGGCGTGGTGCCAATTTGCTTGGCCTTTGTCCTTTTCACAATGAAAAAAGCCCGTCGTTTACCGTTTCGCCCGCAAAAGAAATTTATAAGTGCTTTGGCTGCGGTAAAAGTGGCAACAGCATTGGCTTTTTGATGGATCTGGAAAAGTACTCCTATGTGGAAGCATTAAAGTGGCTTGCCAATAAATACAATATTGAAGTTGAAGAAACCGAGACGAGTCCTGAGTTAAAATTATTTCAACAGTCAGCAGATAGCCTGTATATCATAAATAGTTTTGGACAAAAGTTTTTTACAGAAACGCTTTTCGACTCGGAAGAAGGAAAAGATATTGCCCTGAGTTATTTAAAAGAGAGAGGTTTTAGAGAAGAAATTATTAAAAAGTTTCAACTGGGATACAATCCTGAAATGGGAGACCAGTTTGCAAAAAGTGCTGTTACTGCTCAGTTCAATCCAGATCTTTTACAAAAAAGTGGTTTGGTTGTATTAAGAGATGAAAAACTGAGAGACAATTACCGAGGTAGAATTATTTTTCCGATACACAACCAAAGTGGTAAAATTCTTGGATTTGGCGCCCGCATCATCAAAAAAAATGACAAGGCTTCTAAATACATAAATACGCCCGAAAATGAAATTTATGTAAAAAGTAAAATTTTATACGGATCTTATTTTGCCCGCATAGCAATTGATAAGGCAGATGAGTGTTTGCTTGTAGAAGGATACACAGATGTAGTAAGCCTACACCAGGCAGGTGTGGAAAATGTTGTTGCAAGTGGGGGTACATCCCTTACGCCGGACCAGCTGAGGATTGTAAAAAAATATACCAATAATCTTACTATTATTTATGATGGCGACGGCGCAGGAATAAATGCCGCAGTGCGGGGTATGGATCTTGCTTTGGAGGAAGGGCTTAATGTAAAACTTGTATTGATACCCGATAATGAGGATCCGGATAGTTATGTAAACAAAATAGGTGCTACTGCATTTAAAGTATTTATAGAAAATAATAAGAAGGATTTTGTCATATTTCAACTTGGTTTATCGCTTGCAGAAGCAGGAAATGATTCTACAAAAAAAGCTGCTATCGTGAGCCGCATTGCAGCAACAATATCAAAGATTACCAAAGCCGAGCATTTCACAAAAAGGCAGGATTATGTGAAACAGGTTGCTGAAATGCTTAAGATTGAAGAAGCAGGTTTAAACGACCTCGTAAATAAATTTATTAGGGAAAAAGTACAAAAGGAAGAAAACAAACAGCCGAGTGAAATAGGCCAATCAAAACCTGCTGATGCTTCTACCAACGATGAGCAAAAGGATGATAAAGATAATTACGATACGCTCTTCAATAAAGATGAATTGCAGGAGCGGGCCATCGTAAGAAGCTTGCTTGAATTTGGACTAAAAAAATGGGATGAAGAAATGTCCGTTGCGGAGTATATTTTTCACGAAATGGATGAAAATGAATTGCTGGGTATGATTGAAAACCCAATATTGGTAGGCATTATAAACAGTTATAGAAAATTATACATTAACGCAGGAAACCCAACCGACAAGGATTTTTTATATGATGAAGACGTGAACGTAAGCAGGCTTGTAATAAGTTTAATGGATAGCCAGACCGAAATAAGTGAGCATTGGAAAAAGCATTTTGAAGGAAAAATCGCAACCCGGGAAGATTTGTTCATAGAGGAGGTAACATCTACCCTATCTTATTTTAAGTTGCGTAAAATAAAAAAAATGATTGACGAAAACCAGCGAGAGCTGGAAAAAGCAGCCACCGACTCAGAGCAAATGATTTGTTTAAAAATACACATAGCTTTAAAGTTGGAAGAGCGGGATGTTACAAAACAGTTAGGAACTGTTATTTTCAGATAAAAAAAGATGCTTACAAAATCATCTTTAAAGGTCTTAACCGCTATCATTTAGTCAAATAGATCTTGCTGTGGCGTTTCCTCTTTTGGTTTTACAAATTCCATTTCAATACTTTTATTAAACTCCATTAATTTGGATCCAATTGCTTTCCAGCCCATAATTTCAACCAACTTATCTACCTTAAATTTTACGTTGCTCACCAATTGTCCTTTTCCTGTTCTTACGTTGAGCAATGGCAATTCGTCGGACGATATTGCATACAATACATTGTTCTTACCTTCTTTTATGAAAAAATACTTGCTGTTTAAAGTGGTGGTTTCTATTTTAAAACGCTTCACATTAAACTGCATTTTTTCATTGTCAAGGTACACCGCAGAAAACACTTTATCAATATCAAATTTTTCTATGGTAAGAATTTTTTCTGTCTCAAAGCGCTGTGTTAGTTCCTGGTCTATCATTTCGTAATTACCATCTTTGTAAAACACGACAAGTCTGTCTTCCGCTTCAAATTTGCCTACGTACAACCCTTTTTCATCTGTATTTAAACGACCAAACTTATCATCGTACCAGAGTTTTTTTGCATCTAGTGTAGACTTACCCGCTTCTTTAAAGCGTATTGTTTTAATCGGATATTTGGTAACTGTATTCCCCATAGATCCCCTACCCTTTATTTCCAGTCCTTCAAAATAAAAATCAAATTCTTTTTTCTTTGCAGAACAGTTTGGGCTTAAAATTATTTTTACCACTTCGGCTTCGCCATTTGCATTGGCAGAAAAATAATGGACTTTACTTTTTTCAGAACCCTTGGTGAGGTCGTATTCTTTTTCTCTGGTAATACTGGTTACATTAAATCGTTTTGCAAAACTGGTTGCTGTTTTTCCATCTACATAAATAATATTGTAGGTAGTGCGTTCATCATTTTTCTGGAATACGGCTGCGTGAATAATGTCTTTTCCAATAAATGTCTTATCAGAAACCCTCACAACTTTCATTACACCAGTTTTGGTAAATGCAATGATATCATCAAGGTCAGATACTTCGCCAATATATTCATCTTTCTTTAAGCCTGTACCAATAAACCCATCGACAAAATTGGCGTACAACTTAATATTAGCAATAGCTACAGACTTTGCCTGTATTGTATC
>JBJXGJ010000081.1:0-4924 GCA_046153805.1 Ferruginibacter sp. | reverse complement strand
ACCAATATGAATAATGCAACATTTATAAGAACCATTGGCAAAGCAAGAGCCAAAGTAATAATCGGATTAAATAATTTGGTGTGCAACAGGGAATATTTTCAAAAAGACGATATATAAAAGCATTTTTTAGAGATGCCTTAAAGAAGAATTGTTAATCATGTTAGGCACTTCATCACCTGAAGCGGCACCTCCATCATTAATGGAAAATCTGGAAAAAATGGGTTGTAGCAAGCCCGTTGGCGGGCTGGTAGCGCCTGCAGGCTATTCATTTAATTTAGATGGTACTACTATTTATTTATCCATGGCTGTTTTGTTTTTGGCGCAGGTATTTAAAATAGAACTTACTACTGCACAAGTTTTTACCATGATAGGTATTTTAATGGCAACCTCTAAAGGTGCTGCAGGTGTTGCTGGCAGTGGGTTTGTAGTGCTTGCATCTACACTTGCCGCTTTAAAAGTTATACCAGTAGAAGGGCTGGCTCTGCTGCTAGGTGTTGATAGGTTTATGAGCGAAGCTCGTGCTGTTACAAATTTTATAGGCAATGGTGTAGCCACATTATTAATTGACTTCCTTTTTCCCATAGTGATCCAAATAAAAAGAGGCAGTCGCGTAGTTACGAGCCTGCCTCCTTTCTGCTAATTAAATGCTGACAATATCTTCACGGCATAAAATGCTAAAACCTAACCCCTATTTCTCCATCGCCTCAATCCCAGGCAACATTTTCCCTTCAAAATATTCCAGCAACGCACCACCACCAGTACTTACATAACTTACTTTATCTGCCAGGTTAAATTTGTTTACTGCAGCTACGCTATCACCACCACCTACAAGCGAAAAAGCGCCGTTATTTGTAGCTTCCGCAACTGCAAGTGCAATGGCTTTTGTACCGCCCTGAAATTTTTCCATTTCAAAAACACCCATTGGCCCGTTCCATAATATTGTTGTCGATTTGCCGATTATTTCTGAAAAAATACCAATTGCTTTCCCGCCAATATCAAGTCCCATCCAGCCATCAGGTATCTGGTCGCTCGGTACATCTTTCGTATTTGCATCTGCTGCAAACTTATCTGCAATTACAGAATTTTCGGGTAAGTGAATACTTACATTTTTTTGTTTCGCTTTTTCTAAAATATCTAAAGCCGTTTGCATGCGATCATCTTCGCAAAGCGAATTACCTATTTTACCGCCACGTGCTTTTATAAATGTATAGGCCATGCCGCCACCAATAATGATGTCGGTTGCACGGTCAAGCAAATTTTCAATGATAAGTATTTTGTCTGAAACCTTTGCCCCGCCTATAATGGCGCAAAATGGCTTTTCGCTTTTGTGCATTACTTTTTCTGCACTTGCTACTTCGGCTTCCATGAGCAAACCAAACATCTTGTTTGCCGGTTCGTAAAACTTTGCAATAATTGCTGTAGATGCGTGCGCCCGGTGTGCGGTACCAAATGCATCGTTTACATAAACATCTCCAAGCGTACTCAATTTTTTTGCGAAAGCTTCGTCACCTTTTTCTTCTTCTTTGTGAAAACGTAAATTTTCCAGCAACAAAATTTCACCCTCCCGTAGTAGGGTTGCTGTAAGTCCTGCCAGTGATCCCACACAGTCATCTGCAAAGAAAACTTTCGTTTCACCACCTAATAATTCATGTAAATGATTTACCAGGTGCTTTAACGAACACTCATCTGTTGGTCCGTCTTTAGGTCTCCCTAAATGGCTCATTAAAACTATTTTCCCCCCATCAGCCAGTATTTTCTTTATGGTGGGGATGGTTGCCGTTATTCTTGTATCGTCGGTTATTTTAAATGCGTCATCTAGCGGCACATTAAAATCTACTCTTACCAAAGCCGTGTGGCCTTTGAAGTTGAAGTCGGAAAATTTGCTCATAATATATTTTAATTGGTGATCTGAATCATAATTGTTGAAGTGTGTAAAAGTTCATTAATAGCGATGGCTAAAGTATTTTTAAGTATAATTTTCATCTGACTATTGGGGCAATTACCCATTCTAAGCCAAATTAATTTGGGCGGAGCAAATAACCTATTTAATAAATCGGGAAATTCACTGTCTTTGGAAAGTATTATTACATTGGCTTTTGCTTTAGCATTTAAAAAAATGGTTTCATCTTTTTCTTCGTTGATAAACATCTCATAAGATGAAACAGCTTCTATATTCATCTCACTTACGATTCACTTTGCTAAGGCCAGAGATAATTGCGTATCAAGCCACAATTCTATTTCGTTAGGCTGCTTGTAAAATAGTTGTATTGCCTACTTTTTGTGCAGCATATAACAAAGCAGTTTTAATATCTTCTTCTTCTAAAGCGGGATGTTCTTCTAAAACTTGTGAATTACTCATTCCGCAAGAAAGTAATTCTAAAATATCTTTTACGGGAAACCGCATGCCTCTAATTGTAGGCTTGCTACCCATTAAACTGGGTATGATTGTTATTCTTTTTAATAATTCTTTTTGCATAAACTATTATTTATTGTAAAGTTACTGTTTATGCTGTACTTGTAAAAAACAAAAAAGACCTTCCGAAGAAAGTCCTTTTACATTTATTTTAAAGCTTTTACTTTATCAATCCTGCAAAATAATTTACCGTTCTCACCAATTGCGACACATAACTCATTTCATTGTCGTACCAACTTACCGTTTTTACCAATTGCTTATCGCCAATGCTTTGCACTTTTGTTTGGGTAGCATCAAACAATGAACCGAAGCTAATTCCGATAACATCGCTGCTCACAATTTCATCTTCATTGTAGCCAAAACTTTCGTTGCTTGCGGCTTTCATTGCTGCGTTTACTTCTTCTACCGTTACTGTTTTTTCTAAGATAGAATACAACTCAGTCACCGAACCTGTAATTACAGGTACTCTTTGAGCGCCACCATCCAATTTACCTTTAAGCTCTGGCAATACAAGCCCAATAGCTTTTGCCGCACCTGTACTGTTTGGTACAATGTTGGCCGCTGCTGCTCTTCCTCTTCTTAAATCATTTTTAGGGTGTGGTGCATCCAATGTGTTTTGATCATTGGTGTAGGCATGTATGGTGCTCATAATACCTGTAACGATGGTAAAATTATCATTTAATGTTTTCGCCATGGGTGCAAGGCAATTAGTAGTGCAACTTGCGCAACTAATGATGGTTTCGGTACCATCCAATATTGCATGGTTTACATTAAATACAACGGTTTTTAAATCGCCGGTAGCGGGTGCAGATATTACTACTTTCTTTGCGCCAGCGGTAATATGTGCTTGTACTTTTGCGGCGTCTGTAAAAAAGCCCGTGCTTTCAATTACAACATCTACATCGTGTGCTCCCCATGGAATTTGGGCAGGGTCTTTTTGTGCATAGACCTTCACTTCGTGGCCATTTACCACAATTGCATTTTCTGTTGAAGTTATTTTCTCATCAAATCTTCCCTGCGCACTGTCGTACTTTAATAGGTGAGCCAATGTTGCCGGGCTTGTAAGGTCATTGATTGCAACAACCTCTATACCTTCCATATTATGTATCTGACGAAATACCAAACGGCCTATTCTTCCAAAACCATTGATGGCAACTTTTACTGAACTCATAATTAATTATTTGAAATGATAACAATTTTTGAATGGCAAAATTACATGTTGTTTGTGTTTATTGCATAAAAATTTTATGTTTTTTTTCCTCGTTGCAGTTTTCATCTCCTTTAAAAGAAAATACACACATCTTTCCGCTTGCCGTTAATATAAAAGAAAACGTTACACATATTATTATTCCCTACTTTTATGGTCTTAATCTTAAAAACAAAAGAATATGAAAAATACCGGTTTATTAATTCTATTAGCTGTGGTTGTGATTGTTGGGTTTTTAGGCTGCAATGGTTACAATGGTCTTGTAAAGCAAGATGAAGGTGTAAAAAAGGCTTGGAACAATGTGCAGACAGAATACCAAAACAGATCTGACCTTGTGGGAAACCTTGTAAACACAGTAAAAGGTGCTGCAAATTTTGAGCAGAACACACTAACTGCGGTAGTAGAAGCACGTGCAAAAGCTACTAGCGTAAATATTAATGCAGATAACCTTACGCCGGAAAAAGTAGCGGAATTTCAGGCTGCTCAAAGCCAGTTGTCCGGTTCGCTTAGCAGGTTATTGGCTACCGTAGAAGCATACCCCACTTTGAAAGCTACAGAAGGGTTTATGCGTTTACAAAGCCAATTGGAAGGCATTGAGAACAACATTAAAAACTCCCGCAAAGTTTTTAACGACGAAATCAACGTTTACAACACGAAAGTGCGTTCTTTCCCAATGAACATACTTGGAGGTATTTTTGGCTTTAAACCAAAAGAAGGTTTTAAAGCAGATGCCGGCGCAGAGAAAAAAGTAGAAGTGAACTTTGATGACATGAAAAAATAGTTGATAATATTTCTCATTTTATAAGATGAATAATAAAAAATATTCCGGCTATATAATCGGCGCTGTAGTAATTCTTTTGGGACTATTTCTCATAATTACATACAATGGACTGGTAAAAAAAGATGAAAAAGTAAAGCTACAATGGAATGAGGTACAGAATGCGTACCAGCGCAGGCTGGACCTCATTCCCAACCTTGTAAATACTGTAAAAGGTAATGCTGGCTTTGAGCAAAATATATTGGTGGCCGTAACAGAAGCACGTGCAAAAGCAAATTTTGTAAATGTAACTGCCAACAATGTTTCCGCTAATGCTTATAATGCACAAACAGAGGCGCAAGATGAATTGGCGGCTTCTGCAAACCGATTACTTATTACAATAGAGAAGTATCCTGAGTTGCAGGGGACTAAAGCATTTACAACTTTACAAACTCAACTTGAGCGTACAGAACTTCGCATTAAAGTAGCGAGAAAAGATTTTAACGAAGCTATTCAAAACTATAACAGCAGCGTAAGAGGTTTTCCG
>JBJXGJ010000026.1:0-3897 GCA_046153805.1 Ferruginibacter sp. | reverse complement strand
TATCATAAAAAGTTTATTTTTATACATGGATTCCAATATTATAACAGAGGAGCAAAGAGTAAAAAAGCCAAATTGGTTACGTGTTAAACTGCCAATAGGCGAAGACTACAAACACGTAAGATCACTGGTAGATACCCACAAACTTCATACAATTTGTGAGAGTGGTAATTGTCCGAATATGGGCGAATGTTGGGGCGCAGGTACTGCAACATTTATGATACTTGGTAATATTTGTACAAGAAGCTGCGGCTTTTGTGCTGTCGCAACAGGGCGTCCCAATGCTGTTGATTGGGACGAACCACAAAGAGTAGCAGAAGCAATTCATTTGATGAAAGTAAAACACGCTGTTATCACCTCTGTTGACAGAGATGAGTTAAAAGATGGCGGCAGTATTATTTGGGAGAATACCATAAAAGCAGTCTATGCATTAAACCCCGATACAACTTTGGAAACCCTTATTCCAGATTTTAAAGCGGAGAAACACAACATACAAAGAATTATAGATGCAGCACCACATGTTGTAAGCCATAACATTGAAACAACAGAACGCCTTACAAAACAGGTGCGTGTGCAGGCTAAATATTGGCAAAGTATGGAAACGTTGAAAATATTAAAAGAAGGTGGCATGCGTACTAAAAGCGGCATCATGCTTGGTCTGGGTGAGGCAAAGGAAGAGGTGGTTCAAACATTAAAAGATTTGTATGACAGCGGGGTAGACGTTGTAACAATTGGTCAATATTTACAACCTTCAAAGAAACATTTAGCTGTAGAAAGGTTTATTCACCCCGATGAGTTTGCAGAATACAGAGAGATAGGATACCAACTTGGTTTGGACTATGTAGAAAGCGGTCCATTGGTTAGATCTTCGTACCACAGCGAGAAACACGTTATAAAAAACTGGGGTAGAAATAAATGGATGGAAGAGCAGAAAAGTAAAGAAGTTTAAAGTTTAATAGAAGATAATAATTTACCAAAACAAGATGGGTTACATACACATGATGATAAACGGCGTGCTTTCCTATGTACCAAGCATGGTTTAGGTTTTGTAATAAATGATCAGCTTGTTATTCAATCTCCGGTAAGAAAAATAAAATCAGTTTTTTAAGTTTAAAACCGGGGCAGCAATTTCTCTTAAACAAAATGATAGTTTGGTAACGATGGCAACAGCCTTTTACCAAACAGCAGCATGGCTTATAAAAAATGGGAAATATAAAAAATGAACGAGGCGTAAAAATTTGCCTCATAATAAAAAAACCTTTCTGAAAACAATCAAAAAGGTTTCTCGTCGGGTGGACAAGATTCGAACTTGCGACCCCTAGACCCCCAGCCTAGTGCGCTACCGGGCTGCGCTACCACCCGAAAAGTATTTTGCAAATGTATTGTATCAGAGAATTTTTTTAAAAAATAAATTCTTACTCTTTTTTATCGTGAATAAACCTGATAGTTCCACTTTTTTTAAGATCGGATGTTATCCTAACCTCATACCTTTTACTGCCATCACTTACAATCATAAGCGCTGTATTTGGCGGCAATGTGCCAAGATTATCTGCATACATTACCAGTTCATTCACCGCATCGTTTGGTACAGAAATTTCAAGCAGAATAGGTTTTTCTGAAAGGCGTTTATGGGCTAGTAAAACATTACCGTTATAAAAGAGAGATACACTATCGCCATCAACTTCGCCATTATCATACAGCTCAAGTTTAATGGTGGCACTTTCTACTTTTACGGTCTGTAACACCGTATTACTTCTTTTTTCAAAACCTGCCGATAATATTTTTTCCGTTGGCGGCAACATTTTTGCCGGTGTAGTCTGTTCTGTTTTAATTTCATTTTTCTTTACAACCGCCGGCTCTTCAACTTTAGGCTTATTGTCCACATTTTGCTTTAAATCTTGTTTGGTCTTTATAACAGTATTTGCTTTAACGGGTTGTTTCAAAGTGCCTTTTGAAACTAGTTTTTGTTTTACCGCTGCAGTAATTGGCTTTTCAGGAGACGCCTGAGGATCTTTTTTTGCATTCATTTTTTTTGCTAACCGCGATATTTCTGTGAGTTGCCTTTTTTGAAGTGAGGTTACACCAAAACCCATATTCTTGCTATCTTGCCCTGCCGCAGGTAGCCATGTGCCTTCTAATATTTCGTTGTCTCCTTCCTTGTGCCAGGTGAGTTTATGTACCTGAAAACTGTTTGAAATATTTACAGGAATATTCGTTTTGGTACGGGCGGTTTCAGTTATTTCCAAAAATTTTTTTTTCTTATCTGCCTTGCCTTCCACCCTACAAATAGTGTAATATTTCTTGCCAGCGTTGGTGAAGTAGGTGTAGGAATATCCGCTAACTTCCTTGCCGTTCACTTCAAGATCTAATACATAATCACATTTGTCACCTCCCCACGATACAGAGCTCTTATCAATAAAACTTCCTTTCCACTGACCTTGAAAATTTTGTGCGTCGCAAAAAACAGTACTAAAAATAAAAATTAGAAGTGTAAATGTTCTTTTCATTCCTTTATTAAAATTGTTTTAGCAAAAGTAAATTTTATAATTTTTTGTTCGTGTTATTTAAGAGAACATATTAGCAAAGAGTTCGTTAAATTTGCAACTCATAAAAGTATTGAAGTTAAGTAAAATGAAGATCAAAATTACACTGCCAGACGCCTCTATAAGAGAATACGATAAAGGGGTGAGTGCTATAGATGTCGCCAAATCTATCAGCGAAGGGCTAGCAAGAAAAGTGCTTGCTGCAAATATTAATGGAGAAGTATGGGATGCTACTCGTGCGATAAACGAGGATGTTTCTTTAAAACTTTTAACGTGGGATGATGCGGCTGCCAAGTCCACCTTTCGCCACTCAACCGCACATTTAATGGCAGAGGCTGTAGAAGCACTTTATCCAGGGGTAAAATTTTGGGTTGGCCCGGCTGTAGAGGCAGGTTTTTATTACGATATGGATCTTGGTGATAAAGTAATTACCGAAGATGACCTTTTGCTTATTGAAAAAAAGATGAATGAACTTGCTAAAAAGAACAGTTTATTTATCAGAAAAGAAATAACAAAAGCAGATGCGGTAAATTATTTTACTGATAAAGGCGATGAATACAAATTAGACCTCTTGCAAAATTTGCAGGATGGCGGAATTACTTTGTACACTCAGGGAGAATTTACCGACTTATGTCGTGGCCCGCATATTCCCAATACATCTTTTATAAAGGCAGTAAAGTTGATGAGTGTGGCAGGTGCCTATTGGAAGGGCGATGAAAAGAACAAGCAACTTACAAGGGTGTACGGAATTTCTTTTCCAAACCAAAAAGAATTAGATGACCATTTGCTTATGCTGGAAGAGGCCAAAAAAAGAGATCATCGTAAACTTGGAAAAGAACTTGGCATTTACACAACAGATGATAGTGTGGGAGCGGGTCTTATTTTATGGATGCCCAATGGAACTGTAATAATTGAGGAGCTGGAAAAGCTGGCAAAAGAAACAGAAAATGCAGCAGGGTATAAAAGAGTTGTTACACCGCATATTGCAAAAGAAAACCTTTATTTAACGAGTGGGCATTTACCATATTATGCTGATAGTATGTTTCCGCCAATGGTAATGGATGGCGAAAAATATTATTTAAAAGCCATGAATTGCCCGCATCACCACAAAATATTTGATGCTGAGCCAAAAAGTTACAGAGATATGCCTTATCGCATTGCAGAATATGGTACCTGCTACCGTTATGAACAAAGTGGAGAGTTGTTCGGCCTAATGCGGGTGCGTTGCCTGCACATGAACGATGCACATATATATTGCAGCAAAGAGCAGTTTGCGCAGGAGTTTCGTGCGGTAAATGATATGTATTTAAAATATTTCAAAATATTTGGTATTGAAAAATATGTGATGCGAGATCGG
>JBJXGJ010000018.1:0-19443 GCA_046153805.1 Ferruginibacter sp. | reverse complement strand
GGATGCACTTTTTGAACGCTTAGATAAATGGCTCAATTACCCAATAAACAAACTGCACAAAGAGTCTTTAACGCTTCAGGAAAAACGCTTAGCAGAACTGTATCTTATATTTTTTTTTACAATCTCACGTGCCCGCAGATAACAACGGGGCAGAGGGTGCTATAAGAAATATTAAAGCAAAACAGAAAATATCTGGTCAGTTTAAAAATCTACAAAATGCAAATGTATTTGCTATCTTAAGGTCTAGCATTGACACAACTATCAAAAATCGTCAAAATGTTCTAAACGCATTAATGTTTATCGCTACTTTTGAGCTGAATAGTTACTTTCTATTTAGAAATGGAATAGAAAAAAATTATTCTTAAATTTTTTAATCAGAACTTTTTTCAATTTCTACACTTACTTTCGCACTCCAAAAAAATGTTGGAAAAAGATTTTTAGATGAAATGTGTCCCGCAGAATTGCGAAACCACCGAAGCTGCACACAGCTATTGTCTCTGCTAGGCTAAAAAGCAAAAACGATAATAAATTACACAGTCAAACAAACCCACAACCCGTAACTCCAAACCCACACCTTACCATGTTCAATAATATCATAGCACAAAAACTTTCTATAAAACCATCTCAGGTAGAAACTGTATTACAATTGTTAAGTGAGGGGAGTACCATTCCGTTTATAGCCCGTTATCGAAAAGACAGCACCGGCGCATTGGACGAAGTGCAGATACAACAAATACACGAGGAGAACAAGGCAATGATTGAGTTTGCTGAGCGGAAAGAATTCATCGAAAAAACCATAACCGACCAGGGGAAAATGACGGAAGAACTGCAGGCAAAAATTAATGCAGCCATCACCATCAGCAACCTAGAAGATATTTATTTACCCTACAAACAAAAGCGTAAAACCAAAGCCTTCGTGGCAAGAGAGAATGGCTTACAACCTTTGGCAGATATGCTTTTGCAACAAAAAGATATTGATATACAAAAAGAAGCAGCAGCATTTATTAATGAAACGGTTTTAACTACTGATGCGGCTTTACAGGGCGCAAGAGATATTATTGCCGAAACAGTAAATGAAGATATTAGAGTAAGGGAAAAGCTGCGAAAGTTTTTTGAAAGAGAGGCTTTAATGAAAAGTACCGCGGTTGCCGATAAAGAAAATGAAGCTATCAAGTACAAGGATTATTATGCCTTTTCTGAGAAAATATCCACCATTCCCTCGCATAGAACATTGGCGATTTTGCGTGGATTTTTAGAAGGTTTTTTAAAAATCTCGATAGAACCGCAGGAAGAAATTGGACTGGAAATAATAGAAGATATTTATATTAATGGCATGAGTAACTGCAACGATCATATCCGCAAAGCCATTAAAGACAGTTATCGCCGTTTGTTACAGCCTAGTCTTGAAACAGAGTTTAGGTCTGCATTAAAAACAGCGGCAGATGAAGAAGCCATCAATGTGTTTGCAGAAAATTTGCGGCAGTTATTGCTGAGTTCACCTTTGGGAAGTAAAAGGATTTTGGCCATTGACCCCGGTTATAGAACCGGTTGCAAGGTTGTTTGTATAGATGAAAAGGGAGAACTGCAAAAAACAGCATTAATATTTGTGCACGAAAAAAACAGGATGGATGAAGCTGAACACATCGTTCGTTCCATGGTGAAAGAATACGATGTACAGGCTTTTGCAATTGGCGATGGCACCGCAGGAAGAGAAACCGAACAGTTCATAAAAAAATTAAATATTGGAATTCCGGTGTATCTCGTAAATGAGGATGGTGCAAGTATTTACTCTGCATCAGAAATTGCTCGGCAGGAATTTCCTGATCAGGATATAACGATAAGGGGTGCTGTGAGTATAGGTCGCAGGTTAATGGACCCATTGGCAGAGTTGGTAAAAATAGATCCTAAAAGTATTGGGGTAGGGCAGTACCAGCACGATGTGAACCAACCAAGGTTAAAAGAAAAACTGGATCAAACAGTGGTGAGCTGTGTAAATAAAGTAGGCGTAAATTTGAATACAGCCAGCAAACATTTGCTGAGTTATGTGAGTGGTATTGGCAGTACGATTGCAGAAAATATTGTTACATTCAGAAAGCAGGAGGGCAAATTTACAAGCCGCAAACAATTATTAAAAGTGCCGAGGCTTGGGGGTAAGGCATACGAGCAATGTGCAGGTTTTCTTCGAATACCTGGTGCTGCTGATGTACTTGATGCCAGCGCTGTACACCCCGAAGCGTATGCATTGGTGCAACAAATGGCAAAAGATTTAGATGCCAATGTAAACTCGTTGATTGGAAATGAAACATTGCTAGAGACCATTCCTGTTAAAAAATATATTACAGAAAATTTTGGTGAACACACTATCAATGATATTATAAACGAATTAAAAAAGCCTGGACTAGATCCACGAAGTGAAGTACAGTTATTTGAATTTGCACAAATTTTTTCAATAGAAGATGTGCATGTGGGAATGGAAGTACCGGGTGTTGTAACGAATCTTACAAGATTTGGTGCCTTTGTAGATATAGGTGTAAAACAGGATGGGCTTGTGCATGTATCTGAAATTGCACATAAGTATATTCAAGATCCATCAGAAGTTTTAAAACTGAACCAACATGTGAAAGTGAAAGTAATGGAAGTAGATGCTGCTCGTAAAAGAATTGCCCTTTCTATTAAGCAAACCGAGACTGCGTCTGCACAGCAGCAAAGGCCAACCCAAGGGATAAAACCTAAAGTAAATTTTAGTCCTTCAACAAAGGAAATAAAACCTGCTACAATGGACGATGCATTGGCAGCTTTAAAAAATAAATTCAGGTAAAAGAAAATTTAATGTGGGGCAATTGACCTGGTAATGCTACTCTATGGTAGCATTTATTAGCCTTTCGGCAATGGCCTCTCTTTGTGGATTTAAAACTTCGTAACTGCCATTTTTAACTGCATATTTGCCTTTTGTATGTATGAGCATAGCACATTGTTCAGCCTGCTCTCGTTGGTGTCCGCATACATCAATTAATGTATCAATGACCCACTCAAAGGTATTTACTTCATCATTCCAAACAACCAAACTTAAGATTTCGCCTTCATCGGTCAATACATCTACATCTTGAGATGTATCTGTTTGTGGGTTATAAGAATAAGGCACTTTGTTCATTGTGTAAAATTAGAAAATCTTTAAATCAATACAAATAAAAATATTTCAGGTAAAATATTATTTCGGAAATATGCTATTATTACCAGTTTTTTTATTGTTTTCAAAAATCTGCTTAAAAATTCTTACTTACCATTCATTAAAAGAATAAGTCAATGTCTTTATCAATGCCTTTTTTAAAGACTTAGACTAGATAGCCACCCTATACCTCTATTTGTAAAGCTTACATGAATTTACCTACAGACAAAGTATAAGTCATATAAAACGGATTGCTATATAATTAAAAACCTCCTCATTTTTAATGAGGAGGTTTTTTTGCGTGTCAGAAGCAAGGGTGTTCAATGTGAATTGCAATCTGCAGGAAGCAGGCTGCAAATATTCGAGCCTACGAACAGAAACTTTATTGGAGGCGTGGTTATGAGGATGATGTTGCATTTGCTACTCAATTCTGAACCGTCAACCTTGAATATTTTCTAAATCGCCCTGTTTACATCAAAATTTTCCAACTCTTTACTTACTGCGTTTAAGAAAGTAGAACCCAAAGCACCATCAATAATTCTGTGGTCGTAACTCAATGAAATGTACATCATGTGGCGTATGGCAATTACATCGCCCTGCGGCGTTTCTAATACCATTGGTCTTTTTTTAATAGCACCCACCGCCATTATTGCTACCTGCGGTTGGTTTATAATGGGTGTGCCCATTATGCTTCCAAATGTACCTACATTGGTTAATGTAAAAGTGCCGCCTGTAGTATCATCGGGTTTTAGTTTGCCGCTGCGTGCCGCATTCGCAAGCCCATTCACCTGTTTACAAAGCCCGGTGAGGTTTAGTTGGTCCGCATTTTTGATAACAGGCACAATTAAATTTCCAGATGGTAGAGCTGTTGCCATGCCTACATTTAAATCTTTCTTTACAATAATCTTATCTCCATCTACCGAGCTGCTCAGCATCGGGTATTTCTTCAAAGATTTTACAACCGCCTCTACAAACAGTGGCGTAAAAGTTATTTTTTCCCCTTCTCTTTTTTCAAATTCTTTTTTAATTTTCTCTCTCCATTGTACCAGATTTGTAACATCACATTCCGCAAAGCTGGTTACGTGTGCACTTGTTGCCACACTGTCCGTCATGTGCTTCGATATAAGCTTACGCATACGATCCATTTCTATAATTTCCACATTACCACTGTAAGCGATTGGTGTATTGGTGGTAGCTGCAACAGGCGCCGGAGTATTTGCCATTAAAACTGCCTGCTGGCTTTGCTGTGGAGCAGCCTGTGCTACTTCTTTACCAGCTGGAATTGTTGCTCGGTTTGCCACAAAAGCAAGGATGTCTTTTTTACTCACCCTTCCGTCTTGCCCTGTACCCGGAATCTTTTCAAGATCAGTCATACTGATGCCTTCGCTCTGTGCTATGTTTAAAACCAATGGTGAATAAAAACGAATGCCGTTGCTGGTTACATTTACCGTATTTTCTGAAGGCTGGTAAGGAATTTCTTCCACAACTTTTGCTTCTTCGTATTCCTGTTTAGGAGCAGCAGGAGCAAGAGTTGGTACGGTATTTTCAACTGCGCCAGTTCTTATCTTTACAATAACGGTACCAATGGGTACTACGTCATTTTCTGCAAATAAAATTTCTTCTATTACCCCCTCTGCAGTAGATGGCACTTCACTGTCAACCTTATCTGTAGCTATATCCAGTATGGTTTCATCCTGTGCTACTTTGTCACCTACCTTTTTATGCCATTTAAGTATTGTTGCTTCCATAATACTCTCACCAAGCTTTGGCATTGTAAGATCAACTACGCTCATAAATTTCGTATTTAAGTATGTGCAAATGTAGAATTTAAACACAAGGATAACAAAGAAATACAAGTTAATCCACCGCAGGTATAAGGAGGCAAATGGTTTGCACTGCATTTACAATATATAACCTTCAATTCCGAAATTGAATAAAAATACATAAGCCCACTAAATATGTGTCATTTTTCCACCCCTTCCGCCATCTTCACCACATCTTCTTCCATTTTCTTTTTAAAATTTTCCAGTTTCGCCGCCAATAAATCATCGTGCGTAGCCAAAATTTGCGCAGCTAAAATACCAGCATTTTTTGCGCCGTTTAGTGCTACCGTCGCTACAGGTACACCACCGGGCATTTGCAAAATAGATAAAACGGAATCCCACCCATCTATAGAGTTGGATGATTTTACCGGTACACCAATTACAGGAAGGGTAGTGTAAGCAGCCACCATTCCAGGTAAATGTGCAGCGCCACCTGCTCCTGCAATAATTACTTTAATGCCTCTGGCCCTCGCCTCCATGGCATAAGTACGCATACGGTCAGGCGTTCTGTGGGCAGATACAACCGTCATATCAAAGGCAATATCAAAAGCAGAAAGTTGGTCTGCAGCACCCTGCATAATGGTAAGATCACTCCGGCTGCCCATTATAATAGCTACTTGCTTGGTCATTTTTTTGGGTTTAATAATTGCTAAGATAAAGAAATATGGTACCTCAGTAAAATTGAAAACACAGTTAAATTATTAACAGCACATGTTTTGGAATGAAGCTGTCGTCTATATGTTAGATTTTTGGTTATCGGATAAAGGAAAACAGGAAACACAAACCTTTTATCTTTGCCCACGTTTAATTTATAAAAATTGATTTATGCGGTATGTTGTAAAAACGCTCCCGTTCTCTATTGCGGTTGTATTTCTTATCTGTTGTTTGTGGGCATGCAAAAAAAAGCAGTCAGAAGCAGGTAAGCCCAAAAACACTCCTCCCGTTATTGTAGATGTGATTATAGCCGAGCGACAAGCCATCAACGATGTGGTGGAGGCAAACGGAACAGTCGTCGCAAATGAGTTTTTAGAGTTACATCCGGAAGTTACAGGTCGCCTTACTTATCTTAATATATCAGAAGGCTCTGCCGTAAGTGAAGGCACCATACTTGCAAAAATAAACGATGCTGATCTGCAGGCCCAGCTTGCCAAAACAAAAGTGCAGTTAGATCTTGCACAAAAAACAACAGAGCGATATAAGCAGTTGCTTGATGTGAGCGGCATAAACCAGAGCGATTATGATATTGCTTTAAACCAGGTAAACGCATTTAAGGCAGATATGGTTTATACCCAGGCACTTATTAATAAAACGGTTTTAAGAGCACCTTTCAGCGGCATTATTGGTTTGAGGCAGGTAAGTCCGGGTGCGTTTATAACGTCTGCAACAACATTGGCCACCCTGCAACAAACCTCCAAAATAAAAATAGATTTTACAATACCACAAAATTACAGCAACATTATAAAGCAGGGTGCTGTGGTAGATGTAGAGCTGTATGATAATGAACATACCATGGGTAGGGCTATGATAGTAGCAACAGAGCCGGGCGCAAATACAGCTACCAGAAATTTAAAAGTACGGGCACTGTTATCAAAAACTGATATAATACCCGGTGCATTTGTAAAAGTATTTTTAAATGTAGGGGCCGGTAAAACATCGATCATTGTGCCCACCAATTGTATTATTCCAAACGACAAAGACAACCAGGTAGTTGTCGTGAAGAATGGGCTGGCAAATTTTGTGAATGTTCAGACAGGTATTCGTCAGTCTACTTCTGTTGAAATTACAAAAGGCCTTAACGTTGGCGATTCCGTTGTGGTATCGGGCGTATTGTTTGCAAAACCAACAAGCAAATTAAACGTGAGGGCAGTAAAAAAACTGGCTGATCTTTCTTCTAAAGATTCATCGGCAAGTTATTAAATAATTTAAGCGTTCATTTTTCATGAATATATCCGAATTATCTCTCAGGCGACCGGTTTTAGCAACTGTTTTAAACTTGATGATTATTCTTTTTGGTGTTGTTGGGTTTAGCTTTCTCGCAATCCGAGATTACCCGGCTATTGACCCAGCAGTTGTGAGTGTGAGCACCTCCTACACCGGCGCAAATCCTGATATTATAGAAAGCCAGATAACCGAACCACTGGAAAAGCAGATCAACGGTATCCCGGGTATTAAAACAATTACCTCTTCCAGCTCTTTGGGCAACAGCAACATTTCGGTGGAGTTTGAATTGGGGGTTGATCTGGAGGCTGCAGCAAGTGATGTGAGGGATAAAGTTGGACAGGCATCCCGTTCGCTTCCGCAGGATATTGATGCACCGCCTGTTGTTACAAAAGCCGATGCCAACAGTGATTTTATTTTAATTCTTGCCGTACAAAGCCGCACAAAAGGATTATTGGAGCTAAGCGATTATGCTGAAAATGTGTTGCAGCAACAGTTTCAGACAATTAACCAGGTAAGTTCTGTAAACATATTCGGGCAAAAAAGATATGCCATGCGTTTGTGGCTTAATCTAGATAAGATGTCCGCATTTGGTGTAAACTTTAGTGATATCAGGACATCTTTAACTGCCGAGAACATTGACCTTCCCCCTGGTAAAATTTATGGTGACAATACAGAGCTTACAATAAAAACGGTAGGCAGGCTCACGACTGAAAAGGAATTTCAGGATCTTTTGATAAGACAAGATTCGGCAGGTATTGTAAGGTTAAGAGATGTAGCCCGGGTAGAAATTGGCCCCGAAACTTTGGAACAGGGCTGGAAGTACAATGGCGTTAATGCGGTAGGCATTGTAATTATTCCACAGCCAGGTGCAAATAATATACAGATTGCCGATGATTTTAACAAAAAACTAGCGGTCATAAAAAAGCTGAATAAGTCAGATATTGAGATGAATGTGCTGCTGGATAATACACAGAACATTCGTAAATCCATAAGCGAGGTAGAAGAAACTTTACTCATCTCTTTTATATTCGTTGTATTGGTAATTTTCTTCTTTTTCCGTGATTGGCTCACTGCCATAAGACCGTTGATAGATATTCCTATTTCGCTGGTGGCTACTTTCTCCATCATGTACATTTCAGGTTTCTCTATAAATATCCTAACACTTTTGGGTATTGTACTGGCAACAGGTTTGGTGGTAGATGATGGTATAGTTGTAACAGAAAATATTTTTAGAAAACTGGAAGAAGGTTTACCTATTAAGCAAGCTGCGTTACAAGGTAGTAAAGAAATATTCTTTGCCGTAATTTCTACCTCCATTACACTCGCCATTGTATTTTTGCCCGTAATATTTCTGGAAGGTTTTATAGGAAGGTTATTCCGTGAATTTGGTATAACGCTGGCATCGGCAGTGCTTATTTCGGCATTTGTATCGCTCACTATTACACCGGTTTTAAATGTGGTGCTGCGCAGAAAAAAGTCCGGCCATGGAAAGTTTTATGTGAAAACAGAACCATTTTTTACGGGCATGGAAAATGGGTACAAAAATTTATTAACGGGCTTTTTAAAAGTGAGGTGGTTGGCTTGGGTGGTGTTGGTTGTATGTTTGGTAATAGGGTTCTTTATTGGAACAGCCCTGCCAAGCGAAATTGCACCGCTGGAAGACAGGAGCAGTATACGTTTCAGTATGACAGCACAGGAAGGAACGAGCTATAGTAAAATGCAGGCTATATCTGAAGATGTAGCCAATTATCTGTATGATTCAATACCCGAAAGAGATTTTGTATTTGCCCGTACACCAGCCGGTGCCATAAACAGCTCGCAGGCGAGGCTTGCATTGGTGCCGCCAAAAGAAAGAGAGCGTTCGCAGGATCAAATTGCGAACGACCTTAACAGAAAACTTAGTCGATTTAATGAAACCAAGGTTTTTGCCATACAGGAGCAAACAATTGGTGTTGGCCAACGGGGTGGTTTACCGGTGCAGTTCATTCTGCAAAACCAGGATCTGGAAAAAATGAAAGAGGTAATTCCAAAATTTTTAGAAGAAGCAAAAAAAGATAAAACTTTTTCTAATGTAGATGTGAACCTGAAGTTTAATAAGCCCGAAATCTCTCTCACAATTGATAGGATGAAAGCAAAAGATCTCGGGCTTTCATCACAAGATGTGGTAGGTGCCATACAAGCAGCGTTTAGTGGTGGCAGGCTTGCCTATTTCCTAAAAGATGGCTTTCAGTATTCTGTTATAGCGCAGGTGGAAAGAATCGACAGAAACAAACCCAACGACATTTCCAAACTATATGTAAGAAACAGTAGAGGCGAAAGTATTCCTTTAAGTGCGGTGGTTAAGCTGGAGGAGAGTAGCAGCCCGCCAAGTTTATTTCACTTTAACCGGTACAAGGCGGCAACTATATCTGCATCTCTTTCAGAAGGCAAAACTATCGGCGACGGTATAAAATCCATGCAGGCAATATCGAAGAAATTACTTGATGAATCGTACCAGACTTCCCTAAGCGGACCATCAAGAGATTATGAGGAAAGCAGCAGCAATATTGCTTTTGCATTTGGACTTGCACTCGTACTTATTTATCTCGTACTTGCCGCACAGTTCGAAAGTTTTATAGATCCTTTTATCATAATGCTTACGGTACCGTTAGCACTTGCAGGAGCATTGCTTAGCCTTTGGGTATTTGGGCAGACCTTAAATATTTTTTCTCAAATTGGAATGATTATGCTCATCGGGCTCGTTACAAAAAACGGAATTTTAATTGTAGAATTTGCCAACCAGAAAAGAGAACAAGGTTTGTCAAAGAAAGAAGCGGTTATAGAAGCATCCCGACAAAGACTGAGACCAATTTTAATGACGAGTTTAGCTACCTCATTTGGTGCGTTGCCAATTGCATTAAGTTTGGGAGCAGCAGCTGCAAGCCGTGTGCCGCTTGGTATTGTGGTGGTTGGTGGTATTATATTTTCGCTTATTCTTACACTATTTGTAATACCTGCAGTGTACACTTTTTTAAGTGAGAATAAAAAACATCAAGCAAAAAAAATGGAAATAACTGATTAAGATTTGGGGCTATTAGCTTTAAAAAATAATCAGCATTTGATCCGGCTATTCGTTTCTCCCTATACTGGGTATAGGGATTCACTTCTATCCGGCGGCCTTTCATCAGTAGTTCATTCATCAACAATAGCACAAACATTGCAACTAGTATTTAAGTATTAAAACAACGGAATGATCAGAAGCAAAACCATACTTTTTTTATTATCAATTTCAATTATTGGAGTCTTAAAAACTTTTGCGCAGGATAGTTTAACGCTACCGATGGCAATAAACCAGGCACTCAAAAAAAGTTTAGATATTACTATTGCGAAAAATAATATAGAAGCTGCAACCATTTTAAACAGTAAGGGTTTTGCGGGTGGGCTACCTGTTGTAACTGGCAATATTACCGATAACGAATCGGTAACAAGTGTAAACCAAAAATTAAATACCGGTACTACTATTCAACGGAACAATGCTCCAGCAAATGCATTAAACGCAAACATTACGGGAAGTATATTGTTATTTAACGGTGGGAGAGTTACTGCTACAAAGCAGCGGCTGGCAACGTTGCAAAATCAATCAGGTAAAATTTTAAACAGCCAAATACAAAACATCATTGCGGGTGTGAGTGTAGCATATTACGATGTAGTAAGGCAACAAAACTATATAAAAACAATTGATAAATCTATTGAAGCATCTAACCAGCAACTTACCATTGTAAAAGCCAGACAAAGCGCTGGGCTGGCAAATAATGCCGATCTTTTTCAGGCACAAATAGATTTAAATGCGCTCCAGCAAACAAAAATTGCTCAACAGCTTATTGTGGCTCAATCCAAAACAGAATTGTTAAGGCTGTTAACGGCAAAAATTGACTCCACTGTACAAATAGCAGATACCATTATTGTAGAAAATAATCTTACCCTTCAGTCTGTATTAGATAAGCTATCTGCAAATGCAGATGTGGCAGCAGCAGATGATCAAATAGCAATAAACAAATTAATTGTAAAGGAAACTAATGCACTTCGCTATCCTTCCGTAAGAGCAAATGCAGGCTATAATTTTTTTAGAAACCAGTCTGCTGCTGGGCAGTTGTTATTGAATCAAAATTTTGGTCCAACAGTTGGCGTTTCATTAGCCATTCCTATTTTTAACGGTAATATTTTTAAAAAGCAGGCGCAGGTAGCAACCATAAATGTGGCTAATGCTACCCTGCAAAAGGATATTATTTTAAGGGATTATAGAGCGCAGGTTACAAACCAATACCAGGCTTACATTGCAACCATTTCTCAGTTTGAAAATGAAAAAGAAACTTACAGATTATCAGGGCAGTTGCTCGATGTTGTATTGCAGCGTTTTCAGCTTCGCCAGGCTACCATTATTGACGTAAAAAATGCACAAAAAAGTTTTGAAGAATCGGGATTTAGATTGGTGAACTTGAGTTTTGTAGCAAAGTCCAGCGAGATTGAATTAAAACGTTTAAGCAACCAATTAAGTCTCTAAAATCTTTAATACATTTTGGGGTACACATTCGTCATTCGTAATTCCCAATTCGTAATTTCTAATTTCTCTCTCCAAACAGTAAACTGCCAATTCTAATCATACTGCTGCCGCAACTAATGGCGAGTTCGTAATCATCACTCATGCCCATGCTCAAAGTGGTCAGCTCAATTTTTTTTGTGTTTTTAAAATTGTTGGAAAACGTTCTAAGCTGCTCAAATTCTCTTTTCACTTTTTCTTTATCGTCAGTAAATGTTGCCATTCCCATAAGGCCTGTAATATTTACATTGGGAAACATAACAACATCAAGGGTCATAAGTTCAGCTTCATCAAAACCAAACTTTGTGTGTTCTTCGGCAATATGAACCTGAAGTAAAACACTTATTTTTCTTTTGTTTTTTGCTGCCTGCTTGTCTATCTCCTTCAACAGTTTTTCACTGTCCACGCTCTGTATTAAATGTATAAACGGCGCAATGTATTTTACTTTGTTGCTTTGTAGGTGTCCAATAAAATGCCACAAAATATCAGCGGGAAGAAGGACCTGCTTTTCAACAAGTTCCTGTACATAGTTTTCGCCAAAATCTCTCTGGCCAAGCTCGTACATGGCAGTAATATCGCTTGCAGGTTTAAGTTTAGAAACTGCCACTAGCGTTGTGCCCTGCCCCTGCAAAACCTTATTTATTTCTTTGTATTTATCTACGTTTACCATACTTTAATTTGTAATTTTTTGCCAGGTATATTGCTGTATTGTTCTTAGTAAAAAATAACAACCCATCACCGAAACAGGAATAAGTACAGCTACCAACCAAGTTAATTTTAAGGCTAAATAATGAAGCCCAACAAGCAAAGCAATCATTAAAATCTGTAAAATAACCTGTATAAATTTTCCCGTCTGTTGCTGTACATTGGGTTGCATGGAGAATGGTAAATGACTTTTGCCAATATGCGATATGAGCAGAAAGATAACGGTGTTGTTAAAAAACGCAAGTACAAAATCATCAATAATTATATAGCCCCAAATGTAAAACGAAAAGGCGTATAGTAACAGAAATATTGGCACGAAAAATTTAAACAAAAGTGCCTTTAATGCACCGCTAATAAGGCTTCCCGGCTGTTTTAATGGGCTTGCAAGGTAGAGCCACGATGCTGCAAAGTTTTCATTAAATGCTATTAAAGCAATACCGGTAGATATGGTAAACATGGGCAAATAAGCAAACCATAAAAAAGACTCTGTTGTGTTGAGTGCTGCCCAAACCTGTGCAACATCTTTTCCTCTATTAAACACAAAAATAAAAGCAAACACAAGTAGATAAGCAAGGCTGGGATAGAACTGTATTTTAAAACTTTTATCCCTCGCCGTCATATTATAAGTCAGTTCAAAACCGGCTTCTTCTGTTTTGTTTTTGCAAAGCACGGGCAGTATTTTTTGCAGAAAAGACTTTTCTTGCCCTGTATTTTTTACTATAGCAACCAATGGTTGAGTATCGCTGTTGCCCAATGCACCAATTTTTCTGGAAAACGATGGGGCTAAAAATTTTATCATTATCCAGAATGTGATTGCAGGCACCAATACCGAAAGTACAATCATTAAAATGTGCGGTGAATCCAGTTTTAACGCATACACAGCCTCTAGCGTGTAAGCCATCCACATGGCGGGAATGAAATAGGAATACCAATGAATGTCAATTTTAATCTGCAGATTGCTCACATCAATTATTCTTGGAAGTATTTGCATACCGCCGGCAAAAACGATCGTCATTACAATTTGAGACCAGCTTACAATATCTTTAATTTTTTCTTCGTTGCTAAAACGTAAGATTAAACCATACAGGAGATAGGTAAGAAAAACGGCAAAAACAACTGTAAACAAAATGGTAAATATTGCTGCGATGCCAACGAGTGCGCCAAATAAAACGAATGTAAATATGAGTGGAAAAATTGAAAGGGCAATGGTGAACTGCAGCAGGTAAACAAGGATGTGTACCAGCCTCGACATAAAAAATGTTTTGCTGCTTACTGGCCTTGGAAGTATAATTTGGTTGTCGGTTGTGTCTAACAATACCGTGCTAAAATCTGTAATAAGCGTCATGGCCATCATAAAAAGAATGTAGGTATGAAGGATGACCATACACGGAATGATTTCTTTTACAGTAAAGAAAATAGCTCCCACAAAAATGCCAAATATCGCATATACAATTTGTGAAATAAGCAACTGGTTTTTGGGGTCTTTCTGCACTTTTTGCTTCATCGTTACCCTCGCACGACGTCTATCCATTATCAGTTTAGTCTCTGTAATGATTTTAAGCTTTTCAAAATCTACATCCTTTTTTAAAAATGTTTTTGCAAAAAAAAGGACAAACCGTAAAATTAATTTATCCATGTTAGCTGTTTAAAACATTAATAAATTCATTCGCTGTGCTTTGATGCTGTTCACTTCCGCCCGTTAAAGATGTAAATATATTTTCAAGCGAACCATGGTGTGCATTGGCTTTTAGCTCTTCAAAACTACCGTCGGCTTTTACTTCTCCTTTATCAATTATTACAATCCTGTCACTTATCTTTTCTACCACATCCATAATATGCGAACTGTAAAATATTGTTTTACCCGCTGTTTTCAATTGTGCTAATATCTCCTTCACAAGTATTACTGCATTTGCATCCAGGCCACTTAAAGGTTCATCAAGAAAAATAATTTCGGGGTTGTGTATGAGCCCACTTATAAGCAAAACCTTTTGTTTCATACCCTTGCTGTAACTTGTCATCCTGGTATTGGCCTTGTCATGCAAATCAAATAAGCGAAGGAGTTCGTTTGTTTTCTTTGTAATTACGTCGTCTTCCATGTTGTATAACTTGCCACTAAAGCGAAGGTATTCCATTGGTGTAAGCACTTCGTACAATGCAGCAAGCTCAGGAATGTATCCAATTTTCTGTTTTACTTCAATAGGATTTTTCCGTACATCTAATCCAAGTACTGAAACAGCTCCTTCAAACTCGCTAGTAATACCACAAAGAATTTTAATAGTTGTGCTTTTGCCGGCGCCATTTGGCCCGATGTAACCCACAATCTGCCCAGCTTCTATTTCCAGATTAATTCCCTTTAAAACATAGTTGGTATCATAAGCTTTTTTTAAATTCTGTATTTTGATGATGGACATTTGGAAGGTTAAAGGTTGAAGGTTGATGGTTGAAGGTTGAAGGTTGAAGGTTGAAGGTTGAAGGTTGAAGGTTGATGGTTGATGGTTGATGGTTGAAGGCACTCATAAAATTAAAATAAAAATGTGCAAACAATTTACCGTTTGCACATTTTTAATTGTGATAAATTTTTTAAGCGTTCAATTTGTCAAATTATATTATCATTAATAAGGCTTGCCCATAAAAGATTCAAATAAATGATTCTTTGTGAAACCAAAAATTCAAGCCCGCCTTTCCATGAGAAAGAAGCCATTCTCTGTCAGATTAACAAACCTTAAATTTTAACAAACCAAAACTTCCCCCTTAGAGGAACCGAGGGGCTCCTACTTCAAAATCGTTCTTCCAATTACAATTCTCTGCACTTCACTCGTACCCTCATAAATCTGTGTAATCTTGGCATCTCTCATCATTCTTTCTACATGGTATTCTTTTACAAAACCATAACCACCGTGTATCTGTACTGCTTCCGTAGCGGTCCACATAGCCGTTTCGCTGCTAAATACCTTTGCCATGCTGCTGCTCAATGTGTAATCTAAATTTTCATCTTTTTCCCATGCAGCCTTCATACAAAGGAGCCGAGATGCCTCAATTTTCGTAGCCATATCTGCCAGCTTAAACTGAATAATCTGGTGGTTCATAATTTCTGTTTTAAATGCTTTTCTTACTTTGCTGTATTTTACCGAAAGTTCGTATGCGCCGCTTGCAATACCCAAGGCTTGTGCCGCAATACCTATGCGACCGCCTGCGAGGGTTTTCATGGCAAATTTAAAGCCGAAGCCATCTTCAGCTATGCGGTTTTCTTTAGGCACTTTTACATCGTTAAACAAGATAGTATGTGTATCACTACCACGAATGCCAAGTTTGTTTTCTTTGGCACCAACAACAACCCCGGCCCATTTTTTCTCTACAATAAATGTATTTATTCCACGGCTTCCTTTGCTCACATCTGTTTGTGCAATTACCAAATAAACACTTGCGCTGTTTCCATTGGTGATCCAGTTTTTTGTACCGTTTAAAAGATAATAATCACCTTTATCTTCGGCAGTTGTCTGCTGCGAAGTAGCGTCGCTACCTGCTTCCGGCTCACTCAATAAAAATGCACCTATGTACAATTCTCCGTCCTTCTTGCCTTGTGCCAACGGCTTTAAATAAGTCTGTTTTTGTTCTTCATTTGCGTACTCCTGCAAGCCATAACAGACCAAACTATTGTTCACGCTCATACAAACACTCACACTCGCATCTACCTTACTAATTTCCTCCATCGCAATTACATAGCTCATGGTGTCTAAGCCGCTGCCACCGTATTCAGGTTTTACCATCATACCCATAAAACCAAGATCAGCCAATTTCTCAATTTGTTCTCTTGGAAAAGTCTGGTGCTCATCTCTTTCAATTACACCAGGTAAGCATTCATTAATCGCAAAATCCCTCGCAGCTTGTTGTATCATTAGCTGCTCTTCAGATAGTTGAAAATTCATAATTATTTTTTAGTGATGCAAATTTAGGGGTTTGATGTGTAAGAAGGCATTAAGGAGAATTGCTATTTGTGTAATTTTTTGCTAAGCCCTTTTCATTAAAGGTTGAGTCATTTATGCATTTTACACACATTTAAAATATGAAACACCTTATTGCTTGAGGTAAAAAAACAGCTTGCCTTGTTTAGCGCAATGCTAAATGAAGTATTAAACAATTGTAGAAACTATTCTTCATGCTATCCTGAAGGTAGTTATGCCCTTTTTCAGACACACTTACCTAAAACTTTTCCTTTTCGTATAATAGGAAATGTTGTACAGGCAAAAAATCTCCTGTGTACGCTAGGGAAAATCCGTTCGATTTTAGCTCGCGGTTTAATTGTGCAACGGTTGTTTTGTGAAGTGGCTTTATGGGTACAGATGGGTCTTCACCCCGATATTCTATCAACAATATTTTACCTGTGGGCTTTAATGCTTTTTTTAAAGCCTGCAACATTTCCTGAGGGTATTCAAGTTCGTGGTACACATCCACCATAATAGCCAAATCAACACTGTTGTCAGGTAGGTTCGGCGACTTTATAGAACTTTTTATAACTTCTACTATTGAATCTTTTAACTGTCTTTTTCTCTCCGCCAACATATTTATCATTTCATCTTGTATATCTACAGCATACACTTTACCAGCCGGAACTTTCTGTGCTAAAAGAAAACTGTAGTATCCTGTGCCAGCGCCAATATCGGCAATTACAGCATTGGGTTTTACATCAATAGCATCTACTGCTGCTTTGGTATCTTCTTCCAAATTTCTTGTATCTCTTTCAAGCCAGTCACTACCCTCGGCTCCCATTACAAATGATATTTCTCTGCCTTTGTAAAACTTACCAATACCATCTGCTGAACTTTTGCCAAAAGTATAAAGCGTATCACTTGTCACTTTTTTTGTAACAGTATTTTGCTGGGAATGACAATTTGTAAAAACAACACAAAATATAAGTAGAATGAAATTTGTTTTCATGGTGCGTATTAAATTATTTTTTTTCTTTGAAAGTGGTTTGACAGTGAGGGATTACATTCAGTTTACGACAGCGCTTTGTGCAGGTGTGGCATTAGAATTCCTTTCGCCCGGAACCGCTGTCCGGCTTTTCATAAAGATAAATATTTAGAACTAATGTTTGGCGATGTTGGTCAAGCCCTAACTAAAGCCGCTATATTGTTGATGCTGATTGCTACAACTTCAAGCCACACTTGCACAAAACGCATTGTTATGCGTTCGCCCCTCTACACGTCAATAAAAAATTTGGCCAAGTCAAAGTTTGGTTCTACATTGTGCTAAAATTATTAGTATATGAAAGTCGTGTCCTTCTTTGCTGGTGCAGGCGGTCTTGATTTAGGTTTTGAAAAAGCTGGTTTTGACGTTGTCTGGGCAAATGAATATGATAAAGAAATATGGGAAACTTATGAAAAAAATCATAAGAATACTGTTCTTGATAGACGTTCAATTGTTGATATTCCTTCTTCTGATGTTCCTGATTGCGATGGAATTATAGGAGGTCCACCTTGTCAAAGTTGGTCAGAAGCTGGCTCAAAAAAAGGAATTGCAGATAAAAGAGGTCAATTGTTTTATGAGTTTATGAGAATTCTTGCTGATAAAAAACCAAAGTTTTTTCTTGCAGAAAATGTCTCGGGGATGTTGTTACCTGCACATAAAGAAGCTTTGGCTAACATAAAACAAATGTTTCAAGATATTAACTTAAACTAAAAAATGTAGTATAATAATTATGGATACTATTTTATTTAATAACAAAGAATTTCCTGTTAGAGAAATTGAACATCCTGAATTTGGATTAATTCTCATCTCCGTAAATTCCCTTAACGAATTATTATTGAGAGAAGACGGAAGTTACTTTTCTGATGAAGCAGAGACTGTGGATGAAATGTTTTTCTATTATGTAAATGATAATGAAATTAAACTTCCTGAAAATGCTTTAATTAATTTATTACTTATGGAAGTATTATGATAAGATTTCAATTTTTTCCACGCTCACAAGGTATTACAAAAGATATCCAAACTATAATTTCTTGTTTTGAATTAGAAGATCATAATATAAAATCGCCTGAGTTTGATTTATCAAGTAATCAAGTTTTAGAATTTGTCCGACCTCATTTAGAAAAAGCTGGTTTCATTTGTGAAACTGGAAAATCTAAAGATAAAAAAATAAGCGTTCCTGTTCTATTTGGTTTTGACAATAAAATTGATAAGGCTTTTAACGCTGATGCTGTTAGTGCTGATGGCAAAATTGTTATTGAAGTTGAAGCAGGAAGAGCCACTGAAAATAATCAGTTTCTAAAAGATGTTTTTCAAGCTTGTATGATGTTTGAAGTAGAATATCTGGTTATAGTGGTTCGTAATATTTACAGAAAACATAAAGATTTTGAAATAGTACATACATTTTTAGAAACTCTCTATATATCTAATCGCCTACACCTTCCATTAAAAGGGATTTTGCTAATCGGATATTGATTGCGTCGATTGCGTGAGGGATAGTAGCGGAAATCCTTTTTTGAGGAACGAAAAAAAGATTGCAGCGGATAGCCCGACCCGATAGGGGCACGCCCAAATTATTCGACTATTTATTTTGCTTTTCTTCAATTTTATGTCAAGAAATAGAGTTCGTTCTTGGGATGAAGTTTCGTTTACAATTCAAGCTGGTGGTCGCCACGCACCAATTCACCCACAAGCACCAAAAATGAAATTCATTGAACAAAATCTTCGTGAATTTGTGAAAGGAAAAGAAGATTTATATCGTTGTTTGTCCGTTCGTGAATGTGCAAGAATACAAACTTTTCCAAATAGTTTTACTTTCCATTATACGAGTGTTGTCGCAGGTTATAAAATGATTGGCAATGCTGTTCCTGTTCGTATGGGGAAAGTTCTCGCACAAACAATTTTTAATGATTTAGCTAATATGAAAGTTGAGAAAAAACAAGCTAAAATTGTAAATTCAAATTTCCTTTCTGGGCATACAGTTCGTGAACGCATGCTTGAAATTGTCAATGCCGTAGCCCAATAAATTTATGCCAACAATAGCCAAGCAAACCCAAAATGGTAAAGCATTTGAATACGCTTTGCTAAATTCATTTTTAGAGAGATTGCAAGTTTTAACTTCTGTTTCAGTTGTCGAGAGTTGGCTTAACCCCCTATAAATTGGAACGGTATTCAACTTTTGGTTTTAAGTTTTGTTAGACATAAACGCCCAAAATAAACATATTTGCAATGTTTATTTTGTAACGTTTTGTTTATTTCGGTCGGTT
>JBJXGJ010000166.1:0-3584 GCA_046153805.1 Ferruginibacter sp. | reverse complement strand
GCAACAAAGTTAAGTATCAAATCAAAAAGAAATAAAGCAGGATGGAATAATGATTACCTCAGAGATATTTTGACTAAGGCGAACTAAATTTTAATGCGTTTGCCCTGCCTCTGTTGGTACTTTCTAGCTCTAATAGGCTGTTGGCGTTTATAGTGTTAGGGTTGTCACCAATTTTTACTTGGGCAGTAGCACTAAAACCTAGTAACAGCAGCAATGCTGTAAGTAAATGTTTTGTTTTCATGTTTTTTGTTCTAATTGTTTTTGTTTAAATTGTTTACGTTTTTATTTAGATATTTTACAATAAATCGACCCTCTATGTATTAGAACGGGCGGTTATTACTCCCCCACCATTTTGATTTTATCCCTTAAAACAATTGTTGGTTTTTGCATTTTTTATTATTTAATTAGTTTGACGGTATTCCCTATTTTAAAACCTGTATTGCTGGCATGCATATCATAACACACACCACTATTTAAATTTTTAGTGATAATTGCCGTATTGTTTACCCCCGCTCTAACAACTATTGCCATGGTTAACATTTGTTCACCGCAATGCATTGCTTATGGTTACTGTTGCTTTACCTGTTGTATAAGAGCTACTTAAACTTAAAGTTATTTACCAACCGTTTCAGCAATTGGCAAAAATTTTGGCAATGGTACAAAGAATATTTAACATATCAATGCGTTCTGTTGTGGCTTAAGAAAGTATTATTTGTGAATGTTGGTTGTTTCTTATTGGTTGGTGTCTCTGCAAACGTTGGTGTCTCAAGCAACGTTCGCTCCAATCTCCTCGGCAACTAAAGCCCAAAAATGTTACCCTGCTCCCATTAGCCACGATGGGCAGTAGTAGCCCCCCGCTTTAATAATCTTTAAATTATAATAAACTTTTTTGCGGGGGCTACTACAGACAGCGTGATAGCAATGCTCAATAATGTTTCAACTGCTCATGCTCCGAGCCTCCTTAAATCCCTCCGAGGGCGGGACTTTCCGCGAAGATTTGGGTGATAGCTGTTTGCGGAAAGGTTAGGGTTAAAATTTAAAGAAAAGAATCAAAAAAAAGACACAATCATTGAACTTTCATTCTTGTCTTGTGTCTCAAATCTTATATCTCAAATCTAATTCCCTAGTTCCTCAACGGTTTGCCAGTTTTCAAAATACTCTGTATTCTTTCCAATGTTTTCTTTTCGCCGGTGAGGCTTAGGAAGGCTTCCCTCTCTAGGTTTAGAAGGTATTGTTCGCTTACGAGGGTTTGCTCGCTAAGGTCGCCGCCGCACATTACGTAAGCTAGTTTTTTGGCTACGGTTACATCATGGTCGGTAGCGTATTTGCCTTTGTGCATACCGTTTATGCCAGCATACAAAGCACCAAGACCGCTACGACCAAGTACTTTAATATCTGTACGCTGGGTTGGCATTACATATCCATCATCATATAAATTGATGACAGCTTTTTTTGCGTCGGCTATTCTTCTGCCGCTGTTAATACTTATTTCATCTATACCCTTGCGGTAAACGCCATTGTCGTAAGCTTCAAATGCAGAGGTGGAAACTTTTGCTGTGGCTATTTCTAAAAATCTTTTTTGTAGGGTAATGGTTTCGGGCTCGCCAGCATGCATTTCGTCTGCGGCTCTTAATACAAATTCTTTGGTACCGCCACCGCCAGGGATAACACCAATCCCTACCTCTACTAATCCTGTGTAAGTTTCCGCTGCGGCAATTACTTTATCTGCATGCAAACAAATTTCGCAACCGCCACCGAGTGCCAAACCATGCGGTGCAAGCACCACAGGTATAGATGAATAACGCACCCTCATTAAAGTATTTTGAAACTGGCGAATAGCCATATCTATTTCATCATAATCCTGATCTAAGGCCAGCATAAATATCATGGCTACATTGGCGCCGGCACTAAAGTTTGCTCCTTCATTTGCTATCACCAAGCCTTTGTATTTTTCCTCAGCAAGGCTGATGGATTTTTGAATGCCTTCCAGCACTTCGCCACCAATGCTTCCCATCTTTGTGTACCACTCCAGGCCTAATACATCGTTGCCTAAATGGTATGTACGGCATGCACTGTTTTTCCAAACAGTTTCGTTTTCAAAATTGCGCATTACTAAAAATGCTTCGCCGCCGGGCATTAATTTGTATCCACCAGTCGCTATGTCATAACAATAACGTTTTCCATTTTCTGTTTTGTAGAATGATTTCACCTCTTTTGCCAACATATCATCAACCCAAGTTGCAATGCTGTAACCTGCCGCCTTCATGGCTTCTACAGTTTTTGCTACGCCGAGTGCATCCCAACTTTCGAAGGCGCCAATTTCCCAGCCGAAACCTGCCATCATCCCGTCATCAACACGATAAATTTCATCACTTATCTCGGGAATTCTGTGCGAAATATAAGAGAACAATGCGTAGTGAAACTGGCGGTAAAAATCGCCGGCTTTATCTTGCCCGGCTGCCATTGCTTTTAATCTTGTCTTTAAATCTTCAATTGGTTTTGCAGCTTCAATGGTTGCAAACTTTGTTTTTTTGCGGGGCTCATATTCAAGGGTTGATAAATTTAAAACCTGAATATCTTTTGCGCCATCTGCAGATTTAACCTTTTTGAAAAATCCTTGTCCCGTTTTATCCCCCAGCCAATTATTGGCAATCATTTTTTCTAACCACGAAGGAATATTAAAGGTTGCTTTTGCCTCATCATTTGGACAATTATCTGCAACACCTTTGGCAACTTTTACTAAAGTGTCTATTCCCACAACATCGCCAGTGCGGAAGGTCGCTGACTTTGGCCTCCCGATGATTGGGCCCGTTAGTGCTTCCACTTCATCAACAGATAAACCTAGTTTTTCCATGATGTTTAAAATGGCCATAATGCTGAAAACCCCTACACGGTTGGCTATAAACGCAGGCGTATCTTTTGCAAGCACGGTGGTTTTACCAAGAAAAAGATCTCCATAGTTCATCAGAAAATCTACGATCTCAGGATCTGTAAACGGCGTTGGAATAATCTCCAGTAACCTTAAATAACGTGGTGGGTTAAAAAAGTGAGTACCACAAAAATGCTTTTTAAAATCATCACTTCTACCTTCCGCCATCATGTGGATAGGAATGCCTGAAGTATTGGACGTGATAAGCGTGCCCGGTTTGCGGTATTTTTCTACTTCCGTAAAAATGAGTTGTTTTATATCCAGCCTTTCTACCACTACTTCTATGATCCAATCTGCCGTGGCAATATCTTTCATATTGTCGGTAAAATTGCCCGTGGTAATTTTCTTGATTACATCTTTTGTGTAAATAGGTGATGGATTGCTTTTGATAGCTGCAGCCAATGCATCGTTTACAATCTTGTTTTTATCCGCAGGCTTTGCATTTTCAGGAAGATCCTTTGGGGCAATGTCCAATAATAATACCGGCAAACCGATGCCAGCAAAATGACAGGCAATTCTGCTGCCCATTACACCACTGCCGAGTACGGCTACTTTTTTAATTGTACGTTTCATGATTTATATTTTTTTGGCTCACAAATTTTTTATTTTTTCTCACAGATTTTTTTATTTCTATTCGATAAAAATCATTTAAATC
>JBJXGJ010000255.1:0-10500 GCA_046153805.1 Ferruginibacter sp. | reverse complement strand
GTTCTATAGTACAATACCATCCTGAAATTTGATTGCTTCTCAATATTGACAAAGACCACCAAGAAATTGACGAACTCATCGACATCTTTTCCATTTTTAAAAAAAATACAACAGGTTCGTTTGTTGTAAACCGTTCTAACAAATTGGCTGCAACCCTAACTGATAAAATAGAAAACGATTTTTCTTCTGACGAAACTGTTGCTCATTTTAAAGCTACTGATTTTGGGCAAAAAGGAATGAATATCTCTTTCAATATTAATAATGTTCCTTTTCATTTACAAACAATAGGTAAGCATAATATGGAAAATGCACTTGCGGCCGCAACGGTTGCTAGCCTTATTGGCATTTCGTTGGAGCAGTCGGCAAAAGGTCTGGAAAATTATGAAGGAATTTATAGAAGACACCAGTTGCTTGGCGAAAAAAATGGTATAAAAGTGATTGATGATTATGCACATAATCCCGCAAAATGTGCTGCATCTATCAATGCTTGCCAACCGATTGCAAAAAAAGTAATAGCATGGTTTCAACCACATGGCTATGGACCAACAAGATTTTTAAAAAATGATTTTATACATGAAATCGCCCATGGTCTAAGGCCACAAGATGAAATTTGGATGAGTGAAATATTTTATGCCGGTGGTACTGCTGTGAAAGATATATCGGCCAACGATTTGATTATCGAAATAAAAGCTTTGGGTAAAAATGCTTTCTTTGTAGAAGACAGAAAAAATTTACTTAAAGAAATGAGGACACATTTTACCAATGATTGTGTTTTGCTGCTCATGGGTGCTAGAGATCCTGAGCTGGAGCATTTCAGCAAGAATATTTTTAACCAAATATAGTAACCTATGCATGACCAATTACTGTTTATTAACATTGCCCAACTGGTAAATGTAAGAACGGAAAATGAACTGATAAGAGGTGAAGCACTGGCTTACTTACCGGTAATTGAAGATGCATTTTTGTTGGTTGAAGACGGGCGAATTGCCGATTTTGGCACTATGTATGAAATAGAAATAAAAGTACCTCATCTTCCCAAAAATGTGATAGATGTCATCGGGCAATTTGTTATGCCCTGTTGGTGTGATAGCCATACCCACACTGTATTTGCAGGAAGCCGAGAAAATGAATTTGTTGATAAAATAAACGGGTTGAGTTACGCCGAAATTGCTGAAAAGGGTGGCGGAATTTTAAACTCTGCAAAAAAGTTAAACGCCACATCGGAAGATGAATTGTACGATGCAGCTTTGGTTCGTTTACATGAGCTTTCCCGTTTAGGAACTGGAACTATTGAAATAAAAAGCGGTTATGGGCTTAGTGTTGGAGGAGAAATAAAAATGCTGAGGGTCATTAAAAGGCTAAAAGAAAACAGCGATCTTTTAATAAAATCAACATTTTTGGCGGCACATACTTACCCCATTGAGTTTAAAGAAAACCACAAAGGATATATTGACTGTATCACAAAAGAAATGCTACCATTGATAGCTGAAGAAAATCTGGCAGATTTTGTAGATGTATTTTGTGAAAAAGGATTTTTTTCGCCGGAAGAAATGGAAGAAATATGCTGTGCGGCAGCAAAGGTTGGTTTGCGACCAAAATTGCATGTGAACCAGCTAAACAGTATAGGAGCAATTGAAGCGGGAATAAACAGCGATGCACTTTCGTTAGATCATTTAGAAACGTTAACGGAAAATGACATTAAATTATTGGGAGCTTTTAAAGGTTGCAGCACCCTTTTGCCAACAGCAGCCTTTTTCTTAAGAATGCCCATGCAACCTGCACGAAGTTTAATAAATGCCGCAGCGGCAGTAACGCTGGCCTCTGATTTTAATCCGGGATCGTCACCCTCGGGTAACATGAATTTTGTGGCTGCTTTAAGTTGTATACAAATGAAAATGTTGCCCGAAGAAGTTGTTAATGCTGCTACCATAAACGGTGCGTTTGCCATGATCTGCGAAAAAGAAAGCGGCTCAATTATGATTGGCAAAAGAGCTGACTTAATTTTCACAAAAAAAATACCTTCTCTTGCCTATTTGTTTTATAGCTTTAGCACCAATAACATAGACAAAGTAATGATAAAAGGAAAATGGATTTAGCGGTACAGAAAAGAAATCATTTTTATAAAATAAAAATTGGTAAATATTAATTCAATAGCGATAAAATCATAAAATGAAACACTTTAAATTTTACGAAAAAAAAGATATTGTTTCGCTTACAAAACAGCGACGTTTTGAGACCAAGCTTGGTGAGCGCGTGCAACTTCTTGCAAAAGGAGAGTGGCCAGATGTGTTGTTTGAATCTCCGGCGAAATATGTGTTAGTAGGTGTTCCAGAAGATATTGGTGTAAAAGCAAACAATGGAGTGGGTGGTGCAGATTCTAACTGGTATCCATTTTTACACGCATTTTTAAATATACAAAGCAACGATTTTTGTAGTGGCGAAGATGTTTTGCTCCTCGGGCAGTTTGATTTTGGCGATATAAAATATTTAATAGAGAACAATGCTTACAATGAACATGAAAAGATTGATGCGTACAGGCATGCTGTAAATACAATTGACGATGAAGTGGAAAGTATTGTAAAAGTTATAGCAGCATCCGGAAAAATACCGTTGGTGATTGGTGGTGGCCACAACAATGCTTATCCGCTGTTAAAAGGAACTGCAAAAGGTTTGGTAAAAAACAGTATGCTACCAATAGCACAAATGAATGCAATTAATTTAGATGCACATGCAGATTATAGAAGTATGGAGGGACGACACAGTGGCAATGGTTTTAGGTATGCAGAGTCTGATGGCTATTTAGGGAAATACAGTATTGTGGGCTTGCAGGAAAATTATATTTCTCAAAATGTTTTGGTGGATGTACAATCGAATCCATTTATGCAATACACATCTTACGAAGATATTTTTTTAAGAGAAAAGAAAAGTTTTATACAGGCTGTGGGACAGGCGGTAGATTTTACAAATGATCAATATTCAGGTATAGAGCTAGATGTTGATTGTATTCAACATGCGTTATGCAGTGCACAATCACCTTCTGGCATCAGTCTGCTGCTGGCAAGGCAATTCATTACCTATTGTGCTCGGCATTCAAAACCTGCTTACTTGCATATCTGCGAGGGTGCTGCTCAATTAGCCGATGGTAGAAAGGATGAAACAACAGGTAAATTAATAAGTTATCTGGTAAGTGATTTTATAAAAGGAATGAACGAGAGATAGGGTGGGGCAATTAGCAGTTTACAGTGAGCAGTTTGCAATTGGCAATTTGCAGTTCTTTAAACCGCAGCAATATCTCTTTCTAAAACAAATTTTGGCGAATTTATAATAAGTGATAGGTAAAAATATGAGAAAGAATTTTATTTAAAAAATGACCAAATCAGCCATTAGAAAGTTATACAGGCAAAAAAGATTGGAGCTTGCATCTTCAGCAAAAGAAAGGCTTGAAGACTTAATGCTCATACAATTTCAAAGTTTAAAACTTGAAATACCAGATAACATAATGACATTTGCACCCATAAAAATTTACAACGAATACAATCCAATTTTAATTGAAGAATATTGTTTTTTTAAAAATCCTGCCGCTAGGTTAATCTACCCTGTAACGAATTTTAAAGAAAATAGCTTGCAGCCAGTTGTTACCAAAGAAGACACTTTGTTTGAAGTGAATGACTACCAAATAGATGAACCGGTAAACGGTGTAGCAATTTCCCCTGTCGAGATAGAAATGATGTTGCTTCCATTACTGGGTTTTAATGAGGACGGTTACAGAATAGGATACGGCAAAGGGTTTTACGATAAACTAATAAACGACTGCAACCCAACAATGCTAAAAATTGGATTTAGCTTTTTTAGTGAAGTTGTAATAGATGATGTAAACGAATTTGATAAAAAAATGGACATTTGCATAACACCTTATCGTATTTTTCAGTTTTAAAAAATTAGTGATTTGCTTAAAAGTTTTAGGTATTTATTGTTTCCATTCTCTCTTATTTACGGGGCCGTCATATTGCTTCGTAATTTTTTATTTGATAAAAAGATTCTACGTTCTGCAACATTTAATTTTCCATTGATATGTGTTGGAAATATTGCTGTCGGGGGCACCGGTAAAACTCCCATGACGGAATACCTTATAGAATTACTACAACAAAAATATACGACGGCCACTTTAAGCAGGGGGTATAAAAGAAAAACAAAAGGCTTTGCGATTGCAAACGCACAAACGACCGCTTTGGAAATTGGTGACGAACCAATGCAGTTTCACGAAAAATATCCATACGTAACAGTCGCAGTGGGTGAGGAACGTTTTGAGGCGATACCACAAATATTACATGAAAGGCCAAAAACAGAAGTTATTATTTTAGACGATGCTTTTCAACATAGAAGCGTAAAAGCAGGGTTGAATATTTTACTTACCGAATACAAAAATTTATATAGCAGAGATTTAATGATGCCCGCAGGTGATCTTAGAGATGTTAAACGAAGCAGTAAAAGAGCACAGGTTGTGATTGTTACAAAATGCAAAACCCATATTGATACAGAAGAAAAACAAGCAATTGCAAAGGAACTGAATTTACTACCCGAGCAACAACTTTTTTTCTCTGAAATACTTTATGCACAACCTTACCATATTTTTAAAAAGACAGTATATGATATGAGTGAAAGCAGCGATCTTTTACTTATTGCGGGCATTGCTAACCCAAAGCCAATGAAAACTTTTCTGGCAGAACATGTACATAGTTTTGATATGCTGCATTATCCAGACCATCATATTTTTTCAAGCACCGATCTGAAGGATATTTTAAAACATTTCAACAAAATAAAATCAAATGAAAAAATTATTCTGACAACAGAAAAAGATGCCGTTCGTTTAAAAAAGTTTGAAAAAGAATTAGCCGATCTCCCCATTTATGCTTTACCCATAAAAATGCATTTCTTATTTAATGAGGAAGCGGCATTTAATCAAATTATTATGAAATTTATTCAGCAATTTGACGCTCCTGGCTCCGATATTTTCCAATAACTCTCTTGCAAAAGCAATGATAAAATGTTAAATCCCCATAGGACACTGCGATGGTTGGGAATTGACCAACTATCCATAAACGCTGCGAAGTAAAGATGAACCGTCCTGGAAGAAATTGACTCGTTATCGCACCCAGTTTTTCTGTGGCAACCCAAAATGTGTATAAAATAGTAAAGTCACTTTTGATTATTTGTTAAAATAGGTTAATTTGCATCCTAAATATGAGAATCATGAGTAATTTCCTAACAGTCGATGAGGTTGCCCAAACCTTAAAAGTTACACGCCAGACAGTGGCAAAGTATATCCAGAAAAAAAAATTAAATGCTGTTAAAATTAATAAGAGTTATCGTGTGTCTCATTCTGAGTTTGAACATTTTCTTACATTAAATTCAGTTATATCAGAACCAGAAGCTATATATTTTAAAAAATCTAGAAACTGTGTCTTAGATTATCAAGGTAAAAGTGAAGAAAAGGAAATTTTATCTTCTAGGCATTTGGGAACAATTAAACCAATTGAAATTAATCACAATTGTGATTTTAATAAGTTCATTTTTGGTGATAATTTCTATGTTTTGAAGAATCTTCTCCCAGAATTTAGGGGTAAAATAGAACTTATTTATATTGACCCACCTTATGGAACCGGTCAAGATTTTTCTAATCTTGACAATGACCATGCTTATTCTGATAAGCTATTGCATAGTGACTTTTTAGAATTTTTAAGAAAGAGACTTTTTTTGCTTAGAGATTTACTTTCTGAAAACGGAAGTATCTATTTGCATATTGATAAAAAAATAGGGCATTATGTAAAAATTATCATGGATGAAGTGTTTGGCTATAATAATTTTATAAATGACATAACACGTATAAAATGCAATCCAAAAAATTTCGCAAGAAATGCATACGGTAATTATTCAGATATTGTTTTGTTTTATGCGAAAGAACGGGACAAGAATATTTGGAATGAAATAAAAGAAGGACTTACTAAGGAAGAGGAAGATGTATTTTTCCCGAAAATTCATCCAAAATATGGTCGATATACTACTAATCCATTGCATGCTCCTGGTGAAACAATTGATGGCGATACTGGAAAGGAATGGAATGGGTTAATGCCACCTAAAGGAAGGCATTGGCGATATAGTAGGGAGGAACTCACACGTCTTGATATGCAGGGACTAATTGAATGGTCCGAAAATGGTAATCCGAGAAAAATAATTTTTGCTAAAGAACACAAAGGTAAAAAGGTTCAAGATGTTTGGGAATTCAAAGACAAGGGGTTATCTTATGTTGATTACCCAACCCAGAAAAACCACGATATGCTCCGTAGGGTTATTTTGAATTCATCTAATGAAGGTTCTATTATCCTTGATTGCTTTGCCGGTAGCGGCTCAACTTTATTTGTAGCGAATGAACTAAAAAGAAAATGGATTGGTATTGATAACTCTACACAATCATTGTCTGTCGTAAGAAGTAACTTCAGAAAAGTGAATATAAAATGTAACTTCTTTGAATATATACCGCTTGACTAACTCACGATTAAAGAAACCTCTGCAAATAAGTTTGCAATAACAAAGCACTCACCATGTCGTATTCTGATTCTTGAATGTTGACAGCTTCTTTGTTGTTAACAAGTCTATGGTTTATATTAAAAACTGACCATGGGAATCCGTCTACAACACCTATTCTAATTACATTCCCTCGTTGATGTCTACAAAAATTTAAAACTTCTTGTACCTGCTTTTCTTGATTGCCGCCCGGCTGACCAATCCATTTTGCTTCGCCAATTATTATTTGGCGATTTACTTTTGCTATAAGGTCGGGACGTTTTGCAAGGTTTTGGTGCAGTTTATCATTAATAAATGCTTTCCCCGCCTCTTCGCTAGAATCAAGTATACAAACACCCCGAGTTGACCTTTGAAATGCATCTAATCCTAGTGGTATAAAATTTCGTCTTAACCAACCATTAAACATAGGTCCCATTTGAGTATTTAATTTTGGGGCAGCTTCAAGTCGAACAACAGTTTCTTCGGCTGTCATTGAATACAAAGATTCAGCAATTCTTTGTATTTGTCTTGGATTATTAACAATGCAGCCTTCAATATTCTTTAGTAAGTACCAGATAGGGTCTTCGTAAGGAAACTTTGTCAAACCTTTTAATAGTTCAATCAATTCTTCTGTTCTTCGACCTTGATGTGCAGCAATAATTCTCCTTCTTATTGCTGCATCGAGTCTTTCTGGTGCCGCAATTTGAAAAGGATATACTTCTAATATTTGGTCTAGATAAGTTGTGTGCCTAAACAGGTCAATACTTTGTCTTACCCATTCATTTAGGTTTTCAGGATTAGTTTCGATGTCAATTGTTCTGTCCATTCTTAGTTTTGAATTCGCAATATATGCGAAAATGCTGGGTCATAAAATGGCGTGCACCAAAATTGTTAAGTGACAAACGGTATGTACGATAACTTACGTATTCTTATTTTTGCTAATAAATTATTACAGACAAAACAGCAATATGAAAATTATTTCTACACTCTTTGCCTTTTTTTTAGCCCTAACCACGCAGGCACAACAAACAGTTTCTGTAAAAGGAACTGTGAGAACGGAGGATGGAAAAAACCTTAGCAAAGCTTCTGTGTCCCTGTATTATGCAGGTTTGAAAGACACTTTAAAAACGATTACGAATGACAAAGGGGTTTATGCATTTAGCAAGGTTGCTGCAAAAAAAGCAACTATTTCAATCTCCTATATTGGTTATAAAAAATTTGCAGATGTGTACGATTTTACAAAGACAACAGGCGAAGTGGTAAACGATGAAGTGATCATGTCGCCGGGTGATAATACTCTTGAAACTGTAACGATAGAATCATCAAAAATTCAAATTAAAGAAGATACTGTTTCTTACAAAATCGACAGTACTATGTTTCGCAAAAATGATAATGTAGAAGAGGTATTAAAAAAACTACCGGGTGTAGAAGTAGATAAGGATGGTAAAGTTACGGCTCAAGGAAAGGAAGTAACAAAAGTAAAAGTAAATGGTAAAGAATTTTTTGGCGGTGATGTAAAAACTGCTACACGCCAGTTGAATGCCGATATGGTGGATAAAATTCAAATAGTAGATGACTATGGCGACCAGTCAGCCTTTACCGGTGTGAAAGATGGCGACCCAACAAAGACGTTAAATATTCAACTTAAAAAAGATAAAAACAAAGGTTATTTTGGCAATGTAACTGTAGGCGGTGGCACAGACCAAAGATACCTTACTTCACTTAGCGTGAACCGATTTAACAATAACCAGCAAATATCCATTACAGGCAATTTAAATAATACCAATGCAAGTACGTTCGATTTTTCACGCATACCGGGTGGTATGGGAGCAATTGCAGGTGGCATGGTAAGAAGTTTTGGCGGTGGTGCCGGTTCACCGTTTGCCGGCTTTGGTAACAGCGATGGAGTAGGGGTTACAAAAACACTTGGACTCAATTACAGAGATGATATTTCATCAAAATTAACTCTTTATGGTAGTTACAGTTTTTCAGAAAAAAACAATGCTGTTTTAAATGATGTAAACCAGCAGAACATACAGCGAGATAGTGTGCAAACAAACCAACAGAGAACAAGTGATTATTCTGTTACTGACAACCATCGTTTCTCTTTTAACGTTGAGTACAAAATTGATTCGTTTAACTACATAAAATTTAACCCAGGCGTTACCTACAAAAAACTAAGCGACGCTTACAGAACAGATTTTACTTATTTTAATACAAAAGGTGGTGTAAGAAACCAAGGTGTAAATGCTGACAACAATTCATCTTCTACCCCAAATTTTACCGGAAGTTTATTATTCAATCACCGGTTTCAAAAAAAGGGAAGAACGCTTTCTTTAAATCTAAATGCCGGCCAATCGGCAACAAATGCAAATGACGATATTACAAACTCGACCATTTTTTATAACAATGCCCTGCCGGTTGGAACTGCCGTTATTAACCAAAATGTAACGCAGGATAATAACAACCACAACTACGGTATTAGTGGATCTTTTAATGAGCAGCTTTCTAAAAAAAGAGCGTTGGAATTTAATTATGCTTACAACAAAAGATTTATAGGTAATAATAAAGAAACTTTTGATGTGAACAACATTGGCAAAACGACGGTTGATAGCTTATCTAATATTTTTGAAAATATTTATACTACCAACCGCTTTGGTCTTAATTTTAGAACAACAGAAAAAAAATACAATTATTCGATAGGTTTTGCAGTACAACCGGCTACCATTGAGAGTAATTCTCTTACCGGGGCAAAACTAAAATTCAAACAAAATATTGTAAACTATTTTCCTGTAGTAAGACTTGCCTATAATTTTTCTAAAAGCAAATCTTTCAATTTAAATTATAATGGCAGTACCAATCAGCCAACTTACCAGCAGTTGCAACCCATTTATGATTTTTCAAACCGTCAGAATATCGTGTTGGGCAATCCAGACCTAAGACCTGAGTTTACGAATACATTCAGCGTGCGGTTTAATAATTTTGATTTTATTAGCGGCAACGTGTTCTTCAGTAATTTGAGTTTTTCTTTTGTAACAGATAAAATTGCAAACAACGTATTGCAAAAGGGTTTCGGGCTACAGGAAACACGATACCTAAATACGAACGGCTATTATAATGCAAATGCTTTTTACACTTATTCAAAGCCTATTAAAAACAGAAAGTATGTTTTTAACTATGGTGGAACTGTAAATTACAATAACAATATTTCATTTTTAAACTTTGAAAAAAACACCGGCCGCAACTGGATCGTCTCTCAGCGTTTATCAACTGATTATAAATTAAAAAAATGGCTTGAAACAAGCGGTGGCGTTAATGTTACTTTGAATGACAATAAAGCTTCTCTTACCCCAACTGCCAACAGCAGCATCAAAGTTTTCAACCTTACACATTCTTCCAGATTGTTCTTTAAAAATGATTTCGTATTAAGTTATGATCTTGAAAAAACAATCAACAATGGTTACGCAAATAATGTTATTGCGAACCCATTAATCATTAATGCTACACTAGAAAAGCAATTGCTGAAAAAGAAAAATTTGTCATTAAAATTACAGGCCTTCGATCTTTTAAACGAAAACACAAACGTAAATAGGTCTGTTACAGCGTATTCAATTACTGATACCCGAACCAACAGACTGCAACGCTATTTTATGCTAAGTTTCGTTTTCCGTTTCAGCAAATTTGACGGCAGCAAGGCAGGAGCTGCTATGCCTATGGGCCAAGGCGGCGGTATGCGTATGATAGGTGGACCAGGATTTTAGAGGTGAGTTGTGGATTGCTAACGGGAGAAAAAATATCTTAACAATAATATTTTTCAATGACTATCCGCAATTAGGAGCAAGGTTTATACCATGCCTCGGCGATAGCCGCCACCATTAACCTATCAAATAATTTTATACCAAAATACCTCCGATTAAATTTGTAGCAAAATTCATTGAG
>JBJXGJ010000245.1:0-7092 GCA_046153805.1 Ferruginibacter sp. | reverse complement strand
GGATATTCCTACCTCACTCGATCTTGTAAAAGGTCTTATTCAACTTGGCATAAAAAAATCTGTTGCCACCCCCCACATCATTGGCGATCTTTATAGAAACAACGCCCAAACAATAAACAATGCACTTGCATTACTACAGACCGCACTACAGGAAAATGAAATAGATTTTAAAGTAAATGCCGCTGCAGAATACATGCTTGATGCTGATTTTCTTGAACTTCTCGCAAACAAAACACCGTTGCTCACCATTAAAAACAACATGGTTCTTACAGAGTTTTCGTATGCTGCCAAGCCTTCTAATGTAGAACAAATGGTGTTTGCGCTTATTACGGAGGGTTACCAGCCCATACTCGCACATCCCGAACGCTACGGCTACTACCACAACGATTTTAGGCAATACCATCACCTAAGCGAACTTGGTTTTTTATTGCAAATAAATCTGTTATCGCTTACCGGTTATTATGGCAAACCTGCGGCTAAGGCCGCTGCTTATCTCATTAAAAATGATCTGGTAAGTTTTGCAGGTACAGATATGCACCATGTAAGACACCTGCAGGCGCTAAGTCACCCAAATAACAAAGCGCTTCTTGCTAGCGCCTTTAACGGCAAACTTTTTAACGGGGAAATGAATTTCTAATACATAAAAAAGCCCGTATCAACACGTAAAATTATCGAATAGCACTTTTCGTTGATGAAAGATAAGTCTGCTGAAATTGATCATTTTATTTTTTTTAAAGTGTAGGGTGGGTGTTGCCGAGCTAGACATGACACGTACTTCAAAATATTGACAAAGCCTCTTTTTGAAAGAAATAACTGTTTTATTTATTAATTGAACCATCTCCTCATAGAGGTCATGGTGCGCTGCTGCTTTCTAGCGTTCCATAAACCTAACGAACCGAATGAACGGTTACCTTCTCACGCATGAATTGCATGCACTGCAAGTGTTTCTTTTGTTTCTTTTGTCAACTCTTTCATCTGTTCTTTGTTGGTGGGTATAATAATGCCCATTGTTTCCTGTTTCATATTGCTGCGTTTTATTTTCTATAAGTTAAATCCCTGAGGTCAATGTTGTGCACCGCTTGGCAGGGGATTGTTCGCAAAAGAGACTTAAAGAAACAATGTCTAACGATTGTAGAACGAATTTGCTGCGCAAATATAAGATGTAATTAGTTCACAGCTCGCTGCAAAGAAGTATAATCGGTTTTTTTCTATCTAAATGGGAAAATTTGAGCTTTCTCACTAGAGAAAATTATGAAAAATTTATTGAGCGAATTTTTTTTCTAGAAAAAATCATGTTTAAAAATATCAGGATTTAAGTTTCGCAAATTTTACCTTTTACATGTTCTGATATGTTACAAAATATAGGTTTGGCATTAATTTTAGTAGGTATAATTCGAAATATTGGCTCTACCTTATTTGTACAAAACGGAGAAAAGAAATTGTATGGTTTACAAGAAAAAACGGAATAAAAATAGCCATTCGTTAAAGGTTGTATTTGATGTAACGGCAGCTCTGATTGATGCCAATAAAATGAAATATTGTTTACTATTATATTTTATATTGTTTATACCATTTTGTATGGTTTGTTGTGCTCAAAAACCTGCTGAAAAGGAAAGTTTTTTCGAAGCAAAAAAAAGAAGTCTTATCAAAAAGATTGGTAAAAGCCTCTATCGGGAAAATGAACCAGAAAACCCTATAAAATCTGTAAACCCTTTCCTGGCATTCAAAGGAAAAACAATCAGAACGATTACAATTGCTCCTACAGGTTTTCCTAAAATTGTAAATGATTCGCTTGTTGTAAGTAAAAATCAATTTTCAAAATTAACAGATGCTTTTCACCGAAATACGGTTCCCGCTGTTATAAGAAAAAATTTATTTTTTAAAGAAGGCGATCAAATTCTTCCGTTTCTTTTAGCTGACAATGAGCGATACCTGCGGGAACTTTCTTTTGTGCAGGATGCGTTTATAGTTGTGGACAGTGATTCGTCGTCGATTTTTGCAGACATTATCATTGTAACAAAAGATGTATTCTCTTTGGGCGGCTCGGTGCGTATAAGTGGTACAGATAGGGCGCAGGTTACAGTAAAAGATGAAAACGTTTTAGGCACAGGAAACAGAATAGAGTACGCCTCGTTGTATGATATAAAAAGATCGCCGAGGCATGGAACGGGTGCATCTTTTACACACAGAAACATTAAAAAAAGTTTCATAAACTGGAGTATCGGTTTTAGAACTTTTAATCCTGCTTTTAATAGTGGACAGCTCGAAGAAAAAAGTTCTTATACAATTTTGGAAAAGCCGCTTGTAAGCAGGTACGATGCATGGACGGGTGCTGCTGCTTTTTCGTTTAATAAAACAAACAACGCTTACATTGGCGATTCCGTTTACCAAAATGAATTTCAATACAAATCAGTTAATGCAGATGTGTGGGCAGGTTACAACATTGGTCATAAAAACGCAAGAGAAAATGATTCTGAAAAGCGCTTGCGGCATTTTGTAGCTATGCGTTCTTTTTATAAAACCTTTTATAACATACCCGATGCTTTTAAAGCCAACTACAATTTTAATTATGCTAACCTAAATGGATTATTAACTTCGTATAGTTTATACAAGCAGAATTTTTATCGTACAAATTTTGTTTATGGTTTTGGTCGTAATGAAGACATACCCGAAGGTATTAACGCAACAGTGGTTGGTGGTTATACAAACAAGCAGGGGGTAAAACGAGCATACTATGGTCTTGAGTTTGATGCATCACATTATGAAAAAAAAGGTGTTTTTACAAGTTACACCCTGCGGACAGGAAGTTTTATGAACAGAAAAAATCTGGAAGATGCTGACGTACTTGTTAGTATCAGTAGGTTTACAAAATTAAATACACTTAGTTCGCTGTGGAGAAACAGAAATTTTATTTCGCTGAGTTATACGCGCCAATTTAATAGTGTATTAAACGGCCCTTTGGTACTGGAAAGTAATTATGGCTTACCTTATTTTAGAAACAACAGAGATGTTTCAGATACAAGATCAACCATTAAGTTTGAGTCTGTTTTTTACCACCTTAAAAAGTTTTTCGGTTTTAGGTTTGCTCCATTTTTGTTCACAGACCTAAGCTTGCTAAAACCGCTTTATGAAAGTGTAAAGCAAACAAAAGGCTTTACCGCATTGGGCGGTGGTGTACGTACACGAAACGAAAATCTTGTATTTGGAACTGTTGAATTGAAAGGCTACGTTTTTCCACGGGTGTATGAGGGCATGAGGGGATGGAAAATAGAACTAAGTACCAACATCCGTTTTAAATACAACAGCAGCTTTATTCGCAAACCCGATTTTATTATACCTAATTGATTCTATGTACACACAAGCTGAGGCTTCATCTATCAGGCAAAAATTTTGGACAAGTTTTGGAATGTATATGTCACCTGTACCATCTGCAACGGCAGAAAAAGTAAACTGGGTAAATTATAAGACGGGTATAAAAGGCCTTTCGTTTAAAATGAACGCAGATAAAGAACAGGCAAGTGTGGCAGTTGAAATATTTTTAAAAGATACGATGTTGCAACATCAATATTTCGATATTTTTAATAGCTTTGCACGGCAGTTTGAAAGTATGGCGGGAAAGGGCTGGATGTTTGAAAGATCGTCTTTTGTTGAGCATAAAGCTGGCATAAGTATGATACTTGTAAAATTGAAGAACGTAAACATTTTTAAACAGGCAGACTGGCCAACAATGATCAGTTTTTTAAAACAATATATCACAGGTCTTGATGCATTTTGGGCAGCATACAGGCCTGCCTTTGAGCTCATTTAATAATAAATTTTAATAACATAAACTATAATAAAATAATGCTAAAAATGATATTACCGGCTGGTTTATTACTTGCAACAATTACCATTATTGCCTGTAACAGTAATGAAAAAGCAAAAACGGAAGACAAAGCAGCAACAGAAACCAGCACTAAAGCTGTAAGCGTAAAAAGCGAAAATGTTGATTATACCGGAGATGGGGTTACCATGAAAGGATTTGTGGCTTACAATGAAAATGACACTGCGTTAAAACCAATTGTACTTATTGTACCTGAGTGGTGGGGTATAGGCGATTACACACGCGGAAGGGCAAAGCAATTGGCAGAACTTGGCTATCTAGCATTTGCCGTAGATTTTTATGGTGAAGGAAAAACGGCCGAAACACCCGATGAAGCGGGAAAACTTGCTGGTCCGTTTTACGCACCAGGCAATACAATTGCAAAAAACAGATTTGATGCTGCTCTTGCTAAAATTAAAACATATCCCGGGGCAGATAGTACAAAAATTGCTGCTATTGGATATTGCTTTGGTGGTGCAATGGTGTTAAATATGGCAAGAATAGGCGAGCCATTAAAAGCTGTTGTAAGTTTTCACGGAAACCTTGTAGGTGCACCTGCTAACAAAGATCTTTTAAAAGCTGCTGTATTAGTTTGCCATGGCGAAATAGACCAATTTGTTCCTGCAACAGAAGTTGCCACTTTTAAAAAGCAAATGGATTCTATCTCTGCTAACTACACATTTACAAGTTACCCTAATGCAACACATGCATTTACCAACCCAGGTGCTGATGATAAAGCAAAGAAATATCAAATGCCTATTGCTTACAATCCTGCTGCAGATACTGCTTCTTTTAATGAAATGAAATTATTTTTCGAGAAGAACTTGAGGTAAGAGAAAAATTGATAGAAAATAAAAAAAGGCTGTCTCGATAATAGGAGACGGCCTTTTTTATAAAGTCTTTTTTATAATGGTTGTTCTGGAAGATAATGAAGCGGGATCAATCAGCATATTTTGCTCCGTTGTGGCACTGCCTTTATCTTTCATTTTCAAGGTAGTTGCGTCCAACTGTTTTATAAATAATGCAGTTTGTGTTTTATTTAATTCTTTTAACCCAAATGCCATGTAATACTCACCCTCTCTGCCCATCGGCGCAATAAGGTCATAAGACAGTTTCTTAATTTTATATTTCTTTTTAAAGGCGTCGATACATTTTAAAAGCGGGGCAGCATCAGGAACACCACAACATTCGCTGTTAAATTGTACAACATACTTATAAGTAGTAGGCGGGGTTGAGCCAATACTTTTTAGCGCAAACAACAAGGCTACAGTACATGTTAAAAATAATTTCATAATTGTGTTTTTAAAGATTATTAAATAACAGTTTCAATAAGTATACCCAAAATTTATTTAGCTCTTTGCTGCAGGATATTCTCAACATCTTTTAACGTTGTTTTTTTTGCTTTTAACAAAATGAGAAAATGATACATCAAATCTGCAGCTTCATTTAAAAACAAATTTTCATCATTGTCTTTTGCTTCAATAACTAATTCAACGGCTTCTTCACCTACTTTCTGTGCTACCTTATTTATTCCTCTTTTAAATAATTTATTGGTGTAGGAGTTTTCGTCGTTTTCATCAATTCTTTTGTTGATGGTTTCTTCCAGCTTGTATAAAAAACCTTTGGTACTTACATCACCAAAACAAGTTTGGTTACCTGTATGGCAGACTGGCCCTACCGGATTTGCAAGAATGAGAATGGTATCATTGTCACAATCAATTTTAATATCTTTTACGAACAAAAAATTGCCAGAGGTTTCTCCTTTCATCCACAAACGCTGTTTGCTGCGGCTGTAAAAAACCACTTTCCCGTCCTCGTTGGTTTTGGCAAATGCTTCTTCATTCATATAACCAAGCATCAGCACCTGTAGGCTTACTTCATCCTGCACGATTACCGGCACGAGCCCGTCAGATTTATTAAAATTGATATTCATCGTATGTTTATATTTTGTTCTTTGAGATATTGTTTTAAAACAGGAATTGGTATTTCGCCAAAGTGAAAAATACTTGCAGCCAATGCACCCGTTGCTTTTGTATGTTGAAAAACATCCTTAAAATGTTGGACTCTACCTGCGCCACCCGATGCTATTACAGGAATATTGATTGATGTACTAACCGCATTTGTGATATCAATAGCAAAGCCCTGCTTGGTGCCATCGTTGTTCATAGAAGTTAATAATATTTCTCCTGCGCCTAATTGCTCGGCTTGCTTAACCCAATCAATAGTTGTTATTCCGGTCGCAACTTTACCGCCATTTACGTACACAAACCAATCGTGGTCTTCAAACTTTGTATCTACTGCAACTACTACTGCCTGGCTGCCAAAACGCTCCGCAATTTCTTTAATTAAGGAAGGGTTTTTAACTGCTGCAGAGTTAATACTTATTTTATCTGCACCGGCTTTAATAATCGTTGCGGCATCTTCAACGGTATTTATCCCCCCACCTACAGTAAATGGAATATTTATTTCTTTTGCAATTTCTACAACCAGTTCTGCAAGCGTTTTTCTTTTTTCATTGGTAGCAGTAATATCCAGAAAGACAAGTTCATCTGCACCTTCTAAAATATACTTTTTCGCCAGCTCGACTGGGTCGCCTGCATCCTTGATATCAATAAAATTAATACCCTTTACGGTTCTGCCGTCTTTAATATCAAGGCAGGATATGATTCGTTTTTTTAGCATAATTTACTTAGGTCATTTAGTGTAATCCTGTTTTCATAGATTGCTTTTCCAACAATTGCGGCCTCGCAGCCTAGTGCTTCTAATTGTACTAGATCATCTAAACCTGCAACGCCACCACTCGCAATTAATTTCACATTCACTTTATTTATTATTTTTGTGTACAGTTCATTGGATGCACCTTGTAACATACCGTCTTTACTAATGTCTGTACAAATTACATACTCAATTCCCTTGGTTTTGTATTCGGCAATAAAATCAATTACATCTGTTTCAGAGCTTTCCTGCCAGCCATGTGTAGCAATTTTTCTGTTAAAACAATCTGCTCCTAAAATAATTTTATCTGGACCATATTCTGCGAGCCATTCTAAAAATAATACGGGATTTTTTGCGGCAATACTTCCGCCCGTTATTTGGGCGGCGCCATTTTCAAAGGCAATTTTTACATCTTCATTCGATTTCAGTCCCCCACCAAAATCAATTTTTAGCCTTGTCTTTGAAGCAATCTGCTGCAATACTTTATGGTTTACAATGTGATGTGATTTTGCACA
>JBJXGJ010000221.1:0-12321 GCA_046153805.1 Ferruginibacter sp. | reverse complement strand
ATTCTCTCTGAAAAAATAAACCTTTCAGCAGGAAAAGCAAATCGTTCTCTTGATTTGCAAGACGTATCACAAGGCGTATATTATCTTCATTTTGATACAGATGCGGCGCATTATGTAGAAAAAGTGGTAAAAGAATAGCAACGTTATTTTACTAAATTTACTCCCATTAAGGTTCTGAATGCGTAATGCGTTTAGAACCTTAATTGTAAGTTACCTAAAAGAATAAATAAAAATGAATTAAGCCTATTTTTAAAAGAAAAACCACAAAGTCGTAGAAGTTTAAGCACAAAGTAAGACGAAGAAAAATCCCTTAATCCTTAGCTTTGTGTTACTTAGTGAAAAAATACTTTGTGATAAAAAAGTTTTTTCCTCAGAGTATTTTTAAAATTTAGTGGACGGCTTGTTAATTTTTTCCTTTTCAATTCAGATGAATCTACACAATTAACGTATCAAAGTAGTGGTTGTGTAGATTCATCTGAATTAACAAGTGGGTTAATACGTCAACTTTAAATTTATTAATTTTTAAGCATAATATCAAACAAACAACTAAAAAAATACCTACGTTTACTCAAACTTAAACGGTATAGTTACCCAAAATGAAATAGTTTTATTTCCTTGCATTACAGGCGTAAACACTAACTTTGATATATGTTTTTCTACTTCTTTTAACAACAAAGGATGCCCTGGTTTTGCCACTAAATGCTTTTTATATTTTCCTTCTTCCGAAACCAATATTCTTAATAAAACTGTTCCCGTTATCCCTGCCTCTTTTGCTACTTGCGGATACCCTATTTCAGCTTTTACTTCTTTCAAATTTAGTGGTTTAGGAGCTTCTTGTAACATACAACCAAAACAACCTGCTGGAATTTCAGGTTCTTTTACAGGTTTTATCTTTCCTGTTTCATCTCGCAAGGGATAAGAAGGGTATCTTTTTTGGGCGTATAAGTTTATTGAAAGCATAAACAAACATAAAAACCCTAATAAAAATCGTATTTTCATAAGAAACACACTATTTTGTAACAAATTATTAAAGCTATTTCCTAGCGTTCCTAACACTAAAAAACGCTTTCTTTATTTAAAGGTAAATTTTATCATCACCCAGAATTTTATGGGCTTATCTCTTTGCATTGCAGGTTCATATATCAGTTTTGTAATCTGATTTTCAATCCTTTGTAATAAAATATCGTTACTATTTTTACAAACAATATGCCTTATATATTTTCCTTCCTTTGAAACTTCTATCCTTAATAAGATTTCATTTGTAATAATTTTCCCTTCACTATCTTTTATAGGTTCAATTAATTGTTGTATTTCCTCAAAATTAATAGGAGTAGGTAACTTACTCACAAAATATTGGTGACAAATCCTTGCCTCTTCTGTCATTTCTTCTTTTGTCATTCGCTTAATTGGAATCGTATCTTGCGCAAAAACAATATTCTCCCAATAAAAAAGTGTTAGAAACGCTAATAAAAACCTTGCTTTCATATATAAAACTGTTAATTCTGGAAAAGATAGTAAATGTTCCTGAGAAACGAATGTAAATTAAGTGTACGTATCTTTAAGAGAAAAACCACAAAGTAGCAGAAGTTCAAGCACAAAGTAACACAAAAAAAAAGCCCTTAACTCTTAACTTTGTGCATCTTTGTGGAAAATACTTTGTGAAACTTAGTGGTAAAAAAAGTTTTCTCAAACAAGCAACTAAATCAACCTCTACGCTTATTCAAACTTAAACGGTATATTTACCCAAAAAGGAATAACTTTATTTCCTTGTTTTGCAGGGGTAAATACCAGCTTTGATACATGCTTTTCTACTTCTTTTAATAATAAAGGATGCCCTGGTTTTGTTACTAAATGCTTTACATATTTTCCTTCTTCCGAAACCAATATTCTTAAAAGAACAGTTCCTGTTATTCCGCCTTCTTTTGCCATTTTAGTGTATTCTATCTTGGTTTTTACTTCCTCTAAATTTAAAGAAACAGGTGGTTTTACCATAAAACAGCATTTATTCGATTCTGGTTCTGCCTCATATTTTATAGGCTTTATCTTTCCACTTTCATCTCTTAATGGATAAGAAATGTATCTTTTTTGGGCGTATAAGTTTATTGAAATTATAAACAAACATAAAAACCCTAATAAAAATCTTGTTTTCATAAGAAAATGGATTAAAGAGCCACAATTTATAATGTTAATATCACTTCTAATTCAAATTTGCTAGGTATTCCCTTTGCTATATAAGGGGTAAATTTGAGCTTATTTATATTTTGTTGAATAATAGTCAGATGTAGCGTAGGCAAATCCGTTAAAATAGAATATTCGGTTATATTGCCAAATTCATCTATACAAACTAAGCACTTTACAGCGTAAGAGGTTAAAGGCTCGTTAAATATATTTACTAATTCGTAATATTTTTCTTTAATTATCGTATTTACTTCTTCTAAATTAACAGGTTGAGGATATTCAACGAAGGATGAAACATTGAGGTGACTAGGGTCGGGTTCTACGGGGCTAATGTCTTTTCCTTCTGAATTAATAATTGGTTTCCTAGATTCGTAATATCTTCTATAATGGCGAATGTAGGGTGTTATCGTGTCTTGTGCTTTGAGTTCTTCTATCAGTAGCCATGTTTTCAAGCTATCTTCCTCTTTATTTTGAGCAATGATTGTCCAATTTCTGATGCTATCTTCTTTCTCATTAAGTTGTGCTAATGTTAGGTTGTTTTGAGAAAATAGCAGATTTGTAAAGAAAAAGGCGAAAAAGAGGCTAATAAATGGTTTTAGGTTCATAAGATAATCAAATATTTATTATTATTATTCACCTTGCTTACTTTTTTACTTTAAAGTATCATATTAAATAGCTTTCTTACAAAGTTTTAAAAGTTGCAAATATCAATTATGTGTTTAGGTTTAAAAAACAGCCATAGTTTTACCCTATTTTTTTATCTTCTTTTTTATATCGTCTTGTAATTTAAATTTAAACGGAATATTTACCCAAAATTTAATGAGTTTTCCTCCTGAAATTGCAGGAGTAAAAGTTAAAAAAGGTATTTCTTTTTCTATTTCCTCTAATAATAAAGGGTGCCCTGGTTTTATTACTAAATGTTTAATGTATTTACCATCTTCTCCAACCAATATCCTGACTAAAACTTCTCCTTGTATTCCTTTTTTCCTCGCTTTTATAGGATAACCAATCCTTTTACGAATCTCTAGCATATTAATAGGTTTTGGTATTTCTGAAACTAGAGCTGAATCATTAGAATTTGGTTCTTCTTCTGTTTTGACTTGTGTAGAAGATGTAGTTGCATTAGGTGTAACGGAAATTTTCCCTGCTTGCGAAAAAGCAAACTGCGACAGCCCTAAAAAAAGAAGGAATGTGAAAAAAACGCTTGTTTTCATAAGAAAAAGGATTAATATTGTAAATGATTTATAAAGTATATTTATAGCGTTCGGAACGCTTTAAGAGCTCAGAACGCTGTAAATACAAATTAACACAACATTTCTTTAGTCTCCAAACTTTTTCCACAAACTTCCATGAAAATCATGCAAACCGCCCTTTTTTATGTAGAAAAGGGGAAAAATTATTATCAAAATGCGAGTAAAAGAAAACAAAAACTTATCAAAGGAATAGGGTCTATTTTTATCGCTTTATTATTATTTTTAATATTAGATGTACTTTTTCCTTTACCTACTGAAAAATATTACTCCCAAGTAATTCGAGATAAAGACAATAACCTTTTATGCGCTTACCTTACCCCCGATGATAAATGGAGATTAAAAACTTCTTTGACAGAAATTAACCCTGATATGGTAAAAGCCATTTTAACCAAAGAAGATAAATATTTTTATTATCATTATGGTGTAAATCCTGTAGCCGTTGTAAGAGCCTTGATTTCCAATGTTTTCCATTTAAAAAGAACATCAGGTGCATCTACCATAACAATGCAATTGGCGCGTATGGCAGCCCCCAAATCGCGCACGTATAGCAATAAATTAAAAGAAATGTTTCGCGCCATTCAATATGAATGGCACTATTCTAAACAGGATATTTTAGAAATGTATTTGAGTTATTTGCCTTATGGAGGGAACATTGAAGGTGTTCATTCGGCAGCTTATCTTTTTTTTAATAAATCTCCTAAATTATTAAGTTTATCTCAATCTATTTTATTGGCAGTAATTCCCAACCGCCCGAACTCTTTACGACTAGATAAAAAAGTAACAGAACCGCGTGAGATGCGAAATAAATGGATTCAGGTTTTTATAAAGGAGGCTATTTTTGATAAAAAAGCCTTACAAGCCGCTTTAGAAGAACCTATCGGCACAAATCGTTTTACCATTGAACCTAAAACGCCGCATTTATGCAATTATTTGCACGAAAGATATGAAGAACATGAGTTAAAAACGACCTTAGATTTACAAAGACAAAAAAACATAGAAACTTTATTAAAGGCATATATCAACCGCATAAAACCTTATGGCGTTTCAAATGGTGCGGTCTGTGTTATTGATAATGAAACACATAGCCTTGTAGCTTATTGTGGCTCTGCCGATTTTTATGACAAAACAAGCAAAGGAGAAGTTAATGGAATAAATGCCTTACGTTCTCCCGGTTCTGCCTTAAAACCAGCGATTTATGCTCTGGGTTTTGATGCAGGTATCATTACGCCTTTATCAAAATTACCTGATGTTCCTTCTAATTTTAATGGATATAGCCCCGATAATTTTGATTTAAAATTTAGGGGAATGGTGTCTGTAAATTATGCTTTAACGAACTCTTTAAATTTACCTCCCGTTTGGCTTACGCGGCAATTAGGGGTGGATAAATTGTTACAATTATTAGAAGCGGCTAATTTTAAAGACATTAAAGCACGTAAAAATAAATTAGGGATTTCCGTAGCTTTAGGCGGCTGTGGGGTTACTTTGGAGGAAATTACCCGATTTTATTCGGCTTTTGCAAATGAAGGAAAATTATATCCTTTGCATTATTTTCAAAAAGAGTTGGATAAAACCGAAGAAGGAAAACCTTTATTTTCCAAAGAATCCGCCTTTTTAATTGCAGAAATTTTGAACGACATCGAGCGACCTGATTTACCTTCTTCTTTTTTATTGTCCTCAAAATTGCCGAAAGTAGCTTGGAAAACAGGCACTTCTTATGGCAAAAGAGATGCTTGGTCGATTGGTTTTTCGCCAAAATACACCGTAGGCATTTGGATGGGAAATTTTGATGGCAAAGGTTCAACCGAATTAACAGGAGCTGCGATTGCTACGCCTTTTTTATTGGAAGTGTTTAATACGATTGATTATAATGCAAATCAAGCATGGTTTCAACAACCTTCTGCCGTCAAAAAAAGAAAAGTTTGTGCCGAAACTGCCATGTTGCCGAGCAAATATAATTGTGAACATTTGGTAGAAGATTATGCGATTGCAAATGTATCTTCTTTAGATGTGTGTAATTTGTACAAAGAAATTACGGTAAGTGAAGATGAGCAGGTGCAATATTGTCCACTTTGTACGCCTCAATTTGGCACAAAACAAAAAGCTTATCCTATGTATGACGTAGAAGTTGCGCTTTGGATGATACAAAATCACCATGAATTTTCGCGTCCACCCAAGCATAATCCAAATTGTACAGCGCATCACACAGGCACGGGACCTCGTATGTTATCTCCTTCCGATAATTATGAATACTTTATTGAAAAGCAGAATCCACAAGAAATTTTATTGCAAGCCGCCTCTGACGCTTCGATAAGTAAGCATCATTGGTATATAAATGACCAATTTTATAAGACAGCCAACCCCGATGAAAAGTTATTTTATTTGCCTACACAGGGCAAACTTCGGGTCGCTTGTATTGATGACAAAGGACGAAAAACAGAAGTGGTTGTAAGTGTGAAGTATTATTAGGTTCTTTCTATGCAAGCAAAAATAATCCTCATCATACAAAAATAGTTTTTATTTTTGCGGTCTCAAATTGCTAATAGTGGTGAAAATGTAATACTAGGTAGAATTTGTAGCGGCTGCTTATTAAAATCAATTAAATAAACGCACTTTTGTAGCGGCTGCTTTAGCTGCCGCATCAGCGCAAAAACGAAGTTTTTGCCAGTGGAGGGCAGCTGAAGCAGCCCGTACAACAAGCGTTTTAAGTGCAATTAATTTAGTGAAATTAATTAGCTGCCGTATCAGCACAAAAACGAAATTTTTGCAAGTTATTGGGCAACTAAGGCAGCCCATATTGCATTACCGTTGTTGGTATGGCGATAGTCTATCAATAACAGCAGAAAAACATTGATAATAAACAAGTTAATGTCATTTTCCATTATTAATTATCCATTACTTAAATGCTCAATAACCAAATCACCAAAATAAATAACCACCCTTATTTAGTTCCTATCATTTTACTGTTTATTGCTTGTATTAATTTTTTGCAAGCAGGCTTTACCGAATTATTTCACGATGAAGCCTATTATTGGATATGGTCAAGAACGCTTGCTTGTGGCTATTATGACCATCCACCCATGATTGCTTGGTTAATTCGTTTGGGTACAAACCTTTTTAACCATGAATTTGGGGTGCGCTTTTTTACGGTTATTTTAAATGTTTGTACTTTATTTATCTTATATTTGCTTACAGATAAAAAACAGCCACTTATTTTCTTTACCCTTTTACTTGCCTCTCCTTTTGTGCATATTGCAGGTATTTTATCTGTACCTGATTTGCCTTTTATCTTTTTTGTAGCTGCATATTTATATTGTTATCGTAAATTCATAACAGAAAATACATGGTTCTCCACCCTTTTATTAGCTTTGGCAGTAACGGGCATGTTATATAGTAAATATCACGGCATGATGATGATGTTTTTTACAATACTTTCCCATCCTAAGTTATTGATACAAAGAAAGTTCTGGGCGATTGTGCTACTTTCTTTTACCTTATATTTACCGCATTTTCTTTGGGCATATCAACATGAATTTGATACCTTAAAATATCATTTATTTGGACGAACACGCTCAGGTTATAAAATCAATTTTACCTTAGATTATCTTACAGGAGAAATAGCAGCGGCAGGAGGAATTATCGGAATATGGGTGTTTTATGAGGCATTTTTAGCAAAAACTACTGATCAATTTACCAAATCTTTAAAGTATATCATTGTAGGCATTTTTGGATTTTTATTTATTAGAACATTTAGTCAGCATGTAGAGGCGAATTGGGCTGCTTCCGCTTTTTTGCCGCTTTTTTTATTGGCATATCAAGGAATAAGCGCAAAACCGCAGCATTTTCATTGGGTTTATAAAATTAGCATTCCTACGATAGTTATTTTATTGATTGCAAGGCTCTTTTTAGTATGGAATTTCTTGCCAGCAAGCGTATATAAAATTAGAAATGAATTTCATGGCTGGCAAAACTGGGCAAATCAAATTCAAGAAGTGGCAAAAGATTGTCCCGTAGTGTTTAATAATACTTATCAATATCCTTCTAAATATATGTTTTATGGGAATAAAAACACTTCTGAATTAATTCCGATGCTAAAAAATCAGAAATACATTGCTACCTCCTTAAATAGCGTGCATTATCGTCATAATCAATATGATATTGCGAATTATGAAGAACAAATACAAGGAAAACGAGTGATGTGGATCGTAACTTATCCTTTTGAAGATACGATGAAAGTATTAAAAACAAGTACAGGAGAGGATTTGTATTATAAATTTGTAGATAATTTTCACTCTTTTAACAAGGTGAAAATTAAGCTATTATCGGATAAAAGGACTTTTAAAGCCAATGAAGAAGTTACTTTCCCTATTGTATTAACGAATGGATATAATTACCCTTGTGAATTTTCAGCTTGTACTTCGTACCCAACTTTTATTGGGATTTCATTTTGGCAAAAAGAAGTACATAAATGGGAATATTCGCAGTATTTACAAGAACCTTTAGCAAAAGACACCTTAAAAGACACCTTAAAAAAAGAAGTTACTTTTAAAATGCCAAGTGTCGCAGGAGAATATGATATGACCTTGATGTTGCAAATGGGAAAGGTTTATACAGGCTATAATATGCCGATAATAAAAATTAAGGTAGAGTAATGAGTGAACAATGAATAAGATAAACCTTTTATACCTTAGCATAGGGTTTAAATCCTATGCTAAGGTATAAAAATCAGCGTTTATTCAATCGCTATTTTTTGCGTAGCCATGCCTTCTTTTGTATTCACTTTTAATAAATACAAACCTTTAGCAAAAGCCTGCACATTTATCGTAAATTGTTGCGTACCCATGCCTTTTTTTTCCGTTTGATACACAATTTGCCCCTTCATATCCACTAATTGAATGGTGCTAGGCGAAAATTGCTGCGTTTGATATTGCAAATTCAACAATTTATCGGTAGGATTAGGAAAAGCACGTAAAGGAATGACTTTTATTGCTGTATTTATCCCTACATTATTAGGAACATTAAACCACGTAATAACAGTGTTTGCGCTATCAATACAATAGTGAACATCATGATAGTAATGAAATTCAACGGGAAGTGCAGGCGCATTTGCTAAGGTAAAATCAGGATACCTAAGCGCGACAGTAGGAATTTGATATTCACAACTTGCGACATTACTTTGTAAAGCATTTTGACTACATTTTGCCATAAAAACAAGACTCCCCCAAACTACATCGCCTAAAGTCCAGTTGCTTGTATCAGAACGTTGCTGCGTAACTGAATTATAACTACATCCAATTAAATTAGGAGAAGGGATTTCATTGGTTATTGGCATTGCTGTATCACCGTCTGTCCAATGAAAAAAGAAATGTTCTCCATTTAGGGAGCGAGAAATATAAGGAGAGGAAGGATGTTCCACCTTATCTACGCCTTGCCCAACATCGCCTACATAACGATAAATATCTGAAATTTTGGCTGCCTTCCAATACCCTAAAGCATCTTTTGTAATTAACAAAACACGCGCGCCAAAACCTGGGTAATAAACATAAGGAGGATCTGAATTTACGGAATTTAAACAGGGATTAATCGTACATAATAAGAGCGGAACTCCCGCATTGTTCATAGAAATGTCCATTCCTGAGAAGGTAATATTATGTGTAATCTGCTGACCCGAAGGGTTGAGATAAGTAGCTAAATAAGCTTCAGCACTATCTATTATCGCAGTACTTGTCGGTATAACCCCTGCTCCGCTCGCAGGAGCTAAGATTTCATAAGGTGCGCTAAACGTTTGTGTATTAGCATCAAAATCCATCATAATCGGCAAGTAAACGCTATCTTTTCCGCCTACTAAGTCTCCCAACATCGCAATACAACCATGCATTCCATCTGGTGAGAAGGTTAATTGATTTTGCGTAAACCTAAACCCATCAAGTTGATTTGCTGCAGCCAGAAGAGAAATTTGTTGCTGAAGATTCCAAGAAATGTTATCAAGTGTAGGAGAATATACGCCTTTCCAAACATCTAGGGCAGAGTCTCCGCCGCTCATCGGTCCATACCCAACAACAAACCAAAATTCGTATAGATTTCCGCGTTGAACAATATTACTAGGACGATACATCTTGGGAGATCCTGTATTTGTATAATGTTCTTGCAAAATAACAGGAGTAGTAGAGAGGTCTTTTGCTAAACCCAGTAAAATGTCGGATGTCCAAGCAGAACCTGCTGGTGCAGAAGCGATACCTGCGTATGCCATTCTCATTTCGTTGTTGGGAGCGATAAATAAACATTGCGAAGGACTGTTTGCTAAAGCAGGAGATTGTGGGTTAATAGGACCTAAGCCTATACAACCATTCGCATTAGCTGTGGATAACCAAGTAGTTCCCCCATCTTCAGAAAGGTTGTACATTAATTGAGAGGAAGAACCGCCACAGTTACTTACTTTCTTCTTAAAAAGAAAGGAAACGGTGCCACCATTTGTACCTACATTGGGTAGCGCAAAAATCTGGTCTTGTGCGTTGTTGAAAATGGAAAAAAAGTTTTGAGACGCGCCTATTTGTGTGGAAGTAACCGCGTCAATTCCATGAGAAATAGGTATTTGTGGAGAGGTTTGGGAATTGTCCCAACGTGCAGTGCTTTCATTTGATGGTACCCTTTCTTCTTGGGGATAAGCATAGGGGATAGCTACTGCATTTTGGGGTGAAAGAATGTGGTGCTGTTGAGCAAAGGCAAGGTTGAAAAAGCTCAACGATGCCGCGATGGTGATTAGAATTTTTCTCATAACGTTTACAAATTGAAAAAAAGAAATAAAAATATAACGACTAAAAAATTGGTGTAAAATGGTGTTGATTTTTCATTGGGTTTTCAAAGTTGAGAATTTTAAAAGAGAATTGCAAGTATTTTTGATTTTTTTTAAGGCTTCCACAATTTCAATACTTCCATTTTTTGCGTATTGCCCACTTTTATAAGATACATACCCGAAGGCAGTTTATCTAAGGAAAAGGTGTGATAATATTCGCCTGCGGTTTGCGTTTGAGAAGGAAATAGGACGCTTACTTTTTTGCCCATCATGTCCCAAAGGCTGATTTCTATGTTTTCGGTTTGAGTCAAAGTATAAGTAACATAAAAAGCATCAGTTACAGGATTGGGATAAATAGTTACCTGAAAAAAAGTAGCACTAATATTTTGATTGCTAGTTATTTCTGCACTTTCGCGCAAATTATCGCAGCCATCTAATACGGTGATAAAATTACTGCCACTTGTGGCAATAAAGCCAGGTTGTAAGATAATTTCTTGCCCTGCATCGTAGGTAACGTTTGTACCACTTGAAAGCAAATTTGTAGCTGCAATAATACCCGATGCTTCATATTTGGTAACGGCAGTTGTCGTAATATTGGTACTGATCGTTAAATTAGTGGCGCAAGTTGTCAAACAAGAGGTAAGACAAGCCGCATTATTTACTGCATTGCGAATGGCGTTTCCGGGTTGTGTGCCAAAACCGTTCGCAAAATTAATTCCCGTAGAGATTATATGGCAATAACTCATAATTGTACCGCCATTTGTTGGGGCAGGTCCCGCAGCGCAACCGCCTTCTGTTGTGTAGCAATTATCCAACGCACCACCTACCCAGCCGCACCAATGCGTGTGTCGAGAACTCATGTTGTGTCCTGTTTCATGCGTAATAACTTCCACATCCCATGAATAAGCAGGATAAGCACTAAACGAGCCTAATAAACGACTGACAGCATAAGGTCCTGAATTGAGGTTAGCACTGTAAGTGGCGCAGATTACATTTACCCAAGCCAAGCCGCCTAAACCATTACTATACCCAGAAATTAAATGTGCAAGATTTCCGTTAAAATTATTTTGTTTTGCCGCACCAAAATCTTCCAAAGCATCGTTTAGCGTGGCACTTCCGTAGCCATCAGCTTTTGTCCAAACAAAGATTTTAGAAATGGCAGTCGGAACACTTTCATTATTATATAAGGTATTCACTACATTAAACAAAGAAGCTACGTAATTTACAACGTCTGTAGTATTGGAGTTTTTCTTTATATAAAATTGGTAATCACATTCATAATACATTCTTACACAACTATTTGCGCCATTTGGGCTAAGTTCTATATCGTTAGGCGAATTAGCCAGTATTTCATTTTCTTGCGTAGCACAAGTTTTCGTTACGGGAAAAACTAAGTCCTTTGTTTGGTATAAACAATAAGCGGTTTTAGGGGCATTATTTTGCAATTTCCCTACATTATAGGTCTTTCCCTCATAAACAAAAACGCCATTGATTTCATTTTCAAAAATACTGATACTCGCCAGCGATTGCAAAGGATTTTCTTTTACGATTCCTTGATAATACAGTGCATAAGGCAAAGAAAGCACTTTGTTCTCTGACTTATCTCCCGCCTCAATCACGACATCATCGGTAAATAATTTCTTGGCAATTAATTGAAGATGAATTGTTTTGCTTGTATTGATCGGAATTTCTATTTCAACTGCAGCCGCATTTTTGGCTAACATCTGCCCAAGTATTTCACTTTTTAAAGTAAGTTGTTGATATTTTCCTTTTAGTTCGGCATCATATTTTTCTTCCACATTTTCAAAAGGAGCGAAAGCCAAAAAAGACTTTTCAGCGCTTTGTAATGCCAACACCTCCGAAGCAAGCGGCGAATAAGTCGGCTCATTTTGCGCAATCAAAGTAGTAGTTGCCCAAAATGTAAGAAAAAACAGCGTGAAGATATATTTTTGCATAAAAAATCAGATAAGATGCTGTGCGAAGATAATAAAAGTGAACAATATACGAGCCTATTTTAACAAGATAAGCCATAATGTAATATAAGTTCCAGAAAGAGCAGTTTTCAACCTTTTGCTTTGTGCTACTTTGGGAAAAAACTTT
>JBJXGJ010000219.1:0-11122 GCA_046153805.1 Ferruginibacter sp. | reverse complement strand
TTCGTCTTTTACTTCTTCCCACAAATAACTTTCTTTTAAGGCCTTTTCAATCAAATCAGGAATTTCATTTTTTGGAAAGGCATGAATCTTTAAAGCATAAGAAAGATTTTCATAAATACTTTTGGGCAATGGATTTGGTTTTTGAAATACCATACCAATTCTTTTGCGAGTAGCAGTTACAGATACATTTTTATCATAAATATCTGTCTCGTCAATTTTTATGTTGCCTTCTATTTTTGCATCGGACGATAGGTCGTGCATGCGGTTAAAAGAACGCAGTAGTGTAGATTTTCCACAACCCGATGGGCCAATTAAAGAAGTAACCTTATTTGCAGGAAAATCAATGTTGATATTTTTCAGGATTTGCTTTTTCCCAAAATACATATTAAAGTTGTGTGCCGATAGTTTTATCTCCTCCATATTAATCTTGTGTTCTATGTTTAAACCTAATATAAAATGCAACGATGTTGAGCAAAAAAACCAAAAGAATCAAAACCGAAGCTGTGCCGTAAGCCAATGGCCCTACTTGTTCTATGGCCTGGTGCTGGGTACTGAGCATATATAAATGATAAGGCAATGCCATAAATTCTTGATTGGGTGCAATGGTAATTCCGTTGATATAAAAGGCAGCACCTGTAAATAAAATGGGTGCTGTTTCTCCCGCAGCTCTTGACATGGTGAGTATGATACCCGTTAAAATACCTGGCAATGCTTTTGGCAACACCACATCTTTTATTGTTTCAAACTGCGTAGCACCAAGCGCTAATGTTGCTTCTCTCATGCTATTTGGTATTCGCTTTAAAGCTTCTTCGGTAGTGGTAATAATGTAGGGCAATGAAAGCAGCCCCAGGGTTAATCCTGCTGATAATGCAGAAGTACCCATTTGTAAAGCCTGCACAAAAAGTGCTAAACCAAAAAGCCCATAAATAATAGAAGGTATGCCTGCAAGGTTTCTTATACAGGCTCTGATGATGTTGGTTAATGCTGACGGCCTTGCATATTCGTTGAGGTAAATAGCACAAGCAACGCCAAAAGGTACCGCAAAAATTGTAGTGATGAACGTTAGCAAAAGTGTTCCAACAATGGCAGGAAGAATACCGCCTTTTGTCATACCATTGGTAGGTAACTGACTCATAAAATTCCATGATACGGAAGACATGCCTTTTGAAAATATATCCCATAAAATAACACCCAGTATAAGGCATACCATTAGGGTACTTCCTAATAATAAAATCCAATCAAAGAAATGGCGTATCGTCTTCATTATGCGTGAAATTTTCTCAACCGGTTCGCAAAATATTCTCCCAATAAATTAATAAATAGAGTGATGAGGAAGAGAATAACTGCAATAGCAAATAGCGCAAAATAATGCGTGGTTTGATAAGGCACTTCACCCATTTCAATAGCAATGGTGGCAGTTATAGTACGCACTGCATCTAAAAACCCTGTGGGTAAAACCGATGCATTTCCTGTAGCCATTAGCACAGTCATGGTTTCGCCCAAAGCCCTACCAAGCCCAAGCATAACCGCTGCAATAAGGCCTGGGAATGCCGCGGGTAATGTTACTTTAAAAAGTGTTTCCCATTTGTTAGCACCCAATGCCAGTGAGGCTTCCCGATGACTTTGTGGTACAGCATTAATTGCATCTTCACTAATAGTTATTATTGTAGGCAACGCCATCACAGCTAATAATACAGCGCCGTTCAAAGCATTTAAGCCATTGGAAATTCCAAATATTTTTGCAATACCTGGACCTACTAAAACGATGCCTAAAAAACCAATCGCTACAGATGGAATGGCTGCAAGCATTTCAATAAGTGGTTTCAAAATTGCTTTCAATCTGGGGTACGCCATTTCAGATAAAAATGCTGCCGTAAATATCCCCAATGGAACAGCAATAATCATCGCACCAATTGTTACCAGGCCCGTACTTGCCAATAAAGGGGCAATACCGTATTTGCCATTTGTACTTTCAGGATTCCATTGCGAGCCTGTTAAAAAATCAATTGGCTTTACGTCAATAAAAAAAGCAATGCTGTTGTACAACAACATAAAAAAGATACCGGCTAATAATGCAATGGTAATAAAACCTGTCGTTTTAAAAATATGCTTTAAAACCAAATCTGTTTGCTCCCGCCTTTTTATTGTCATGCTTATTTATTTACTGGATAATACCCGGCTGATTGAATTATTTTTTTGCCCGCGTCCGTTTTTTCATAATCAATAAAAGGCTTTACTTTATTGTAAGAAGCCGTTTTGTAATATTGAAATAAAGGCCGTTGAAAATAATATTTTTCATCAGCAATCATGACCGCATCTAAAGGGGAAATAGCCCGTTTATTTTTTTCGAGGTAAATAGTAAGCACTTTTATTTCCCTATTACTTCCTTTTGAAACATAACCTGCGCCCACGTATCCAATACCTGAGTGGTCGGCTTTAATAGCTTCCAGTATTTGTGCATTACCATTCATTTGTTTTGCATAAGGTGAAAAATCTATTTTTAATTTCTTCTTTATAAAATCGTGTGTGCCGGAATTACTTTGCCTACCATAAATATTAATTGGCATATCTATTCCGGTAAGCGATAGCCAATTTTTATACTCGCCTTTTAATATCAGTGATAAATCTGCAGGGTTTATAGAATCTAGAGGCAAATCTTTTGCCACAACAAATGCAATAGCATCTTGCGCAAAAATGAACGAGTCAATTTGCAAACCCTTTTTTTGAAACAGCGCTATTTCATCGCTATGAATACTTCGGGAGGAATTAGCAACATCTGCCGTGCCATTTAACAAGGAGGCTATGCCTAGGCCTGAGCCACCGCCGGAAATAGAAACAAAAACATTTGAATTAATTTCGTGAAAAGATTCAGCTAATTGCACAGCGAGGTTCACTTCTGTGTCAGAACCTTTTATTTTAATGATGCCGGTATCTGCCGAGCAGGAAAATAGAAGAACTATCAAGCTTAAACAATAGTACTTCATAAGTGAAAGTTTTGTATTTCTAACGTAAGTTAACACTCCATATTTTGGCTTTGGTATCATCAGGGTTATCTTTTGGTTACGTATAGTACTTAACTCATCCGAGGCAGCCGTTCGTTATACACAATTCCCTCTGCCTCGTTTCGTGGTAACAAAAAACGTTCGCTACAATCCCCTCCGCAATATAGGCCCAAAAACCTTCACCCGCTCAGCGTAACCATGACGGGTAATAGTGTCTGCCGCATAATAAACTTTAAGGTATAATGAAGCAACTGCGGCACTACTACAGCCAACTTGAAACAAATGCTCAACAAAGCCCCCAAAGCTCATGCTCCACCTTTTTCAAACGAAAACATGCGTACTTATATTTTAGGGAAACTTTTTTTATGTTTCCCTTCATTGAAAGACGATTTTGATTGCGTGAATAAAGCAAAAATTTTTCATAAAACACTAAGGTACAGAGTGTTGTTACACCCTTTTTTATGTCAATATTTTCGTCAAAGAATAACTTCTACAAATTCTCCAGCATATCTCTCGTCATGTCTCCCAATGAAAATTCTTCCTTCCACCCCCAATCGCTTCTTGCTTCAGCATCATCTATACTTTGAGGCCAACTATCAGCAATTCCCTGTCGGCCGTCAGGTTTATAAACAATCTCAAAATCTGATACCTGCTTTTTTATTTCTGCGGCAATTTCTTTTGGCGAAAAACTCATACCAGATAAATTATACGAGGTACGAATATTTATTTTGTCTTGTGGCGCTTCCATCAGTTCTATTGTTGCCCGTATAGCATCTGGCATATACATCATAGGTAGGTAAGTATCTTCTTTTAAAAAACATTCATACTGCTCTTTATTTTTTGCTGCATGAAAAATTTCTACGGCGTAATCTGTGGTACCACCACCAGGCAAACTTTTATAACTGATAAGCCCAGGATAACGGAGGCTGCGCACATCCACCCCATAACGGTTAAAATAATAATTGCACCAAAATTCTCCCGCATATTTACTAATGCCATAAACGGTTGAAGGTTCGATAATGGTTTGTTGCGGGCAGTTTTGTTTGGGAGATGTTGGGCCAAAAACCGCAATACTGCTTGGCCAGTAAACCTTGTGTAGGTTTTCTTCTTTGGCAATATCCAACACGTTTAGCAAACTTGCCATATTTAAACTCCATGCAAGGTTTGGGTTTTTTTCGCCTGTGGCAGATAAGATGGCGGCCAATAAATAAATTTGAGTGATGCCTTGGCGTATAACCTGTACATGCAACATTTCTTTGTTCATTACATCTAAACTTACATAGGGCCCGGTGCCTTCTAACAGGGGATTTTGCTCCCGCAAATCGCTGGCAATTACATTTGCATTTCCGTAAATTTTTCTAAGTGCCATGGTAAGCTCCACTCCTATCTGACCGCTTGCACCAATAACTAATATTTTTTCTTTTATCATTTTACTGTTTTCGTTTTTTTTGGCAAATGTAAAATGAAAATTTTAAGTATGGTAAGTAAATACAAGTTAGGTTTCGCACCATAAAATAATTCGATAACATGTATTTTTGTGAAATGGACAAACATTTAAACAGCCTTTTTGCAAACCAACGATACAATAAAAATAATTTCTTTCTTATAGCAGGCCCATGCATTACAGAAGGAGAAGAAATTGTAATGGAGATTGGCGGAAAAGTAGCAGCCATTTGTAAAAGACTGGAAATTCCATACATATTTAAAGCATCGTACCGCAAAGCGAACCGCACAAGCGCAAATAGTTTTACCGGCATTGGCGACGAAGCCGCATTAAAACTCATTAAAAAAGTTGGAAAAACGCTTGGTGTGCCCACTACAACCGATATTCATGCACACGAAGAAGCTGCAATTGCAGCGGCATATGTAGATGTATTGCAGATTCCCGCATTTCTTTGCAGACAAACAGACCTATTGATTGCAGCTGCAAAAACCGGCAAAATTGTGAATGTAAAAAAGGGACAATTTCTTAGTGGCCCATCTATGAAATTTGCGGCAGATAAAATAAAGCAAGCCGGCAACGAAAAAATTTGGCTTACAGATAGAGGCAATACTTTTGGTTATCAAGATCTGATTGTAGATTATAGAAACATTACCTGGATGAAGGAAATTGGAGTGCCTGTCATTATGGATTGTACACATTCGCTGCAGCAGCCAAACCAAACAAGTGGCATCACAGGTGGTAACCCAGCACTTATTGAAACCATTGCAAAAGCAGCCATTGCAACCGGTGTAGATGGATTGTTTATTGAAACGCATCCCGATCCTTCAGTTGCAAAAAGTGACGGAGCCAATATGTTGAAGTTGGATTTGCTGCAACCTCTGTTGGAAAAATTGGTAAGAGTAAGGCAATCTATTTTGTAAGTAACTACCTATAGCTAGGTTATTGATTTTTGAAGATGTTATGGTCTGTTGTCCGTGGTCTGTGTGCAGTCCCTCTGAACCTCAAAGGTATCTAACAGGATTTCTTTTCGCATTAAAAACGTATCGTTTTACGTTCATCCAAAAAGCAAGGAAAAAATAAACGATAACTGGAGACCCAATCGTTGCAAAACTTAGGTAAATAAAATATTTACGGATAGTGGTAGTAGCAACACCCATACGCTCGCCTATCGCAGAACATACTCCGAAAACATGCCACTCAATAAAATGTTTTACTTTATACATATTGCATGTATTAATTATGCGTTCAGTTTAAAATTAGTGTAAATTCATTAAACGGTTGGTTTTTTTTTAAGTAATTTCGCAAAAAAAATAATTAAGCCTCCAAAACATCCATATACATAATTTTAGGTGCTTTGAAGATGTTGAAGCAAGTGGCTTTGACAGAATAAATCTTATTGGAGGTAATAGTATATATGTAACGACTTGGTTTGCTGGAGGGGATTTTATGTTTAACACATGAACTAAAAGATTATCTGAAAAAATTTAAAGATTAAAATTTTATAAAATAAAAATTACACTATGGCATTCGACATTGCAATGATTCAAAAGCTTTACGGACATTTTCCTGAAAGAGTAGCAGCAGCCCGTAAACTACTTGGTAAACCCCTTACCCTTACCGAAAAAATATTGTATGCCCATTTGTGGGAGAACGACCATAACAAACCTTTTGAAAGAGGTGTTTCTTATGTGGATTTTGCGCCGGATCGTGTGGCAATGCAGGATGCAACTGCGCAAATGGCTTTGTTGCAATTTATGCAAAGCGGTCGTACAACTGTTGCAGTACCGAGCACTGTACATTGCGATCATTTGATTGAAGCAAAAGACAACAGCAAAACCGACCTTGCCCGGGCAGTTACAGAAAGCAGTGAAGTGTATGATTTTCTATCGTCTGTCTCCAATAAATACGGCATTGGTTTTTGGAAACCCGGCGCAGGAATCATTCACCAGGTAGTGTTGGAAAATTATGCCTTCCCGGGTGGAATGATGATCGGCACAGACAGCCATACCGTAAATGCAGGTGGGCTTGGAATGATAGCAATTGGCGTTGGTGGTGCAGATGCGTGTGATGTAATGGCAGGGCTCGCTTGGGAACTTAAAATGCCAAAATTAATAGGCGTAAAACTTACTGGAAAACTCAACGGCTGGACGGCAGCAAAAGATGTAATATTAAAAGTAGCAGGCATACTAACCGTAAAAGGTGGTACAGGTGCAGTAGTGGAATATTTTGGCGAAGGCGCTACCAGCATGAGTTGCACAGGCAAAGGAACAATCTGTAACATGGGTGCAGAAATTGGTGCTACTACTTCTACATTTGGTTATGATGAAAGTATGAGTCGTTACTTAGGTGCTACAGGCCGTGCAGAAATAGCTACAATGGCAGATGCAATTAAAGAACATTTAACAGGCGATGCTGAAGTATATGCAAACCCGCAGGCTTATTTTGACCAGGTGATAGAAATAGATTTAAATACATTGGAGCCGCATTTAAATGGTCCATTTACACCAGATCTTGCAACTCCTATTTCAAAAATGAAAGAAGCTGCAGCAGTAAACGGCTGGCCAACAAAAATTGAAGTAGGTTTAATAGGAAGTTGCACCAACTCATCTTACGAAGATATAAGCAGGGCCGAAAGTTTAGCCAGACAGGTTTCTGAAAAAGGACTAAAACTACACTCTGAATTTACTATTACACCGGGTTCTGAGCAGGTACGTTTCACTATTGAAAGAGATGGTTTTTTAGATACATTTGGTAAAATTGGAGCTACTGTTTTTGCAAATGCATGCGGTCCATGCATAGGAATGTGGGCACGTGTGGGTGCAGAAAAAGCAGAAAAAAATACAATTGTACACAGTTTCAACAGAAACTTTGCAAAGCGTGCTGATGGTAACCCAAATACATTTGCATTTGTTGGCTCACCCGAAATTGTAACGGCTATGGCCATTGCCGGAGATTTAAATTTTAACCCACTTACAGATTCTCTCTTAAATGATAAAGGAGAATGGGTTAAGTTAGATGCACCATTAGGTTACGAATTACCGCCGAGAGGTTTTGCAGTTGATGATCCCGGTTTTCAGGCACCCGCAGCAGATGGTACTGGCGTAAATGTTATTGTATCGCCTGACAGTAAGCGCTTACAAATTTTAGAACCATTTCAGGCTTGGGAAGGAGATGATTTACTAGGTTTAAAATTGCTTATCAAAGCAAAAGGAAAGTGTACCACAGATCATATTTCTATGGCAGGACCATGGTTAAAATTTCGTGGGCATTTAGATAACATCAGTAATAATATGCTGATAGGTGCAGTAAATTTTGCCAACGACAAAACCAACTTAATAAAAAACCAGCTTTCCGGCGTTTATGGCGCAGTGCCAGATACGCAGCGTGCCTACAAAGCAGCAGGCATAGGCACCATTGTAGTAGGCGATGAAAACTATGGTGAAGGCAGCAGTCGGGAGCATGCCGCTATGGAACCCCGCCATTTGGGTGTACGTGCAGTGCTGGTAAAATCTTTTGCCCGCATACACGAAACCAATCTTAAAAAGCAGGGAATGCTGGCGCTAACTTTTGAAGACAAAGCAGATTACGATAAATTTCAGGAAGATGATGTGATAGATATTATTCGTTTAAAAACTTTTGCACCAGGTAAAAGATTAAAACTCGTTCTAAAGCACAAAGACGGAACAAAAGACGAAATAATGGTAAACCATACCTACAACAAACAACAAATAGAATGGTTTAAAGCAGGCGCAGCTTTAAATATTATAAGAAAAGAATTTGCTGATAAGCAGGCTAAATAAATTTAGTGACCGTAAATAGCCGGTGATGTTTCATCGGCTATTTTTTATAAGAACCAACGCCAATGCTTTTTTCAACGTATGCATGTCTCATACACTTTGCCACTCATACTTTAAAACAATAAAATCCAAACAAAAATTTTATTTTATCTTTTTTTTAAATGAAATATCTTCTTCTAATACTGACTGGCTTTCATACACTTTCCATTTGCAAGGTAAAAATTATGAACCTTTAAAAATAGCAAACGCAGTAAAAGCCGCAACCGCTTTACTGATAAATTTGAATTAAATAAAAGTTTTGAAAGAACTGTGGCCGGAGTCCAACTAGGTTTTTCGCAAAGCGTTAACAAGTACCTCGGTAAAGGGTTAAGACGACCATATCATTGCTTTGAGAATGTTCAAAACCAATAACCCATTATTGGTGAATTTAGTTTGAAAATTGTCTATTATCTTGATTATCTAAACCTGAAAACAAAAGTATAAACGAAATTATTTGTTGTAGAAAGCAAAAACAGTTTTCGATAATTTTAGTGTGAGAACCTAAGCCTCGTTAGAACTGTTTCAGAATTTATCTTTATTATTTTTGGTAAATAAAGAAAATAGGTATGGCTCTTTGGCCATCACCAATAAAATTTCATCTCTGCTGGCATCTACTGCGCCGCTTTTACGTGCTACAAATGTATTTCGCTCAAAGCTTCTTTATCCCAATAATTTCGGCCTGGCAAACGAATCATTTTCTTACTGAGCGAATTGTTAATAAGTTCCCCGTTATAGATCCTTTCAAAAACAATCGCCATTTCTTTGAGAGTCGTCTGCCTCCATCCATATTGGGTTCTATTCGTTTCCCTACCTACCGTTTTAGAATTTACTTTTGTATTTACAAAACCATATTCCTCCATTAATGAAAGTGCTGGTATCCGCAATTTTTTGTAAACACAAACTTGCTGTATTATCACTCATAGAAAGCATGAGAATGATCACTTTGGATAGCTCAATTTTCTCCCTATTTTTAAAAAAGCTCTGAATATCTACACCCGCCTATAGTATAGAATCGTTGTAGGTTAGTTCCTGATGGTAAGTCAACTCACCTATACTTATTTTTTTAATAATCCCTAATAATTTGGAAACCTTCACAATACTTACCATAGAAAAAACGGTATCGCAATTTATTTGCACGACCTTACCCGTTTTTAAACTTTTAATATAAATACCAATATATCCATTGCACGCCTTTACAAGTGTGTCAACTTTTTTCTGAAGCTTTTTTATTTATATTTTGGGAGAATGCCAAAATAGGTAGTAGCAAAACCAGAACCAATATTTTTCCCAACAGAATTCTTTTTAATGACGGAAAGTTTTTTTATTTATTCGGCTACTGAATAAAGTAATTTACCCCAGCAATTATTGGGTTTTGATTGCCTGTCTTCATTAATCCAGCAAATTGCCTGTCAAAAGAAGCGTAGTATGTAAAATTGATCTGGCCAATGCTTTTTATTTTTCCTCTTATAGCCTGGTCTTCAAAAGAGCTGTAGTAAGAAAGATTCGTACTTGCCATTGATTTTAATTTTCCGCGCAGTGCCTCGTTATCAAAACTTAAAAAATACTGTAACTGGCTGCTGCCAATGCTTTTTATCTTCCCTTTTTCGCTCGCATCATCAAATGGCATAAAATAATTTAAAGTGAGGTTTCCTATTGTTTTTACCTTGCCCCTTAATGCTTCAATATCGTAAGATGCGTAATAGGTAACTGCAGTTCTGCCTATATATTTAAGTTTCCCTTGCAAAGCAGCATCATCGGTACTGCCAAATAAATCAACTCTCCCATTAAACTTTTCCAATCTGGAATAGTTTTGTATTTTTTCAGAAAAATATTCTGTCCCGTAATTAATAATATCACCGTCGGGAGATAAATTTATCACGGCATTGTCGTCCGTGGCAACGGTAATTGTTTGAAATACGCCTGCATTTGATATGACCACTTTGGAAATACGTTGCGCAGCAGCGATGCTGAGGTTGCCAATAATAGCTAATAATAAAATAGTTGATTTCATAATAAATGTATGTGTGTAAATGTAATTCTAAAAAAGCATGTAGCATGCAGATTTTAAAATTTGTAAAACGTTTGATACAGCAATTTAAAAGAAAAATGTAGAAGACAAAAAATAGGGCCGGAATAAAAATTCAGCACCGTCTAAAATCCAATATCCGTATGAAAAACCACTGCGAATGTATATTTGATATGCCTTTCAAAACCAGAAAGTTTATTAAAACGGCATTTCTAGTACACCAAATAGTTGGATGAGCAGAAGAAGGTATATGGGGAAGGTGAGGCATAATTAAATTATGTTAATTTTATAGCAATCATGAGTTTAATGATCTATCTGGTTGCCGATGATGATCCTGTTTATTTAGCCTTAACCCTACAACAACTATGCATCATTCCCAATATTAGTTGTAAAGCTGTATGCAAAACAGCCTGAGATGCGAGTGCGTTTTTGCAGGACGATATGCCCGATTTACTCCTATTGGATGTTGAAATGCTCGAGCTTACGGGAATACAATTGACTAAAACGTTGACCAATTCCCCTTTTATAATGTTCATTTTTTCTCACCCACATTATGCGGTAGATGCTTTTAAAGTAGATGAGGTAGATTATCTCGTAAAACCGGTAAGCACCGAAAAAATGATGAGGCAATAGAAAAAGTAAGAGTACTTGCAGAAATGAAGCGTGCCATAATGTTGTAGGATGGGTTTAAACCCAGATTTTGCAATAGACAAATTTCATTTTACTAAAAAGTGCTTAAAATTGATTTTTTCGGATCTATTATGTGCCAAAATTGTTACAATGTTTGGCAAAAGAGTGTTTTTTTTCTTTATTA
>JBJXGJ010000215.1:0-6738 GCA_046153805.1 Ferruginibacter sp. | reverse complement strand
TTTCTGCCTGAGTTCCAACTGCCGCCATGCACAAAAATAAGCACCTCTTTTAAAACGGTACTTTTTTTAGGGGCAAATATGTTCAGTGTTTGGGCAGGCTTGTCTGTAGTCCTATCTGCAGGTAGATAAGTAATATTTTTGTTTCTCTTAATACTTTTAAAAGCACAACTGTTAAAATTAAAAAGAACAATGCTAATAATGAAAATGGAATAAAATAACTTCATACAATAACTTACGAAATAAAAATAAACAGGGTTATTTCTTTTTCTTTTGACCTCTCGTTTTTGCCTTACCATATTTCTTCATCATTCTGTCTTTTCTGCTCACAACAAAATTTACCTTACTGTTTTTTGCAGATTTTTCGTGAAACGCAGGCCCTACTTCTTCCTTTTTTGGCAGCCTGACCTGATAGGTTTTCATAAAAACTTTCGGTATCTCATCTTCTGTAAGTACATCTGAAATAACCAAATTTTCAGGAAGAGCTGTAACGGGGATTGTATAGCGCATCAAGGTTTCTATAATTTCTAACTGTGCTTTCTCTTTCTCTGTAAAAAAAGTAATTGAAATTCCCTTTTTATCTGCACGCCCTGTGCGCCCAATTCTGTGAATATAATTTTCGGGCACTTCCGGTGTATCAAAATTAATTACATGGGTAACTTCAGATATATCAATACCACGAGCCACAATATCCGTTGCAATAATGAACCTGTAATTCCCTTCCTGAAATTGTTTCACTGTATTAAAACGATGGTTCTGTTCTTTATTGGAATGTATTACGCCAACCTTGCCTTCAAATTTTGGTTCCAGTTGCTCGTACAATTCGTCTGCTAATTTTTTTGTTGCTGCAAATACCAACACTTTGGTCATATTCTCGTCTTCGGTAAGCAACAAATGCAGCAGGTTTACTTTAGTGTAAAAATTGGGCACAGCATACACTGTCTGTTCAATATTTTCCAGGGGAGTGCCTGTTGGTGCAGCTTCCACTCTAACAGGATCATTAAAATAAGTATCAATTAATCTCTCAACATCATCTGTAATGGTTGCAGAAAACAATAGATTTTGTCTTTTAGGAGGCAATAAATCGAGTATATTTTTTAGCTGCGTTCTAAAACCCAAATTGAGCATTTCATCTACCTCATCTACAACCAATTTTTTTAGCGCCTTTGTTTTCACCGCTCCGTTCATCATCAAATCGTACAACCTGCCGGGCGTGCCAACCAATACATCTACCCCTGTTGAAAGTTGTAACGTTTGGGTATTAATATTTACACCGCCATATACGCCTACAACCCTCACACTCATATAAGTGGTTAACTCTTTTATTGTTTCAACAACCTGTGCTACCAACTCTCTTGTAGGTACAACAATTAATATTTGCGGATCTTTTTCATTACTAAATTTCCATTGTTTTAAACATGGCAATAAATAAGCAAATGTTTTACCGGTTCCTGTTTGCGCTATGCCACACACATCTCTCCCACTCATGGCTACAGGAAAAACACGGTGCTGTATTGTAGTAGGGTTCGTGTAACCCAAGTCCGTCAATGCTGATAAAAGTGCGGCATTTAAATTTAAATCATCAAAAGTCATAACTGTAAAAATTGGCGACGAAGGTAGGCTTTAAAAAGAGGAAGCTTTTTTGTCGGCTAATTGCCCTTGTCTACGACTGTTTAAGCCAGCCGCTTATGCTCATTCTGCGTCTGTTTGCCATGGCAACTTCATGTTCCATTTCATCGCTTTTAAAAAATATGGCTGTTTGAGAATGTGGTTGTATTGTTTGCGATTCGTTGTTTTGATAGATCATCAACTGACCACCATCTTGTTCCAGCCAATCATTATTGAGGTAATTAATAAGCGAGTATTTTCTGTTGCTGTCGTTTTTAAACTGGTCTTTGTGGCGCTTATAACCGCTTCCCTCTTCGTACACTGCGTAATGAAACTCGTAATCATTTATTCCTGCATAGCAGGTACTGTTCAATCGCTCAATAAAGCCCTCCATCTGAAATAGAAATTGTTGTTCAAAAATATTGTCGTGGCTTTTATCCATCCAATAAATTTTATCTCCCCGCATTTTTTGTTTTATATCCATCACAACTTCATTGCCCACACCTGCAAAAGTCATGAGGTCATCTTTTTGTAATTGGGCAATATTCTGTTGCAGCCCTGCAGATAATTCAGGCGTTAAAAAATCAATATCTATTCCTATATTATTTTCGAGATAAGAATCTATTAAAAGATCAAATTGGTTGTACATTATTTCTAGTATGCGAGAAAGGTAGTCCTTTTAAAATGCATTACATTTTTATTATAGCTCCCACACATCCTTGGCTACCCTAAAAGTATTGCAATGCGCTTCAGTTATAATTTTCACATCTGCACTGTAACCGCCGCCCATGCTTGCCTGGCAGGGAATGTTGCGTTGCTTTAATTGTTTAAATACAAATTCATCTCGTAGTTTGCAACCCTGCATGGTTACTTTTAGTTTACCAAATTTGTCCGTCTCCAAAACATCTACACCCGCTAAGTAAAATGCAAAAGTTGGTTTTACTTTTTCTATTAATGCAGGAAGTGTTTCTCTAAGCAATTGCAGATAAGTTTCATCATTGGTTCCATCTAAAAGTTCCACATCTAGATCACTTTTTTCTTTGCGAAAGGGGTAATTGTTTTTGCCATGCATGCTGAAGGTAGAAACCCGATCTTCATTTTCAAATAATTTCGCCGTGCCATTGCCCTGGTGCACATCTAAATCAATGATTAATATTTTTTGTGCAAGGTTATTTTTTAGTAAAAAAGTAGCTGCAATTGCTTGGTCGTTTAGCATACAAAAGCCCTCGCCCCTATCTTTAAATGCATGGTGTGTGCCGCCGGCAATATTCATAGCCACACCATGTTGCATGGCATACATGCATCCATCAATAGTGCCCCGCGCTATCATTAGTTCTCTTTGTATAAGTGCAGGAGATTGTGGAAAACCAATAACTCGCTGCTCCCTTGCAGAGAGTTGCTGGTTCATTAATTTATCCAGGTATTCTTCATCATGTGTAAACAATATCGTTTCCCTATCACAAGCGTGTGGGGCAAAAATATTTTCTTCGGTGATGGTGCCTTCGTACAAAAGTTGTCCGGGTATTAGTTCATATTTAAGCATAGGAAACCTGTGCCCCTCCGGCAGTGGGTGCGCATAAATAGGATTGTAGGCAATTTTAAACACAGTAAATATTTTTTATAAAACAGGGGGGTACCATATTTAATATCCCGCAAAATAATTTGTTTGCTTCAAGGCAGGCGATTTTTATAGAGAAACGTTGTAAATGCAGCAATAAACGCAACTTCCCCATAAAAAATAGGCAATTTTAAAAGTTTTTTAAAAAGCCAGTAACTTTTGCTTGCCTTAGCCCGTTAAGCTAGAAAATGACCAACTTGCAATAACTTCCTAACTACTTTTTTAACCACTGCATGACTGAAAGGGAATATAACGAATGTGTGAAGCTGTACGCAGATAATGTGTATCGCTTTATCCTTAAAAATCTTCGCAACGAAGAAGATGCGAAGGATGTGGTGCAAGGTGCTTACGAAAAAATGTGGGTAAACAGGGCGCAGGTTGATAATGAAAAATGCAGAAGCTTTTTATTTACCGTGGCATACAACAATATGATAGACCACATTCGTAAAAATAAAAGAATTGTACTAAAAGATGATTTTACCGAGACAGCCCTTGGCAGTGGCGGGCAGCAACAAAATGCAAAACGCATTTTAAACGAGGCATTAAGTAAACTAGGCGAAACGCAGAGAAGTCTTGTAATGCTTAAAGACTATGAGGGATACAACTATGCGGAGATAGGAGAAATAACTGGATTAAATGAAAGCCAGGTAAAAGTTTATTTGCACCGTGCCAGGCTTCAGTTACGAGAATATATAGTGAAGCCCGAAAATGTAATTTAAAAAATATAACAACAATGCTCATTAACCGCAACAATTACGAAACTTTTTTTCTGCTATATGCAGATAATGAGTTGCGGGCAGATGAACGCATAGCGGTTGATGATTTTGTGAATGAGAACGATGATTTACGTAGCGAACTGCAAATGATCCTTACAGCAATTTTAAGTGCTGACGAACTGTTGTTTGATGAGAAAGAAATACTGTATAAAAACAGTTTTGTAGATGCTGAATTACAGGAAAAACTGATTTTAAAAATAGACAATGAATTGCCTGCGGGTGAAGAAGCTATTTTAGCAAAAGCATTAGCAGAAAATGAATTCACATTAAAAGAATACCAAACATTGCTTGCCGCAAAGCTTAATGCAAACGAAACCATTCTTTTTGAAAACAAAGAGCTTCTTTACAAAAAAGAAAAAGATAATGTAATTGTATTTCGCATAGTAAGATGGGCAGCTGCCGCAATACTAATTGGATTTGGATTGTTTTTCGGGACTACTCTATTTAAAAATAACGGAGAAAAAATTAACAACCCTGTAGCTAGAACCAAAGGAAATAATAAAGACATAGACATCCCCAAAACAAACAACAATATTGCTACGAATTCATATACAAAAAACAAGGAGGACTTGATAAATAGACAAGACAATATTAGTAAAACCCAAAATAATACAAGGCCAACGGTTGCTAAAATTGCCAACAAAGAAACAAAGCAAAAAGGCAATAATGTAAAAGCACCAAACTATGCAGCGGGGGAGGAAATAGCAGTGATTAAAACGACCCTGCCGGTACCAGATCAGAAAAATATACTCATTGCAAATAATTCTGAAACAGCTATTGCAGCATTAACAATAAAAGAAAAAGTGAAGCAGGCACTGGTAAACGAAAACATAGTACCGCTCGAAAACACTTATGCACAGGCGGTTTCATTTACCGAAGAAGAAAAGAGCAACAACAAAATTTTATACATGGATGAAGATGATTTAAAGCGCTCAAAAGTAGGTGGCGTATTTAAAAAACTAAAAAGATTTGTAGAAAGAACCGCAAACATAAAAGCAGGAAACTCCTTAAAAATAGCTGGTTTCGAAATAGCAGCCCAGTAACCATTCATTACACATATAAAAATAAAACAACATGAAAAGACTTTACTTTTTAGCAACCTTTTGTGCACTTACCACAGGCACTTATGCGCAAACTGAACCTGCAAAAAAAGATTCCACTTACAATCCTGCATTCAATGACACCATCCGTATAGGAAGTATCTTAATTATTAAGAAAAACAAAACTGCCAAAGGCGATTCTGGCATTGTAATAATCAATACGAAAAAAAACAACTCCCGTAAAAGTACCAACTATTTAATTTTCGACTTTGGGTTTTCAAACTTTACCGATAATACAAATTATGGCAACACCGGCGGTTATACCGTTAACAAAACAGGGGCGCCTGCCTTTGGTGAAGCAGATCTTAAATTAAAAGGGGGCAAAAGTATAAACGTAAACTTTTGGTTTTTTATGCAAAGATATTCTCTGGTAAAAAACAATGTCAACCTTAAATATGGTTTAGGGCTTGAGCTTAACAATTATCGCTTTCGTTCCCCGATAAGTTTTAAAGAAAACGGTCTCATACCATACAGCGGCGGCTTACAAACAAACGCACCCTTTGTATTTAGAGATTCTATTTCCTTCTCTAAAAATAAACTGGCAGCAGATTATTTAACCGTACCCTTAATGCTAAACCTTGCCACCACAAAAAAACCAGGTAAGCCGGTGCTTAGTGCAAGTTTTGGAGTAAGTCTCGGTTACCTATACAGCCAGCGCAACAAACAAATAAATGATGAGCTTGGAAAAGAAAAGAACAAAGGCGATTATGGTATGGAAAAATTTAAATTTAGTTATATCGGCGAAGTTGGTTTAGGTTCCATTAGGTTATATGGTTCATACAGCCCCAAGTCAATATTTGAAAGGGGTTTAGATTTAAAGCCTTATAACATAGGTATCCGTTTTAGCAACTGGTAATACATTTTTGTTTTTTATTGGAAGCCTTTTACATTTGCATCTTGCAGGTGTAAAAGGCTTTTTTCATCACAAAAGTTTACCTATTTACAATTTTATAACAAATTTAAATGGAACATTTTCTTACTTTCATGTTCTTAATCTCCCAATGGTTTAACCTTTAATTGTAGGCTAAAAATGAAAATCAATTTTTTCCGTTTCATGGCACTCGTTTTTTGATAGGTGGTTTGCTGGCGTTTTCGCCAGCAGGCACTTCGTTTAGAGAATATAAAAAACGACCTGCAAAAAAACAGTTCCGCATACTAACCAACAATCCTTATTACATTATAGTTTCTAAAAAAGATTATGAGTTGAAGGTTTTTGACAATGAAGGATGGTATGCAACCTACCCAATCGTATTTGGCAGCCGAGATTTAAGCGATAAAATGCGGGAGGGAGACAGAAGAACACCAACCGGGTCTTTTAAAATTGTTCTAAAAAAAATACACAACAAATGGGGACCTGAGTTATTGCTCGATTACCCCACCGAAGAAAGTTACCGCCGTTTTAATGAGCGCAAAGCAAAAGGGTTGTTACCCGCCAATGCACGCATAGGCGATGGCATAGCCATACACGCCACCCGCCCCGAAGAAGAATGGACAGTAGATAATTTTTACAACTGGACCGACGGTTGCGTATCTGTAAAATATTCGGAAATGAAAGATTTGTACAGTTATATTCCAGTAGGTACGCCAGTTTCAATAGTTCCTTAAAAGTTCAACATCAAAAAACATCTATTTATTATTG
>JBJXGJ010000201.1:0-14660 GCA_046153805.1 Ferruginibacter sp. | reverse complement strand
TATCTACCCCCATACAGTCCAAATTTGAACCTCATCGAAAGATTATGGCGATACTTTAAAAAGCAAGTAATGAAGAATAAATATTATCCGGATTACACAACTTTTGAACATGCTGTTGAAATTTTTTCACTCAGTTCGACAGCAGACTGAACAATCTAAAATCTTTGTTGAATTTTAAATTCGGAATTATTAAAGCAAATTAGTATATTTTTTAACACTCAACGTTATGGTTATTAATAGTTTAAAGGTTCTTGAGCAAACCCTATTTAGCTTTTTGTTGTTATCTTCAACAAAAGTTTTTCAATCAGCATTCGTTCCGGGTTCGACCAGCTACTATTCCCGTACTTCGCCAAGCCTCGAACGTTAGCAGCATAAAAAAAGCGCACTTTTCAGCAGGCATTTTTCCAAACAATCCATAAAACAAATAGTTCTATTAAAATTTGGGGCAACGGGTTGCATCGCTGGTGCTGTTATACTTATCAAGAAACTTTTGAAAAATAAGAGATATTTCAAACCCGCCTCTGCCCGCACTTACTTTTTTTAACCCAGAAATATTTACGTCGTAACTAACGGCTATGGCCATTGGTTTTGCTTCGATTTTCACTACGGGGATAACAGCGTCATTCAATCGCATATACGCACCACCATGTATGGTATATTTTGGCGTTACAGGATCATCAAGTTTTTGAGAATATAAAACACCCGCTATAATTTCTTTTGTAGCCCCCTGCGTGGTATAATCACCTTCAAATGTTATGTAAGAATAATCTGTGGTACTCTTTCTTACACCGCCTGATGCTACCCATTTTGGTGTCATTTCTAAATTACCATCGCTATAAAAAGATACTTTTTTAGATTTATTAAAATGGTGGTAAGCCAGGCCAATAAACATATTATTGTCAATATTCTCCCCAAGCTGGGTATTAAAACTTAAGCCTGCTGTTCCATCAAAATAAGAATAAGACGATTTTGCAAATGTTTCTCCGTTGGCAATGTTGGGATCGTAAAACGAACCGTTAAACTGGCTATTGGTCGTAATCTTGCTACGGTCTATACTACGTTGCACATATCCGCCCATAACAGCCATAGAAAGGTACATGCTCCTTTCTACACTTAATGATTTGTGGTAATTTATAGCCGGCAGTACATGTGTAGAAGTAAGATCAACAGTACCTGCTTTGTCATACAGTACCTGCCCTCCAATAGTTACATAATCTGTCGTTTCGCCCACAGGCAACTTATACTCAACATTTGCAGATACGGTATTATATGCATTTGTTACACTGTTCCACTGAGACCGGTATACTATTTGGGTTCTAATATCCCCTGAAAAAAGACCTGCAAGAGCGGGATTTCTTAACAAGGGCGTTTCAAAAATCTGAGAGAAATGTATATCCTGCGCTGCTGCAGGGAGAAAGCTGCAAAGCAATAAAAAGGAAATGAAATATGGTTGAAATTTTTTTATCATTGTAAAAAAGTACCGATACTATTTAAACGGATATATTTTTAAATTGTTTTAAATATTAAGACCAAGTTATTAACAAATAGTTTTTATTTAATGAGTGCCACATTGCCTTTGTAAACCAAAGTGCTGTTGTTATCGCATTGTATTTCTATAATATAAACGTACACATCAGCAGTAAATTTTTGTCCTTTAAATGTACCATCCCAGCCCATAGATGCGTCATTTGCCTTAAAGCTGTATCGGGCAAAAACCTCTTCGCCCCATCTTGTAAAAATTCTTGCCTGCTTTACAGTAAATAATCCCGTACCTCGTGGGTAAAAAACATCGTTTGCGCCATCGCCGTTAGGTGAAAAAGTGTTTGGTATAAATACATTTGCACCATCGCATAACACAAAAACAGTTACTGCGGAGGAAGCTGTACAACCTCCTTCATTTTCAACTTTTACAGTGTACTGCGTTTCATAATTGGGTTTTACCGTAATTGAGGGCAGGTTGCTGCTCACCAACCAGGTTGTTGGCGACCATTTTACACTTGTAACATCTGCCGACACAGTGGGTGTAAGGGTAAGGGTTTGCCCTACATTTATTGTCTTGTTTGCTCCTGCTGCTACTGTTGGTAGTGGGTGAACTTTAATAGGGAAGTAGGCAGTATCACTAAAACAATTTTTATCATCTCTACCTATAACCATATAGTTTGTTGTAACAGATGGCGTTGCTGTGACAGTAGCATCTGTTGAGGCACTAAGCCCAGTAGTTGGCGACCATAGGTATGTTGCAGCACCAGATACTGTAAGTATGCTCGCTTGGCCCACGCACAAAGTATCGGGTAAGCCTCCCAGCATGTGAAAGGGATATTTTATGAAAACGCTTACAACATCTGTATTCGTACATCCCAATGCCGACATACCCGTTACGGTGTAATCTCTCGAAGAATCGGGTGTTGCTACTGGCGATGCACAGTTGATACAACTAAGGCCTGCCGAGGGAGACCATGTATAGGAAGCACCACCAGTTGCGCTCACCGTCTGACCTGTTCCCTGACAAATTAAAACATCTGACCCAGCGTTTATAATAGGCTTGGGGTAGGCTTCAAAATTACTGTAAGCGGTATCCATACAGCCACTGCTGTTGGTTGCAGTGAGTGAAAAAGCATATTGCGCACCGGTATTAAAAACCTGTGCTGGTAAATTTTGCCCAGTTAAGGCTAATCCGTTGTTGAAGACCCACTGCCAGTTCATTGAAGCTGTATCTCCATTTAAAAGATTGCCATTAAAATTCATTGTGAGAGGTACACAACCGTTGGCTGACTGCGAAACAGAAATGACGGGTGTTTTAACCACTCTGATGGGTACAGGCGAAATAACTGTGTCTGTACAACCAGATTGTGTATTTGCAATAAGCTGGGGGTAATAAAGCCCTGTGGATGCATAAAAATGCGTTGGTTCAAATAAGGTAGATGTATCGCCATCCCCAAAACTCCATTCATATCCTGTTATGATATCATTGCTTGCTGTTGTGTTTGCAAATACTACATTACCACTTGTACACCTTGTAAGTGTATCGGACGAAAATGCGGTTATCACGCCGCTAACTCTTATCGTGTCAATACCCTGAATGGCAATATTACACCCGGCAGCATCTGTCAGTATCATTTTCGGCACATACATACCTGGGAGGGTGTAAGGATATGTTAATACAGAATCCAGCGTAGCCATGGTGCCGCCATCATTAAAATCCCATACAAAAGAAAGTCTGTCCTTTGTTGTTGCGGTAAAAGTTACATTTAAGGGAGTGCAACCCACCAACGGATTATATGAAAAAGTTCCCTGCGGCCCTCTTACCGTAATAAGCTTAGTTTTCACATCTGTGCAACCACCAAAGGTAGTAACAGTAAGCGTGGCAGGAAAAAAACCCGGTATGCCGTAAATGTGTGGTGGGTTAAGAACAGAACCTGTACCGCCACCATCTCCAAAATTCCACAAAAACGACTGAATATGTTGTGAAGTGTTTGTAAACTGCATTATGAGAGGCGGGCACGTAGTAAAAGAATCTGTAACTGTAAAGTCTGCCACAGGCGCATTTACAACAATGTATTGCGGAATAGACTTGGAGGCAGTACAGCCATACATATCTGTCACGGTTAAGTTAACTGTGTACAAGCCGTCCGTTGTATAAAGATGAACCGGGTTCTGTTGGGTACTTGTTCCTCCATCGCCAAAGCTCCATGTATAGGTGAGAGACGGGCCGGTAGAAAGATTTTGGAAAATAACCGGTTTATTGGGGCAAGATAATGTGTCTTTACTAGTATAATCTGCCACAGGTGTGGATATAATGAGCGCATTGTTAAGGCCAGTACTGTCTTTACAGCCATAATTATCCTGCACAACAAGCGACACATTATAAGCACCCGAGCCACCGTACATGTGCTGGAATGGTGCAGCAGTTAGCGTCTCACGCACACCATCGCCATAATTCCAGTACCATGTAGTAAGGGCATGTGTGCCATCAGTTGTTGATTGGTCATTAAAAGTAACTGAGGCATTTAGGCAGCTACCCGGCACCGCAGGGCTAAAACCCGCTGTTGGTCCATTTACTTTTATATATTGATTTTTGGTAAGTGTATCCTTACAGCCATTTGCATCTGTAATAATAAGTCGAACTGTGTACAAACCCGCCGCTGTGTAGGAATGGCTGGCATTGTTTCCCGTAAAAGGACCAGTTAAATCTCCAAAATCCCATTCATAATTTACAATACTAGAATTGGCTTGCATAGATGTTGCAGTAAATACCGTAAAAGTATTTTTACAAAGTTCAGTACTTGCTGCAGCAAACAAAGCCTCTTCATTTGCAATAGTAACAATGCTGGTTTTTGTGTAGTTGCAACCGGTAGAAATATTGGTAACTGTAAGGGAAACGGTGTATGTACCTACTGTTGCATAAGTATGCACAGGGCTTTTAACAGTTGATGTGTTGCCATCTCCAAAATTCCAGCTCCATGTGTCGGCTCCAATTGACTGATCCACAAACGTTTTTGTAAATTTATTAACACAGCTAGCGGCAACAGTAAATATTGCGACAGGTGGTTTTATATGAATGTAATCTGGAATTATAAGTGTGTCAGCACAACCATTGTTGTATACTATTAATCTGATCGTAAAAAAACCTGTGTCTTCATAAGCATGGGTTGGGTTAGCTGTGGTTGATGTGTTACCATCGCCAAAATCCCAAAGCCAAGTTGTAACTGTACCAACACTAAGGTCATTAAATTGAACATCTAACTTTGCACACACATCAGCTGGGGTAGCATTAAAATTTGCGATAGGTTTTACCGCGGCTTTTACTCCCCCCAACACTTTTACCGTATCGGTACAACCACCTGCAGTTGTTACCACAAGCTGAATATCGTAGTTGCCTGCAGGAAAAGTAAATGAAGGGTCTTGAAGGTTTGATGTTATACCGTTTCCAAAATCCCACTGGTAGCTTACTATTTGATCTACGCTTGTAATTGTAGAGGAGAAAGTTACACTTAACGGGGCACATCCCTGCCGGGGTAAGTTATTTATTTGAGCAACAGGCGGCTGTATTTTAACGTAATCTGCCTTAACCAACGTATCAGAACAGCCATTTGAATTTGTAGTAATAAGTGTAACCGTATATGCGCTGGCACTGTCGTATGTATAAGTTGGGTTTTGTAAGTTTGAAGTGCCAATACCGTCCCCAAATATCCACTCATAAGACACAGCTCCTACCGTGGTATTACTAAAATTAACCGTTAATGGGGCTGCACAACTATTTATAGGAGCACCGCTAAATACAGTTGTAGGTTTTGCAAATATGGTAATGGGATAAACTTTGGTAGCCTGACAGCCTCCAAAATCGTTTGTAAGCGTAATATCATAATTTCCGGCTGTGCTGTAAGTTTTTACCGGATTTAAAGTGGTTGAAGTTGTACCATCTCCAAAAGTCCAGGCTGAAGAAACAGGCGCAGGTGAAGATGTATTTATTAGAGAAATGGCTGTACCTACACAAGCTGAGGGGGGTGCTGTAAAGTCTGTAGTTACACTTCCTATTATAATCGGGCTAGGATTAGTAAATGTATCTGTACAGCCCGTAGAATTTGTAACTATTAACTGAACAAGGTAACTGCCCGCCGTTGTATAAGTATGAGCAGGTGCAAAACCAGTTGACGTAGCCCCATCGCCGTAAGACCATAGATAAGAAATGGTGCCGGTGCTCGTTGATTGGTTTTGAAAGTTAATAGTTTGAGGAGCAGCACAACTGGAAGGCATGCTGTTGGTAAAGGCAGCAGTAACACCACTACTTATCGAAACATAATTTGTTCTTGTAAACGATTTTGAACATCCGTTGGAATTGGTCACTAACAGAAATGCGGTATAATTACCTGATGCTGAATAAGTGTGAGATGGGTGTTGAATGGTAGATGTATTTCCGTCTCCAAAGTCCCACAACCAATTGGTAATAGTGCCGCTTCCCGGTGTGCTTAGGTCTGTAAAAGATACAGGCAAAGGAAAACAACCGGTTAATGGTGTTGCCGAAAAATTTGCAGCAGGCTTTGAATAAACATTTATATAGGCCGTCTTGGTTAGAGAATCCGTAGTGCCTACAGCATTTTTTATTACCAGTTTTACAGAGTAAGTGCCGGGATTAAGATAAACTGTTGATGGATTTTGTATAAAGGAGACGGTACTGTTGCCAAGATCCCATTTCCAAAAATTTGGGTTACCCGTAGATTGATCTGTAAAATTAACGCTGAATGGAGCACAACCTGAAAGAGGTGTGCCGGTAAATTGAGTTACAAGCTGCGCTTTCAATAAAAAAGTCATTAAGAAAAATGCTAAAAAAAATCCTATTTTCTTTACGAGCGATTTTGCAATCATATTAAATTTTATTTATTTGAATGTTCGGATTGTAGAAATCTATGTAACCATATAACTAATAAAATATTAAAAAATTGTATAGACGGTAGAAAAATAAACAAAAATGACGCCAGCAATCGATGCTTAAGGTACAACATTTCTCTTACCATGCAAAGCCAAAAGTAATTTATGAGGTACGTGTAGCTTATTTACCTAAAACTAAGTAGAACAAACGCTTTATAAACATTCATTTAAACTACAACAAAAGCAGTTTTGAATTCTCAAAGTGGTCTAATATTTAAAGAATTTTTCTTCTAAATAAGCCATAAAGTATTTACTGCTTAAAACCCGACCCGTAGCCTTCATACAAAGCTCTTCAGATGTAAAAAACCTTCCATGTGCGTAGATATTTTTTTGCAACCATTCCCACATTTTTGTGGTATTGCCTTCATCTGATTGGGAATCTATTGCGGGAACTGCTTTTTTTATTGTTGCAAAAAATTGAGCAGCATATAAACTGCCGATGCTATAAGTGGCAAAATAGCCAAAACTGCCATGGCTCCAATGCACATCTTGCAGGCAACCACACACATCATCAGGCACAGTAATACCTAGGTATTTTTTGTAATGCTCGTTCCAGTAAGCAGGAATATCTTTTGCAGAAATGCTTCCTTCAATTAAAAGCTTTTCAATTTCATACCGTATCATTACATGAAAATGATAGGTAACTTCATCTGCCTCTGTTCTTATAAGCGATGGTTGCACTTTGTTTATTCCCTGGTAAAATTGTTCAACAGAAATATTACGAAACTGTTGTGGGAAATTATCCTGAATTAACTTGTAATTGCATTTCCAAAACGGCAATCCCCTCCCAATGCAATTCTCCCAAAGCCTACTTTGGCTTTCGTGAATGCTAAGGCTACAATATTCCCCTAGCGGTAATCCATATTCATCGTCGGGTAACCCCTGTTCATATACAGCATGTCCACCTTCATGTATGCAGCTCCAGAGCATATTACTAAAATCATTTTCATCAACCCTTGTGGTAACCCTTACATCTTGGCTGCTAAAGTTTGTGGTGAAGGGGTGTTCACTCACATCCTGCCTGCCTGCATCAAAATTAAAATGTATTCTTTTTAAAATCTCTAGGCCGGTATCCCACTGTGTATTTTTATCGAAGTGCTGATGAAGAAAGGAATTATCTATTGGAGGCTTTGCAGTAATTTTTTCTAACAATGATGATAATTGCGGCCCTAAATCAGCAAATAATTTATCTACAATTGTTGTGGTAAGTCCGTTATCGTAATCGTTCATCAAAGCGTTATAGGGATGATTTTCGTAGCCTAAATATTCCGCTTCCTGCTTTTTAAGGTCAATAATATCCTGCAGGGGTTTTTCAAAAGTTGAAAAACTGTTTTCTTTGCGGGCCTTTATCCAAGAATGAAAACTTATGTTTATCGCTTCGCTCATTTTGCGTACAAAAGCGGAGGGCAGTTTTTTACTTTTATTATAATCTTCCAGGCTTAATAAAACATTTCTTTTTTGTTTTGTTGAAAGATCATTTAATGCAGCTAGCTCCTGTAACAAAACCCCTAATGACTCATTTGTAAATTGCTCATGGGCAAATTCATTTAACGTGGCTATTTGCCGACCTCTTGCATCGTTTCCGTTTTTGGGAAGATAGGTTTCCTGGTCCCATTGAAGAACCGCAGAGGCGTATTTTAAATCGGCTATTTTTTGTAAGGTGGTTTTATATTGGCTAAACTTTTGGGCGGATTGAGACATGTACTTTTTTGTGTAAATGTAGAATAGAATAAAGAAAATAACTGATGTTAAAGACGTCTAAAATTCTAGGCGCCTTTCGGTTCATCAATTTGCAAAACAATAATGGTTGCGTAAGTACAGCATCTTCATTTAAATTGTGGTAAGTTTAAAAAAAATACCATGTTACTTAAAGAAATAACTAATTTTCTCGAAACAATTGCCCCACCCTCTTTGCAGGAAGATTACGACAACGCAGGTTTGATTACAGGGAACAAAAGCATGGATTGCAACGGGGCACTCATCGGCCTAGATTGTACAGAGCAGGTTGTACAAGATGCGATTGATAAAAATTGTAATGTAATCATTGTACACCACCCCATTGTTTTTAAAGGCTTAAAAAAAATAAACGGGAACAACTATGTTGAACGAACCATTATTAAAGCCATAAAAAATGATATTGCCATTTATGCTATTCATACAAATCTGGATAATGTTTTAGATGGCGTAAATGGAAAAATCGCAACGCTGCTGGGGCTTAAAAATGTGAAGATACTTTCTCCTAAAAGTGATTTATTGAAAAAACTGGTTGTTTATTGTCCGCCTCCAAATGCACGTAAATTATCTGCTGCTTTATTTGCTGCGGGGGCAGGCAATATTGGCAATTATAGTGAATGCAGTTTTTCTACAGAAGGCAGGGGAACTTTTACACCTGGGCCAAATTCAAATCCCGTGACGGGCAAAATCGGAGTAAAAGAAACACTTGAGGAAATAAAGCTGGAGGTAATTTATGCTGTGTGGCTGGAGCAGAAAATTTTGCAGGCTATGACCGACAACCATCCTTACGAAGAAGTTGCGCACGACATCTATAACTTAAGCAATGCGTTTCAACATACAGGAGCCGGTATTATTGGAGAACTGGAAACGACGGTAACAGAAACTGAATTTCTAGCGCGGGTTGCGGCAGTTTTTAAAGTGAAGGTTATAAAACATACGCCATTGCTTCAAAAAACATACAAAAAAATAGCCATTTGTGGTGGTGCAGGCAGTTTTTTAATACCTGTTGCGAAAGCGGTTGGGGCTGATTTGTATGTTACATCCGATATTAAATACCATGAGTTTTTTGATGCTGATGGGCAAATGGTAATTGCCGACATTGGACACTACGAAAGCGAACAGTTTACCATTGACCTGTTATATGATCTTTTGAGCGATAAATTCCCTAACTTCGCCCTCCTAAAAACAAGTGTAAATACCAATCCTGTACAATATTTTGTACCGTAAAAAAATTAAACACAAAAAATACTATGGCAGCAGTTAAAGAATTTTCAGTAGAAGAAAAATTGACTTCTCTTGTACGTTTACAAAAAATAGACAGTAAACTGGATGAAATTCACGTACTTAAAGGAGAATTGCCAATAGAAGTAAAAGATTTGGAAGATGAAATTGAAGGATTGCATGCTCGCCAAACACGTGTTGAAGAAGAAATAAATGGCATTACTGAATTTATAGATTTGCGCAAGGCAGGTATAGCAGAAGCAAAAGCCATGATAGCTAAATACGAAAAACAAAGCGAGAATGTAAAAAACAGCCGTGAGTTTGAAGCTATCAACAAAGAAATTGAAATGCAGCAGCTGGAAGAAAAACTTTGTGAGAAGCACATTAAAGATGCAAATGAGGAAATAGGTGAAAAAGCAAGACAACTTGAAATTGCCAAGAAAGCAGTAGCAACAAAAGAAGCAAACTTAAGTGGTAAAAAAGGAGAGCTTGAAAAAATTATAGCCGAAACAGAAAAAGAAGAAAAGCATTTTAGCAAAGATATTGAAGCAGCAAGAGCACATGTGGAAGAAAGATTACTTATAGGGTATGATCGTATAAGAAATAACTATCGCAACGGCCTTGCGGTTGTAGCTGTAGAAAGAGACAGCTGTGGTGGTTGTTTTCATGCAATACCTCCGCAAAAACAAAGCGAAATAAAACTTCGTAAAAAAATTATGGTTTGCGAAAACTGTGGTAGAATATTGGTAGATGCTGAATTAAATGACTCAGTTGAAGTAAAATAAAAAAAATATCTCATAAAAATTTACAAGCTTTTTCCAAACGAGAAGGCTTTTTTATTTTGTAAAAATCTCTAGTGGAGGGAACAACATAAATTTTAATTTAATATTTTGAATATTAATACACCGAATATCCATCGAAGCCAAAGGGCTATTTAATCGCTGTCCTTCTTTTTTTTGCTTTCTTTTTTTTCTTCACGGGTTCGTAAATATCAATCGATTTATTGAGCAGTTTTAAAAAATCGGCTTGCAAAAAATTATTCTCGTCAACGGCACCCAGAGCCGTATTTTTTACATCGTTCCAGCTGGTGTTGTTTAAGTGAGGAGACTCTTTTAATTTTAAGCCATACATAGCAACGGCAGCGGCAAATTTTTCAATAGGTTTTGCACCTTCCTGTGCCGCAGCTGAAATATCATATTTTACCTGCTGAGTTTTAAACATAGCATCTCCGGTTTTATGATATTTTAGTACAAGGGTACCCAACCCTTCCTTAATGTTACAATTTGTAGTAGGTACTATTTCAAAAATAGTCAGAGTTGTGCTGCCACTTCCAATTTCGCCACCATCAAGCTCGCTTCCTGCATCCTGTACTGCCTCCCGTTTGTTGTCGAACCCTATGAGCCTGTAGCTGCTTACCTGGCTATCATCAAAGGCTACATTTATAAAAGCGTTGTCCGCTACTGCATAAAGCGTTTCTGTAAGTTCGTTTACCAACACTTTTTCTGCTTCGTGCAGGTTATCAAGGTAAGCATAATTGCCATTACCACGTTTGGCAAGTGTTTGTAATTTCGAATCTTTAAAATTTCCCATTCCTACTCCTAGGCATGTAAGGTATATGCCTGACTGGCGCTGTTTCGAAATAAGTTCATCAAGCGCTTTCTCTGATGTTTGGCCCACGTTAAAATCGCCATCGGTAGCAATTATAACCCTGTTATTTCCATCCTTAATAAACGTAGCGGTGGCAAGTTTATAGGCAGCTAAAATAGCAGATTCACCCGGCGTATCGCCTGCTGCAGTAAGTAACTCGAGGGAATTATTTATTTTATCCTTTTCATTGCCAAACGTTGGCTCTAGCCATGTACCCACTACTCCACCATAGGTTACTATAGAAACTTTGTCAATCGGTCTTAAATTTTTTACAAAGAGTTGAAAGGCTTCTTTTAGCAACGGTAACCTGTTTGGCATATCCATACTACCCGAAACATCAATTAAAAAAACAAAGTTGCCAGGCGGAATTTTACCAAGGTCTATTTTCTTAGCACTCAATTTTAAAAAAAGTAATTTGCTGGTACTGTTCCATGGGCAATCTGTCACTGAGCTTCTGATATTAAAAACATCGTCCGCCGCAGGTTCTTCATAATCCAGGTTAAAATAATTTATCATTTCTTCTATACGTACAGCATCTGGCGGCACCTTACTTTTCATATTTATAAACCTCCGTACATTGCTGTATGCGGCCTTATTTACATTTAATGAAAAGCCTGTGTTGGGAAATTTTTCCGTTTTCACAAACTCATTTTCTACCAACTTAAAATAAGTTTCATCGCTTATTAAAGGATTAAACCGTTCGTTTTCTTTGGCATCTTTTGTAAAAGAAATTAATTTGGGTTTGGACTTTAGCAGTGTTAATGCAGTAGGTTTTAAAACTACAGAAACGAAAACATCTGTCTTTATATAAAAGGTGGTTGGCTCAAATCCATTTAACGAAATAGTAACTGAATCGTACAATTGCTTGCAGGAAATACCAAAACTACCGTCGTAACCGGATTGTGTAGAATTTTTGGAGGTGTGCAAATAAATTCTACCGTATTGCAGTGCATTATTTTTCTCATCACGTATACAGCCCCGCAGGTAATATTGCGATTGTGCAGATAAGGTCAAGCACATTAACAAATAATATGCAATGGTTTTTTTCACAAAAAATTAGACAGCTAAAATTGCCATCAGAAATTTTATTTTGGTAATTTAAATTACAATCGTCATTTTCTCACCAAGAAATCATTGGCTCGCAAACTACAACACATAAATATAATTAAATATTGTGTGCATATTTGTTAATTGGTAAATATGTCTACACTACTGTCCAAACAAATTGCTAAACAATAAAGGTGCTAACTCATTTATTCCTGCACAAGCTGGTATATTTCTTTAAGATTTCTTGCAAAGCCATCATAATCCAAACCATAACCTAACAAAAATTTATCGGGTACATTAAAACCCAGGTAATCGATAGTTAAAGGATGCGCCAGTGCATCGGGCTTGTGAAGAAGGGATGCAATTTTTAACGAAACAGGCTGCTGGTTCACAAGTTGCGGAAGAAATTCGTGCAATGTTTTTCCAGTATCAACTATATCTTCCAAAACGATCACATGCCTGCCTGTGAGTGTAGCATCTAAGCCAATTGAAGTGATGACCTGACCTGTACTTTTAGTTCCCTTGTACGAAGCGAGCTTTATAAAACAAATTTCTGCTTCAATTGTTAGCTCTTTAAAAAGGTCCGCAGCAAACATAAATGAGCCGTTTAAAATGGCAATGAATAAAGGTCTTTTGCCTTCGTAGTCATTGTTTATTTCTGAACCCAACCTTTTCACCTCCTTGTTTATTTGTGCAGCGGTTAAATACGGCGTAAATTTTTTATCCTTTACTTGAATGACGGGCATACATATTATTTAGAAAGGGTTAAAGATTCAGAAGCTACAGGGCGTAGTTTAACTTTAGTACCTTTTTGTACTGTTTCGGTACCGTTCATATTATTAAACTGCGAAAGATATTTTAACTGAACTGCATTGTTTTGCGCAATATCATACAAGGTTTCTTTTTGCAACGCAATGTAGTAATCCCTGTTTCCCTGCTTAGGCTTTTTTTCAAGATAAATAATTTGCTCATCCGGTAACAACCCATCTTTTACGAGATCGTTGTATTCCAGCAACTTGGCCATATCAATATCTGCCATTGTTGCAATCGCAAGTAATGACGTGCCTTTTGGCGCAACGACTGCCTTGAGCCCGTTCACTTTTGTTTTTAACTGAATAGATTTTTGTATCGTTGAAATATCAACACTGGCAAATACCGGCGCAGCAGGCTTTTGCACTTCTACAATTTTCGTGATAGCTAAATTGTCAATTTCTTCCGTTGTTAAATGATCATATTGCTGCAAATTATATTTTTCAATATTTGATATTACAATTTGTGGATAGCGAGGATTGGTAGCATACCCTGCTTTTTTTAAACCATATGCCCAGCCTTTATAATCTGATGGATCCAGTTGAAACAAAGATGCATAGCGTGCAGATGTTTTTAAATAATCGCTGTGGTCTTTGTAACTGTCCTCCGGTCGGCCGTATTTTCTAAAACATTCATTGGGTGCATCATCTGTATGTTTTACACTTTCTCCCGTCCAGGTGCTTTTACATTTTATGCCAAAATGATTGTTAGATTTTTTTACAAGATCACTGTTGCCACATTCCGTCTCTAAAATACCTTGTGCAAGTGTAACAGAGGCAGGAATGCCCGAGCGTTTCATTTCTTCAATAGCAATATTTCTGTAGGTACTTATGTATTCATCCGGTGTTATTTTCTGTGCGAAGGAAACCATGCACAATAAAAGGCTGGGTAAAATAAAAATAAAATTCTTCATACTATATTTTTCTTATGATTGATATTCCGTCTCTAACGGAAAGTATAACCTGTTCTGTTCTTTTGTCTCTGGCTACATGCTCATTAAATGCATGAATGGCAATTGCATTTTTTCCGGTAATATTTTCCTCCAATACACGCCCGTGAAAAAGCACGTTATCTGCAAAAATAAAGCCGTTTTGTTTCAGCTGCGGCAAAGTTAATTCGTAATAGTCAATATAACTTGTTTTATCAGCATCAATAAAAATTAGATCCCATTCATGCATGAACGTTTGAATAATTTTTTTAGCATCACCAATATGCAATTTTATATTTTCTTTATAACAACTTTTATTAAAATAATTTTGTGCAGTGGCTGCATCTTCTTCCCTTATTTCTATTGTGTGTATTTGGCCGCCAGGTTGTAATCCTGCAGCAAGACACAACGCACTAAACCCCGTAAAAGTGCCTATTTCCAATACATTGAGCGGCTTTACCATGTGGCTCATCATTTGCAAAAACTTGCCCTGCACAGCCCCGCTTACCATGTGTGCGTGAGGATGTGTAGTATTTGTTTCGTCTAAAACCTGTTGCAACAATACATCATGCGGCGTTGAAAATTGCGCTGTATATGCTTCCACTTTCGGGTTTATCATTTCCGTCTAGGCAATTTGAGGTTGGGCTTTTTTAGAAATTATTAACAGACCTAAAAATGTCAAAAATCCATTGAGTAGGATTAACTCAATACCAATTTTATATCCATTAAAAATATTTTCAGAAATTGATTTTAGACCAAGACTTATATGTAATTTCTTTTCGTACCATTCTGGGCTGCTTAAGATATCCAACCCTAAAGCCAACAATGGAGTAATAATACATACTGC
>JBJXGJ010000200.1:0-4957 GCA_046153805.1 Ferruginibacter sp. | reverse complement strand
TATCTACCCCCATACAGTCCAAATTTGAACCTCATCGAAAGATTATGGCGATACTTTAAAAAGCAAGTAATGAAGAATAAATATTATCCGGATTACACAACTTTTGAACATGCTGTTGAAATTTTTTTCACTCAGTTCGACAGCAGACTGAACAATCTAAAATCTTTGTTGAATTTTAAATTCGGAATTACTAAAGCAAATTAGCATAAATTGCACTGGAATTTAGATGTTATATTTGGAGAGGACAATTCAACAAGACGAGTTGGAAATGCAGCTAAAAATTTTAACTTAGTTTTAAAAATGGCATTAACTCTTTTGCAAAGAGCAAAAGATGTAAAAAAAATATCAAAGAAAAGGAAAATGATGAAAGCCATGGGTAATGTTGAATATAGAGAAAGCATAATAAAAGTTTAAAAGCGAATGCCCTGATGTTTGGCGATAACTGTGATCTTTAAATTACATTTTACAAAATATGAAGAACCAGAAATGAATGGGCTGACTGATTTTATTTTTCCCGATGAGAATGGTTTTAAAGGCACCGTGCTAGATAATTATCTTGAAAATGGATTTTATCGCATGCAGTATTACCTTTTTACCACAAACCAAACCCACCTTGATATTGAGAGTGAAAGTGTGCCTGTTTTCTGGTTAAGAATTCCGGTAAGAATCTGTAAAGAAAACAAAGCCGCAACCATCATCAGAAAAAAAGCATCCCATTTTTCTGTAACTTTTTGCACTGCAGTAATAACTGACGAAATAAATGAATTGTACGGGCTTTATTTTAACAGTATAAACTTTGAAGCGGCAGAAAGTTGCAGCAGCTATTTGCACGACGAAGGACTTCAGAATCCATTTAATTCTTTGATGGTGCAGGTTAGAGATGAACTTAAACTTATTGCTGTTGGCTATTTTGATGTAGGTACAAATGCAATGGCAGGTATTTTAAATTTCTACCACCCGGAATATAAAAAATACAGTTTGGGTAAATTACTTATGCTTGCAAAAAAAGATTTCTCCCATGCAAATAATATCAGCTATTATTACCTCGGTTATTTAAGCACCCAAACAACTAAGTTTGATTATAAAATTTTTCCTGATAAAGAAGCGGTGGAAGTATTATTGCCGTTAGAGAAAAAATGGATTTCTTATACCAGCACCTGTAAAGAAAAATTACAGGAATACTTTGAAAAAAATATGTTGTAACAGTTTGTACGGTTTTTATTGAAAGACCATTAGGTTTTTTTATATGTTGCTCGGAGTGTACTGCAATATTAATTAAAAAAGATTGTTTCATTTTCCCCGAAACAAAAATCCTCATACGAGGACTTTTTATTTTATAAATTTTTACAGTATAAATTTTTTCTTAGTTTAAAATACTGGCATCTTTTTCAATGTCTGCTTTTTCTTCTTCTTTTATTTTTGCCCAGCCGCCAAGTACATTTCTTACATTGTTAATACCTTCTTTTTTTAAGATAGAAAGTGCTATTACACTTCTATAACCACCGGCGCAGTGCACATATAAATTCTCATCATCTTCAAACTGTGCAAGTAGTGCTACATCGGTCATATCGCTGAGTGGTAAGTTTACCGATCCTTTTAAATGTCCATCTGCATGTTCTGCTTCTCTGCGAACATCTACAATGGTTAGGTTAGGGTCGTGTGGAATGTCCATCATCAGTTCATCAGGCTCAATATCTATAATCATATCTGTTTTTTCGCCCGCATTCTTCCACGCTTCAAAACCACCTTGCAGGTAGCCGCCCATTTTATTGAAGCCAACTCTTGCAAGTCTGATAACCGTTTCTTCTTCCATGCCAGGTTCCGTTATCAATATAATTTTTTTATCAAAGGGCAAAAGACAGCCTGCCCATTCTGCGAAGCGCCCCTCCAAGCCTATAAACAGCGAACCGGGTATAAACCCTTTGGTAAATTGTGTGGCGGCTCTTGTATCAAGCATAATAACATCCTGCTGCGCCATTTCTTTAAAGGCAGCAATACTCAATGGATGTATTCCTCTGCTCTTTACAGTTTCTATTGGTTCGTAACCTTGCTGGTTTATAGTTGCATTTATAGCAAAATAAATGGGTGGCGCAGCAAGACCATTGGTAAGAGTGGTTATAAAATCTTCTTTTCTTTGTGGTTGCAATGCATGGTTCATTTTTCTTTCTTCTTCCATTGTGCTAAATGTATTGGGGCCAAGGTTTTTACCGCAACTGCTTCCTGGTCCATGGGCAGGATATACTGTTATATCATCTGGCAGCGGCAAAATTTTCTGGTTGATGGTATCGTATAAAATGCCCGCCAGTTCTTCACTGCTTAGGTCGCCACTACTTAAATCAGGCCTACCAACATCTCCTACAAATAGAGTATCTCCTGTAAAAACAGCAGTTGGTTTCTCTTGTTCATCAAGTAATAAATAGCAGGTACTTTCCAGTGTGTGGCCTGGTGTATGAATCACTTTAAGAGCAACGCGACCAAGGCTGTACAGTTGCCCATCAGCGGCATTTTCAATTTTAAAATTTGTTTTTGCTCCCGGGCCAAAAATAATCGGTGCTCCTGTTGCAATGCTTAGGTCTATGTGGCCGCTCACAAAATCGGCATGAAAATGGGTTTCAAAAATATACTTGATGGTAGCTTTTCGTTCTTTTGCCATAGCAATATAGGGTTCTATATCTCTTAATGGATCTATAATAGCTGCTTCGCCATTGCTTTCAATATAATAGGCCGCTTCACTAAGGCAGGCGGTGTAAAGTTGTTTTATATACATTGTTCTATGCGGTTAAAATTTTAGTGCAATTTAAGCAATAAAAAACGCCCTGATTTTTTCAGAGCGTTTTTTAAAGTTTCGTGATTGTTAATTTAAGCAACTAAATCATCAACCAAACTTGTAATTTCATCTATACGTTTGTAATTGACTGTATAGTAAATAAATTTACCATCACGCTGGGTACTTACAATACCTGCTCTGCGTAATATGGCAAGATGCTGAGATGCAACTGATTGCTCTAAGCGCATGCGTACATAAATTTCTGTAACAGTAATCTTCTTCTCAGTTTCTACAAGAGTAAGAATTTGTTGTCTCAACTTATGGTTAAGTGCTCTTAAGACAAGAGCAGCTTTTTTCAAGTTGTGATAATTAATCTTTAGAACATTATCACTTGAATCTAATGCAGACTTTATCTGCTCATCTGTTTGAGTTGCGATCATAACGAGGGGGATTTTAAAATGCTTAAACAATTTGAACTATGCAAACATAAGATTTCTTCTGCATCTGATTTAGTTGGAATATGTTAAAAGTTATAAAATATCATTTTATGGATTGTAAAATTCTTTGGCGTATAAGGGAACTTCCATAGCAAGGTTTGCAAATTCTTTTGCCAAATACTTCCTGTAAGACAATATGTTGACAGAGGAATATATGTCGCCGGTTTCTTCAAATAAAGCCTGCTTCGAAATGCATAATTTTTTAAATTTTTGCATGCCATTGCCGCAAAAAATCACATCTCTCTCTTTTAATGGCCTGTCGCAAAAATTTTCATCAACTACTACTGCATGTGCCGGCGTAATCTCTTTTAAATCTTGTTCATAAAGGGCTGTATAAACTTCCATACGTCGTGCATCTATCATTGGGCAATAATATAATGAAATATTTTTTTCTTGTTTTATATACACGGCATGTGCCATGGCGTGTAAGGTATTTATCGTAAGCAGCGGTTTATCCAGCGCATAACAAATTCCTTTTGCAGCAGCGAGTCCTACTCTAAGGCCGGTATATGAACCGGGGCCTACCGTGCAGGCTATGGCATCTATATCTGTAATATTGATCTGCACATCTGTTAGCAAAGATTGTATGGCAACGTGTATAAATGAGGCATGTTGCTTTTGTACTTCGTTGGTAAGGTGTTTTTTTATAATGCCATCTGTCGCAATGCTTACCGACGCGGTTTCGAGTGAGCTGTCTATATTAATTATCGTTGCCATCTTATATTTTATTTGCTGCCACAAGGCCTGCCGCGGGTAAGAACCTTGCATCTGTTTCGGCTATTTTTTGTAGTAGCCCATATACCTGTCGCTGTCCAATTTTTCTGCACCATTCAAACGGGCCATAAGGATAGTTTGTACCGAGTTTCATGGCAATGTCTATTTCATCTTCTGTACTTACGCCAGCGTCTTTTGCTGAATAGGCTTCGTTTATAATCATTGCAACAATTCTTGCGCTCACAAAGCCGGGTTCATCATTTACTGTAATGTATTTTTTGCTGATAGTTTTTAGTACCAGTGCCGCTTCTACAGTTATTTGCCCTGCAATTTCCCACAGGTCTTTTTCTAAAAAGCCTGGCCATGCATTTACCCTGATCACGTGTTCCTTGTATTCTTTATCAGCAAGTGTATTTACCATACTGTTTATGAATATTGGCTTGGTCAAACTATTATAATTTCCGCCGGCATTTTCAGTCAAATCAAAATACGCATCAGCATCTGTATGTAAAAATAACTCAGCGCTGTTTTGTATATGAACCCAAAGAATATTTTCTTCGTTAACTTTGATGGCTTCTAAAGCCGCTTCATCCCCTAGTACAACATATTTCATTATAACATTTTCAAACAAAAATACGTGCTATAAAGACGATATATTTGCTTAATAAAAAATAATTTCTGCATGGATAAAGTTATCATAAAAACCAACCTTGCACCTGCGCCAATTGGCCCGTATAACCAAGCAGTAAAAGCAGGTAATATGTTATTTGTTTCGGGGCAGATAGCATTAAATCCTGCTAACGGAGAGCTCATCAATACAACAGTGGCTGAAGAAGCAAGCCAGGTAATGAAAAATATTGCCGCTGTTTTAAACGAGGCCGGGGCAGATTTTTCAAACATTGTAAAGACCACTATCTTTTTAAGCGATATGAGTTTGTTTACAGAAGTAAATGAAATATATGGAAGTTATTTTACAGCG
>JBJXGJ010000196.1:0-42959 GCA_046153805.1 Ferruginibacter sp. | reverse complement strand
AATCTATACCAGTAAAAATAAAAAAGCCTACCTATGCAAAGACGAAAAACCTACCTGCTAAATTGGAGTTATATGCAAAATAGGTGCGAGAAAAAAACATCATTCACAAGTCCACCTAGGCCATAGTATTAGCGAGTCTTCTCTCAAAAGGTCGTTTTTAACTTTGTTACATAAAAGTTATTACAAACCCTTTTAAAATATAAAATTAAACCATTACAGAAAAAAACCTTTCAAAAAGCCAAAAAAGGTTGCCTCATTTTTGTTTTGAAACAACCCCTTCCATTTATAGATTATTCTTAAAAACTATTCGCTTTCAGCCACTACTTCTTTTACCTCTGGTATCATTCTCTTCATCATACCTTCTATACCGGCTTTTAAAGTAATCATGCTGCTTGGGCAACCGCTGCAGCTTCCCTGCATCATTAAGTTTACCCTGCCATTTTCGTAGCTTTTAAACTGAATGGCACCACCATCCATTTCTACCGCAGGTTTTACATAGTTTTCAAGTAGTTCTTTTATGCGTTTTACCACATCATCATCATCTGCACTTACTTCGTTGCTGCTCTCCGTTTTTCTAATCGCAATTTCTTCTTCGTTTACAACAGGTTTTCCTTCTTCTAAATAATCTTTTAAAAATTGTTTAATGGTAGGAATCACATCTTGCCAGTCAGTGGTATCTGCGGTTTTAGTAAGTGTAACGAAATTGCTTGCTATAAATACTGACTTTATAAAAGGAAATGTAAACAATTCCTGCGCAAGCAGCGATGGCTTTGCACTCTCTTCATCAGGAAAATCAATGCTCTTACCCGGGTACAATAATTTGTTTGCCACAAACTTCATCGTTTCTGGGTTGGGCGTCATTTCTGTGTATATACTTATTACTGGATTGCCTGTTTTTATCATTTTTTCGTGTATTTTATTATTGGGTATTAATGTTGTAACAACAAAATTAGTTTATTCTTTTTATCTCACTTTTTTCAGATTGTCAAATTCCGCTTTTCAGCATATTATCCTATCGTCCATGTCTCTCTGCCCCGCAGTAATTTATCAAGGTCACCGGGTCCATTTTTTGCAAGTGCTTCTTCCATTTGCATGCTCATAACATCTTCGTAGCATGCTCTTTCTGTTTCAAAAAATACGCCAAACGGCCTTGGTAGATGGCCTTGCAACGCGGGGTTATCAAACATACGGATAAGAATTTGCGCTTTGTAAAAATCTTTTTCATCGTGTATCCAAAGATCATCATAGCTTGCGCCATCCTCTAAATTTACAATTACTGGTTTAAATCCATCTAGTTTTATCCCCAGGTTTTGTGTGGCACCAAATATTAATGGCTTGCCTTGTTCAAGAAAAATAGCTTCTTCGGGCTTGCTGTTTTTTTCAGCAAATATTTCGAAAGCACCGTCGTTAAATATATTGCAGTTTTGATAGATCTCTAAAAACGAAGAACCTTTGTGCGCAGCAGAGCGCAGCAACACTGCCTGTAGGTGTTTGGGATCTCTATCCATAGATCGGGCAATAAAACTCGCATCGGCACCCATAGCCAAAGCCAAAGGGTTAAAAGGATGGTCTATGCTGCCCATAGGGGTACTTTTTGTTATCTTTTTTTCTTCTGATGTAGGAGAATACTGCCCTTTAGTGAGCCCATATATCTGGTTATTAAAAAGAAGAATATTCACATCAAAATTGCGGCGTAGTAAATGAATGGTGTGGTTACCGCCTATGCTAAGGGCATCGCCATCGCCTGTTACAATCCAAACGCTCAGCTCAGGTCTTGCGGCTTTAAGGCCGCTGGCCACAGCTGTTGCTCGGCCATGTATGCTGTGCATACCATAAGTGTTCATGTAATAAGGGAAACGGCTGCTGCAGCCAATACCGCTAACTATCACAATATTTTCTTTGGGTATGCCGAGTGTGGGCATTACTTTTTGCACCTGTGCCAATATGGAATAATCGCCGCAACCAGGGCACCACCTCACTTCTTGATCCGTTGCAAAGTCTTTTGCGGTTAGTGCTGGTTTACCTGTGGTAAGAATATCTGACATTTTCTTGTTTGAAATGCAAATTTACAACAATAAGAATGTTTTGCTGCCAGCAAAATAGACCATCGTTTATTATTTAACATCAATGTTTTGAAATGCTTATGTGTTTCGTTTAATTAGATATAAACACCGTTTTGGTAAATGAAAAGCCGTCGGTAAAAACACCGACGGCAGTGGTCATTACAACCTAAAATCAATGTTTTTTGAATACCTCGGCTATTAGATGATAACCGAAGGCATACATGATTTATTACTAGACATTTATACCTCCTTTTTCTTTGATGAATTATACAACAATTTACGAAGTACTATGAACGCAACAAAATAATTGAACTGTTTTTAGAAAAATTTATCGCAATTAAAAAACATAAGGAGGTCGCTCTTTTCCGATATTTGGATATAGGGTTATCTTTTATACCCCATACTTAAACCTGTATCGCCTTTAATGTTTAAATATATTGACGCGGTATCTTCTGTTTTATTTTCGATGACCAATGAGGTATTACGTTCTACTTTCACTATAACGGTTTCATTTGGCTGTACCGTTACATATGAATGATTGCCGCCGTTATTTGGCACCCTGTGTAATACAACTTGATTTTTTGAAAGGTTTTTAAGTTTTACAGAAAATGGACCGTGTTCATTGCTGCCCAATACAAAACTGTTTTGTGGTGTAATAGTGGTGTTAGAGGTTACAGACCTAAACATGCTGCAAGATGAAATGGCGATAACCAAGGCGAAAATGGAATTAATATTTTTCATAAGTTTTATTTTGCTATTAAATAGTTCTTATAAATATTTACCCCTTCACTTTAATCCTAATTGCATCTTGGTTGGTATCTCTTTCTCTTGCTTGGAATTTGGTTTTACCAAAGCTCCGGCTAAACTGCAAACGCACGCCACGGCTTTCCCATTTGCGGCGATAAGTAAAATCCATGTTGGCAAATTGTACTTGTTGCCTCCATTGCTGTGTATTAAAAACATCGGTAAGGGTAAGCCTGATAGAACCTTTAGTTTTTAAAATATTTTTCTTAACTGCCAAATCCAAACTACCCAGTGACCTTGTTTTAAAAATAGCTTCTCTCGTACCTGCATTAAACCAGCTACTTGCTTGCGTGCTCCAGCCTTTGCCAAGTTTAAAATTATTTTGAATGTAATAGTTCATGCCCAAGGTTTTTTGGTTTAAAATACCATTTGGTAAAACGCCTTTGTAATAATTGTAAAACCCCGTAACGTTTGCATAACCTTCCCACCATTCTGTAATGAGTAACGGTGCGCTTATGTTAATATAAGCATTGTCTAAACTGCCAATATTTGCAGCGGTGGCTTGTGTTTGCTGCCCGGTTTGTGTAGAAATGGTTTGGCTGTAATCTTTGGTATGGTTGTAACCCAGCGCTACATTTAATGCATAGCGGTAAGTGTATTTTAATTCAAAATTGTTTGTGTATTGTGGCTTTAAAAAGGGGTTGCCTTTTTCTGATGTATAAATATCATAAATGGTTTCAAACGGGTTTAGGCTTTGGTAATCTGGACGGTTAATTCGTTTGCTGTACGATGCTGCAAACATATTTTTATCATTCAATTTATAACTTACAAAAGCGGTTGGAAAAATATTTATGTAATTGGTGTCAGGATTATTTATCGTGTTGTTTTTAAGATCTGTTGATGTACCTTTTATGATGGAGTTTTCAACACGCAAACCAAACTGGTATTCGAACTTTTTTACTTTTTTGCCAAAATTTATATAAGCTGCGTAAATATTTTCTTGGTATTTAAAATTGTTACTCCTGCCGGTATCTGCTTTCATTGTATTGCCTGCCAATGCGGTTGCAAAAAGATCGTTGTTGGTTGCAACGTTGCTAAATTTTACGCCTGTTTCTATTTTGGCTTTTATTGCCTTTAATTGTTTTGTGTAATCTGCTTTTATTGCATAGATATTTATATTGGTTGCCACATTCAAATCATTGGCCGTAAAATTATACTTTGTATTTGCTTTATTTAAAAACGCGGTTCCAAGGTTGGTCGTGTTGGTATTTTTAAACTTAGTATAATCTGCATCTATATTTAATTCGTTGCCTATTGTGTCTGCATATCTGTAATTTAAATTAGTATTGTAACGGCGGTTTTTATACAAATTATCGTTGCTGGTTTGTAAAGAAGAATCAGTGATTCCATTACTGCTTATGATGGTATTGCCTGGCGTGTTAAATGGATTCCAGTTGCCATTTCCTGTAAACAAAAAACCAAAAGTGCTTTTCTTATTCAAGTAAAAATCTACGCCTGTTCTAATGTTATGCGCTACATTTTTATCCTTATCAACTGTAGTATTATTAAAGTTCTTTACCACATTATTTACAGTAACATTTCTGTTGATATATCCATTCGTATGCTGATTGTTGTTATTAACACTCACATTTGTAAATGCATTTACTTTACCTGAGCGGTGGTTTATGGCTAAGGCTGCATTGCTGCGGTAATGTACATTTTGTGTATAACCAATATTTACATTTCCGTTGGTACCTTTTAGTTTATTCTTCTTTAGGCGAATATTTATGATCCCTGCGTTGCCTTGTGCATCAAAACGGGAAGATGGATTGGTAATCAATTCAATTTTATCAATGGTACTTCCTGGCATCGAGCGAAGGAAATTTGCCAATTCTTTGTTGCTCATTTGCGTTGGGCGTCCATCAATCATAACATTTACACCTGCTTTTCCGCTCATATTTATGACATCTTCTCCGGTAATATTTATGCCTGGTGCTTTTTGCAAAATCTCAAAAGCACTGCTGCCAATAGCAGTAATATCTGCCTGCACATTTACAACGGTTTTATCTATTTGTTGCTCAATAAAGGGCTTTTTGGTTGTAACAATTACAGCATCCAGGTTTTTGTTTGCCATTAATACAGATGTTGTGTCCTTTATAACCTGTGCTTGCGCTGCAACAGAAAATGCAAAAAATAATATTGATAAAAGAAGTTTCATAAAATGATTTTTTAATTGTTGGTTTTTGGCTGAAAGTTTTTAGTTGTTTATTATTTCCCCGTTACCTGTTTGTTTTGAACTGGCAGATGGTTTTGCACTACCCTTATTTATGATATCACCGTTTCCGGTTCCATCAGCAACAAATGTTTCGCTGGCATTCACTTTTACGTCTCCATTTCCTACAGAAATAATTTTTGCATTTTTCACCGTTAATTCAGCTGCATCCACATTGCCGTTTCCTGCTTTATTTATCTCAATGTTGTCTGCCGTTCCCGTCAATACTAAATTTCCATTCCCGGTACTTTTTGCAGAAAAGCTGTTGTTTTTTAACCTGGTAATAAATGCATCGCTGTTACCATTGTGAACAACGCTGTTTAATGCTGGAACGCTGATCGTAATTTTGATATTGGTATTTTCTACATAACGCCTGTTGTTTTCATTTTTATTAAGTGCTACAGTCAGCGTTTTGTTGTTTTCAGAAACCGTAAGCAAAGGCCCCAAATTATCGTCAATGGAAATTTTGATGCTATAGGGTTTTCCCACTTCTACTTCAACTCTTCCGTCAAGGTCATTTAATTGAATTTTGTCAAAATCCTGATAAGTAAAAGTTTTGGTTACAATTTTTCCGGATCCTTTTAAAGCGCCCATCTGGCAAACCGCCATTTGAATCGTTACAAGTAAGGTTGCGGAGAAGAGGATTAATTTTTTCATGATTACATTTTTAAGTGATTTGTTTGCACAAAGATGGCTCACCCACCAGCCGTGGTCGCTTCAAATGATGATTTGAGCCTACAAAAGCTGGTATCAAATCATACATAGAGAATTTGAGTCGTGTCAAATAAGTTAATGCGTTGATTATGTGAGTTTTGGAATTTTGAGTAAGTTTAAATAGATTTAAAAATTCTATAGTTGCAAATCCATTTGCTTTATTTTTGCGTCGCTTATGAACAAAGTTTTATCTGGTATAACCAAACCTTATCCGCTCGAAGAGCGAAAGCCGGTACAGATTAAACTTGCTTTGATCTTTGGGCTTGTTGTTTTTATGCTGATGTATTTTGTAAAACCGTTTGGGTTTAATAGCACTCAACAGCATTTGCTCATCAATAGTGTCTTCGCTGGCGCAACCACAGCATTGCCTATTTGCTTTGATTTTTTTGGTGTTGTTCCCGCTGTTCCATCAATTTTTTAAAGAAGAAAAATGGACAGTCGGCAGAGAAATTATTTTTACCCTCATTATTATTACTACCATTGCCTGCTTTAATGTGCTTGCGGCAAAAATTATGTATGGCGATTCGCTGTCGTTAACAAGATGGTTTAGAATGATTTTTTATACGGGAATAATTGGTATAGCACCGGCAACAGTTAGTATTTTATTAAACCAAACCCGGCTGTTAAAAAAATACAGAAAAGAGGCAGACAAATTAAACCTGCAACTTCCTCATCACATTAAAGAAAATGTTGGTGTGGAAATCATGGAATTACAGGAAGTGGTTTTGCCCATTGAGCAACTTGATGAAAAAATCACAGCAGATTTTGTAACCATTGAAGCGGAGAATGAAAAGGAAAATCTCACTATTTTAGCTGCCAATTTTTTGGCTGCTACTTCTGCCGCTAATTATGTAAAAGTATATTATGTAAAGAATGAAAGACCTGTTACTGCAATTTTAAGAACAACCTTAAAAAAAGTAGCAGAGAATACCGCAGGGTTTCCTTCATTTTATCGCTGCCACCGTACTGCGCTGGTAAATTTGGCAGCAGTACAAAATGTGGTGGGCACCGCACAGGGTTATCGCCTGCAACTTGCTTTTTTGCAAGACGAAATACCGGTTTCCCGAAACTTAAACAAAGAAGTAAAGGAAAGACTGGCTGCAATTCAAAACCCATAAACCTAAGTTTTCGTGTCATCGTTTTACCGCAAAAAGCAAAACAACCTGCGAAAATCCTCCCAAATCTGTGAGCAAAAACTACTTCGCCTAGCCACTTCGCTTTGATTTCTCCAAAGAAAATCTTTTAGAATTATTTTCGCCGGCAACCATTCGCTCCTAAAAAATCAATATCCCATACTGCTCACCCCTAATGATGCAGTTCGCCCCAAAACCAATACTAATAAGCCCTTGCATTTGGAGCAGGCTGTTCTGCCGCTGTAATTTTACATTGTTAAAAAAACTTTTAAAAATTATACAAAGAACAACATGAAAAAATTAATAACCTCAACCTTCAGCTTTTTAGCAAACTATCTACACATTTTACTTATCATAACAGCGAGTTTCTTAAGCCAACCAACAATTGCACAGGATAGTACCTATTCGAACTACCTTGCCAAAAACAACGAAAAAATCACCCTCGGTGCAACCAATGATTTTGCCATTTTTGACGATGCATTTTACAACCATCAGCTATTTCTCGTAACAGAATCGCACGGGTATTACAAACCCAACCAACTGGATGCAGAACTTTTCAAACAAATAAACAAGAAAAACGGCGTGCGCTATTATGTGGCAGAAGTAGATTTTAGCCAGGCTTATTACATTAATAAATATTTAAATACAGGCAATGAAGACTTCTTAAAAGCCATATACCAACATTGGTACAACGAACAGGCGCAACGGGGAAGCAAAAAACCGGTTTTGAAAAATGGAAAAGTCTGTACAATTATAACCTCACTTTAGCCAAAGGCAAGAAAATAATAGTATTGGGGTTAGATGAAGCACAGGATTTAAACATGAATGAAAAATTGCTGACAGAAATTGCAACAGAGGCAGGATACAAAGCAGGTAACAAAATAATAGACAGTTTGCTTTCTTTTGCAAGTATCAATTTAAATGATGATACCACAAGATCATTTATAAAATTTACCCGCAGGCTTGTAACCGATATTACAGCAAACGAAAACAATTATAAGAAGAGTTTTAAAGGCAACTATTTTGCTTTTCAATTTATCGTAAAAAACATAGCATCAAAGAAAGGGAGAGAGAATAAAATCTTTGAAAACTTTACCACTTTTTACAATGAATACAAATTAGCCGATAAAAAAATGTATGGCTTTTGGGGTCGCTTTCATGGCATGCAGGACAGTATTAATGGTGGGCTGTCTTTTTCTGCTATGCTGAAGAAGAGCAACTTGCGAGTGGCAAATAAAATAATTTCCATTCCCGTTTTTTGTGTTGAAAGTGCAAGTATGTTACCCTCGCAATTTTTACCCGAAATGGCCAGAGATAAAGGAGCCGTTTTCAGCAAAGCTGCCATGGTAAATGATGACAGTATGATTTATACGGTTGATGGAATAAAAGCTTTTAGAAAGTTTATCGGCAAAAATGAGAATGTAATTTTTAAACTGAATGGCGCATCATCACCATTTAATAAGCGTTTGTATTTGGTAGAGTCCAATTCAAAGTTTGATAAGACATCTAATTGGATGAGAAATAAAACGGCTGCAACTACAGATTATTTTCAGTATGCAATTGTAGTAAGCAACTCAGAGTGGGCTGTGCCTTACGGCAATAATAAATCAAAATAGATATTGTATTTTGGCAGCAGATTCGCAGATTAATTCACTTGTGAATCTGCGAATCTGCTGCTGAATTTTAAAAAATAATCACGTAGATTTCTTTCATAACTCATACACCAGTATCATTTTTTTCACACCACTCCTTCGGACTTACCAAAGCAAACTTTTTAAACGCACGGTTGAAAGTTGCTTTACTGTTAAACCCACAGTGGAAAGCAATTCCAAGTAATGTCTGCAATTTTTGTTCGCCGGCATTCAGCTTTTCCTTCACAGCTTCAACCCTGTAAAAATTAATGAGGTCATTAAAATTCATTTGGAACCCTTGGTTAATAACTTTAGAAATAACCGATGGGTTTGTTTTTAGCTGCTTTGCTATTTGAGTAAGAGAAAGTTCAGGGTCTTCATATATTTTATCATTTTTAAGCAACGCTTCTATCTTTGGTTTCCATTCATTCAGCAAAGCGGTGTCTTCTTTTTTCTCATACTGCACATTATCAATTTCTATTACTTCTGCCTCTTCAAAAAAATCGTTGTTCACTAATTGTTGGGGTGCTGTAACATTTCCCAAAAGCAAAGCAGGTTTGTATTGCAGTAAATTTAATTTAAACGGCACTTTGGTTTCAATAGAATTTGAATACCCTGTAATTGCGATATAATAAAAAATAATGGCAAACATAAAAAAGTACCACCACGAGCCTACATAATCATTAAAGAACGGATTGATTTTACCCAATATAAAAAAGGTTATTTGCAAAATTTGCATACATAGCAATGCCACTAAAAAATTACGCACCCATTTAAAAACCACCACATCTGCATAACTGATAACCTGCAGCATTAATTTTTTATACATGCTGTAATAACGCATGCTTGCAATAAAATAGAAAAGCATAGAAAAGAATCCTGCATATTGGTACCATGGGTCAAAATCTCTGTCAGTGCCATCTGCAAGAAAATAGTATTTTTTTAAAATCAACTTATCTGTAACAACCATTACAATGCTGTAGACAATGTAAAAAATACCCAGCAGCAAGTGTAGCCATTCTTTTTTGCCAAATTTAAAAGACGGGTTTAATAAACTCTGAACATAAAAAAATACAATAGGCCCCATTAAAAACAAATGTTGCATGGGCATGTAAAAAAGAATATCCCGGTAAGGTTGTTTATCGTACCAACCACCAAAACCAAGCATCCAGGGAGAAATATATAATACACAAACGAGTAAAAAAGCACTTAGCCATTTGTCAGAAACAGTTTCATTTACTATGCCTTTTCTAAAAAGCAAAACAGCATATACCAGCCCGTGCACAAAAAAAATGAGCAGCAGCGAACTCCTTAAACCAAATTGAAAGTACATAAGCCGGGTATAAAAAAAGCCGGTTAAATAATAACCGGCAAAATAAATATATATAAATTTTTACACTAATTCATAGTGTGATACCTCACGTTTTCTTTCCGGCTTAAAATTCATTGGTTGCAGTTTGTTCAAATCAATGGTAATTCCTGCAATCAGTTTATCTTCCAACACATTTGCAAAGGTTTCAAAATACGCAATGGCATCCTCTTTTTTATTTCTTTTGAGCCACCTAAAACCTCCGGGTAAATTATTCAATACTTCTTTATCGCTCAAATATTCTATGTGATGTATATCGGTTGGTGTAAGCCCGATATCTTCTAGTTTGCTAAAAATTAATTTAAGCGGTGCATTTGTTATTGGGCAAAACTCCTGCGACATTTCTGTCCACTCACCAGTACTTGCATGTGCATATTTCAACACTTCTTCTTTCGTAAATTTTGTTACAGACTGTACTAAGTTTCCGCAGTTACATGCGCCATGGTGTCCCCACGAATGATACGCCCCACTCCTTAAATTTTTTACTGTTAAACGCAATGCATCTATCAATGCTGTAGTTGGATTTGCCATATTGTAAATTTAATACTTTCAACCAAAAGCCATATATAATTATTATTGAAATTAGGAAATTTTTAAAGGTTATTTACAACCAGATCCATCATACAAACAACTCTTACTTTGTAAAGAATATAAATTTTGGACAATAGCTAATAACCTGTACTTATACAATATTTACTACTTTAGTTCTTTGGCTTTTATTAAAAAAATATCAACTGCTTATTCAGTAAAGGAACTGCTGCTACAATATCGGCAAAATAATAACATGCCTTTGCTGGGCGAACTATACCAGCGTTATATGGACTTGGTATATGGCGTAAGTTTAAAATATTTAAATAACAGCAACGGTGCTCAGGATGCCGTTATAGAAATATTTGGAGAGTTGGTGCTGAAGTTAAATCTTAAAAAGCAAAGGGATACCCTAACAGCAAATACAATTGCTTTTAACGAGTATGTAAAAAACAACAAGATTCCATTATTTGACGAAAACGATATTCCCCAAAACGGGATTGTTCGCCTCTTTTTCTTCGTTGATAAAAACGGAAGGCCACAAAATATTGAGGTTGTGTCTTCTACGTGTAATGCATGTAACGCACAGGCTATTATTTTGCTAAAAAATGGTCCTTTATGGCTGGCTAGCGTTCTTCAATACAAATATGTAACAGTTACCTTTTAAGGAAAATCATACATCTTATTAAAAAAATAGCTGTTTGAAAAATCTGGCATAAATTTTATTCCGTAGTTTGCAATACTCTCAATTAATAACCAATTAACAAACAAAAAAATGAAAAAAACATTCTTATCTACAGTATTAGTAGCCTCTGCATCTGTTTTAATGCTAACAGCTTGTAACGATGGCGAAAAAAAGACTGAAGTAACTACAGCTACTGAGGACACAACTAAAATTGCGGAAACGCCTAAAGCGGAAGAAGCTGGTGTAATGGTAGGTGGTGCAAACATGGTACCTTCTAAAAACATTGTAGAAAATGCAGCAGGTTCTGCTGATCATACTACACTTGTAGCTGCAGTAAAAGCAGCAGGTCTTGCAGAAACTTTAAGTGGTGCAGGTCCCTTCACAGTATTTGCTCCAACTAACGCAGCTTTCGCTGCATTGCCTGCAGGTGCAGTAGATGGTTTATTGAAGCCTGAAAGCAAAGATAAACTTACAGGTGTGCTTACTTACCACGTAGTATCTGGTGCAGTAAAAGCAGCTGATCTTAAAGATGGTCAAAAAATTAAAACAGTACAAGGTGAAGAATTAACGGTAGGTGTAAAAGATGGCAAGGTAACAATCAATGGTGCTAATGTAACTATTGCTGATGTTGTATCTAGCAACGGTGTAACGCATGTAATTGATGCGGTACTAATGCCAAAAAAATAAATTTTGTTTGTTTAGATTTTAATTTAAAGGAAAAGTCGCTCATTGTTTGAGCGACTTTTCTTTTTGCATTAAATGAGGGTTCTCTTTTTTCAAAACTGCTTGTTTATTAAACCACCGACAGCTATTTACTACTATGATTAAATTGTACATTTACTCATCATTTACACACTTAATACTTAGACCATAACAGAAGTATTTGGAACATTTATTTTATCTAAAAACAACGACCGTTACACAGGCGAATTTTTCAATAATAAAATGAAATCGTTTTCAAGTGAAGAGTTTGAGCGTCTTAGAAATAAGCAGCCAAATATTTTTGATGGAAGTTTTGATGCAAGCTGGCAGGAAGCCGCAGGCAATGTGAGTTCAGTGTTAGAGATAGATCTGGAAAGTGACGATATTTATATCCTTACATGGCAAGATGTGCGCCTTAATGGAGATCTTCAGAATATTAATTTTACCAGCAGTGGAATTAAAAGAAATGATTTGCTTGTGTGCATTTATTCTATAAATAGCAACCACCCTTAAATCTAAGAATTAAAAAGAGGCTACCTTGTACTTATGAGACAGCCTCTTGTTTTATTAAAAAAGTATTTATTCTTTTTTGGATTTTGTTTCTCCAGTCATGGTATTCACTACTTTTTTTGATTTGTGCTTACCATTCTTGTGTATAACTTTATAACCTTTGTAGTGCTTGTGCTTGCTAAAAGTGTTGTGTACTTTTTGCTTAGCTGTACTAGTTTTCTTTACTTCTGTTTTTACCTCTTGTGCGCTTGCTACAAACCCAATGCTTAACATTAGAGTTAGCATCGTTAATAATTTTTTCATACTCGTTGCTTTAATAGTGAACTACTATCTTTACAAAGTACATGCCTAAAAAATTGTTTAATAATCTATCACCTGCTCCATCATTTGGGGCATTTCTCTCCAGCCATATTGTTGGTTACGCAACTGTGGCTCAAAGCCAGCCATTCTAATTGCTTCTTGTATACTGTTTGCAGTAAATCTGTGCGGAGCACCGGCAGCACTTACCACATTCTCTTCAATCATAATACTACCAAAATCATTTGCGCCGGCATTTAAACAAAGTTGTGCAACCGGTTTCCCAACTGTGAGCCAGCTAGCCTGTATGTTTTTTACATTTGGCAGCATGATGCGGCTCATGGCTATCATACGTATATATTCTTCCGGTGTAGTAAGGTTGTGCACACCACGTATGCGGGCAAGTAGAGTATCTGCATCTTGAAAAGTCCATGGGATAAAGGCAAGAAAACCTTTTGCATCTTCCGGTTTGCGACTTTGCACTTCCCTAATTTTTATTAGGTGATCAAAACGCTCTTCCAGTGTTTCAACATGACCAAACATCATCGTTGCAGATGTGGTGATGCTTAACTTGTGGGCTTCATGCATTATATCTAGCCACTCCTGTGCGCCACATTTTCCTTTGCTTATCAATCTTCTTACACGGTCAGTTAGTATTTCGGCACCTGCGCCCGGCAGGCTGTCCATACCTGCTTCTTTTAGAGCCATTAAAACTTCTTTGTGGGTACTCTTTTCAAGTTTGGTAATGTGTGCGATTTCCGGCGGGCCAAGCGTGTGCAATTTTATATTTGGGTATAGGCTCTTTAGTTCTTTAAATAAATTTACATAGAAAGAAAGCCCAAGCTCCGGGTGGTGACCGCCCTGTAATAATAACTGGTCTCCGCCATAAGCAATGGTCTCTTCAATTTTTCTTTTGTAGGTTTCAATATCAGTAATGTAGGTGTCTTTATGCCCGGGTATTCTGTAAAAATTACAAAACTTACAATTGGCAATACAGACATTTGTTGTATTCACATTTCTATCTATCTGCCATGTTACTTTTCCGTGTGGTACCTGTATTTTTCTCAGTTCGTTGGCCACATACATCAAATCTGCCAGTGCAGCGTTTTCAAACAAAAACACGCCTTCCTCTACAGTAAGGAATTCAAAAGCGAGGGCTTTTTTCAACAATTCATCTATATTCATATAAAACGCGGATTTAAATTGCTCTGCAAAAGTACATTCATTAACTTGTAATAGGTAACCACACAATTATTAAAGCGATCTGCATCATATTAATATTCCTTATCTCGGATAGTGTTTTTGCACAGCAAAATAAAGATAGAAATGCACTCAACTTACTACAGACAATACCTTTTGAAACTTATACAGGTGGCGTGATTGTTATTGAGGCAAAAATTGATAATATTGACCAAACCCTAAACTTCATTCTTGATAGCGGCAGTGGTGGCATCTCTCTGGACTCTACCACCTGCAGCAACCTCAACATCAACTTAAAAAAATCTGATACAGTCGTTTCCGGTATTGGAGGTGCAAAAAAAGTTTCTTTCGCATTTAACCGCAAATTAATTATGGGCAACCTTGTAACAGACAGCCTTAATTTTTATGTGAACGATTATAGCCTGCTTGGAAGTGTTTATGGAGAAAAAATAGATGGAATTATTGGGTACAGTTTTTTAAGCAGATACGTTCTTGATATAAATTTTGACTCAGCCACTATAAAAATTTATAAACCCACAAAATTCAAATACAGCAATGGGGGATCGTTACTGAAACCGACTTTTAGGAAACTTATGGCCTTACCACTTTCGGTGAAAGACAAGGAGAAAAGTATTTTTAATTTTTATTTAGATACCGGAGCCGGGTTATGCTTACTAATAACTGAAAATTTTTTAAAGGATAACAAAATTTTATTGGGCAGGCGCAAACCGGTCGCTACATTGGTACAGGGGCTTGGCGGAAAAAAAACAATGCGGCTTACAGTAATAAAATCGCTTAAGTTTGGCCCATACATATTTAGAAATGTGCCTACCAATTTGTACAACGATGAGGGAAATGTTACATCTTACCCATACACAGCTGGTTTACTAGGCAACGATATAATGAGGCGGTTTAATATAACGCTAAATTATCCTGCTCAGGAAATGTATATTGTTCCGAACGGCAGTTTTAACGACAAGTTTGATTATGCCTATACCGGTATGTCGCTTTATAGTTATGATGATAAAATTTATGTAGATGACATAGTGGAAAAATCGCCTGCTGATAAAGCGGGTTTAAAAAATGGAGATGAACTAATGTCAGTAGACACAAATATTACTGGCAACATACAGCAATACGAAGCGCAACTTCAAAAGGCAAAAGAAAAAATATTGCTTATCATTAAAAGAAACGATCACCCATATCTTATAAATCTGGTGCCAATTAGCATACGATAACAAACTTTTTAAATACAGCACCGTACATTTGTACATGATTTTGTTTGAAAAATTTACGTTAGAAAATGGTTTAAGGGTGCTTGTACACGAAGATGACAGCACACCAATGGCAGTGGTAAATGTTTTGTACGACGTAGGTGCAAAAGACGAAAACCCCGAGAAGACAGGCTTTGCACATTTATTTGAGCATTTAATGTTTGGCGGCAGCATAAATATTCCGGTATATGACGAACCGTTACAGGTGGCCGGTGGCGAAAACAATGCCTACACCACCAACGACCTTACCAATTACTATTGCCAGTTACCGGCAGAAAATATTGAAACAGCTTTTTGGCTGGAGAGTGACCGTATGTTAAGTCTTGCCTTTGGTAAAAAAAGCCTGGAAGTCCAGCGGAAAGTTGTATGTGAGGAATTTAAAGAGCATTATATAAATAAACCTTACGGCGATGTATGGCACAGGCTCCGTAACATGGTTTATACTACACACCCTTATAAATGGATGACCATTGGGGCATCGTTAAAACACGTGGAAGATGCCACGCTGGCTGATGTAAGAGCATTTTTTAAAAAGCATTACAACCCATCAAATGCAATACTTTCAGTTGCAGGTAATGTAGAAGTTGCAAAAGTGAAAGAGCTAGCAGAAAAATGGTTCGGCAGCATTCCGGCAGGGGAAAAGTACACCAGGAATTTACCGGTTGAGCCCAAACAAACTGCACCAAGAACGTTGGAGGTAAAAGCAGATGTGCCGCTGGATGCTTTGTACAAATGCTGGCATATTTATCCAAGGGTAGATGATCGATATTACACCGCAGATTTAATTACAGATATTTTAAGTGGTGGGGCTTCATCACGGTTGTTTCAAAGCCTTGTAAAAGAACAGCAGTTGTTTAGCAATATTGAGTGCTACCACATGGGCAGTACAGATGCGGGCTTGTTGGTGATAGAAGGAAAGCTTATAAAAGGAGTTGATATTAAGAAAGCAGAACAGGCCATAAATGAAGAGCTTAAAAAACTGCAGGCCACAGGAGTAACTGTTTTAGAACTGGAAAAAGTAAAAAATAAAACAGAAAGTACACTGGCTTTTGAAGATATGAGTGTGATGAACAGAGCAAGCAGTATTGCTATGTATGAACTACTGGGCGATGCAGATTTAATGAACAGTGAGCTAGCAAAATACCAAGCGGTAACAGCGGAAGATATCCTAGCAGAAACCAGAATAATTTTTGATGAAAACAATTGTAGTACTATGTATTATATGAGTAATAATTAATTGATAAATTTGATGAAAGGCCACCATGATAACCAAAGAAAAATTATTAGAGACTATTAAGAATATGCCCGAAGAAAAGTTTAAAAACTTAGATAGTGTGCTTGAAGAAATTATTTTGATGGATAAAATTGAAAATAGTTTAGAAGCTGCAGCCCGAGGAGATGTTCTTACCGAAGAAGAGATGGATAAATTGGTTGATTCATGGTAAGATTGATTTACACAATACCTGCTTCTATAGATTTACACAATATTTTCATTTACATTTCAACAGATTCAGTTGTAAATGCGAGAAGGTTTGTACGCTTTTAAAAAAACCATATAAAATCATTAAAAGAATTTCCTGAAAAAGGGAGGCCAATTGCACCAGATAAATTTCCAACTTTAAGACAAGCGCTTTACAAAAACTATAAAATTATTTGCACCTACGATGCTGACAAAATTACAATACACGTTATAACGCATCAATCACCTTTAAACATCAATATTGATGCTTTAAAACAATTCTATATTTAAACATGCTCAACAGAACAATAGCACCACCCATAATTGACGCTACAGATTTTAATTTAAAACTTAAGCCCTACGAACTTTTTCACCTAGATAATGGCCTACCAGTTTATTCGATAAATGCAGGTGCGCAAGATGTGCTGCAGATAGAAATGGTTTTTTATGCAGGTAATTTCTTCGAAGAAAATAAAGGCGTTGCTGGTGCTACGAATTTTCTTTTGCGGAATGGAACAACAAGTCGTACTGCTCTGCAAATAAACGAAGCGTTTGAATATTTAGGAGCAAGCTGCTCACGCAGTTGTTACAACGAAACAGCTGTACTTTCTTTACATACGTTGAGCAAACATGCCGCAAAACTGCTTCCGGTAATGAACGACATGCTTACCAACAGTATTTTTCCGCAGGAAGAGCTAGACATTTTTGTGCAAAACAGCAAACAGCGGCTTTCTGTAAATCTGTTGAAATGCGAATTTATTGCGGGCAGGAAAATTGATCAGTTATTGTATGGCCATGATCACCCGTATGCTAGCTTTACGCATGTGCCAGATCTGGATGCGCTCAACATAGAAGACATTAAAAATTTTTACAAAGAATATTATTTGCAGGGAACCTGCGCCATTTTTGTGGCCGGAAAATTACCTGCAGATATACAGGAGCTTTTAAATGAAAATTTTGGTAAGCTCACGCTAACTGCACCAGATTTTAAAGTAAAAAAAATAACTGCAACGCCCGAATCACAATTAAAACATCGCATACAAAACGACGAAAATGCCGTACAGGGAGCTATAAGAATTGCTCAGCCTTTCCCCAACAGACCCCACGAAGATTTTAAAAAAGTAGTTGTGTTAAACACGGTTTATGGTGGGTTTTTTGGCAGCAGGTTAATGAGTAATATTAGAGAAGAAAAAGGCTACACGTACGGCATATACAGTTACCTACAAAACCACTTGCAGGAAAGTGCATGGCTCATAAGTACAGAAGCTGGTAAGGATGTGTGTGAAGCCACCATTGAAGAAGTGTATAAGGAAATGGCTTTGTTGAGAGATGAAATAATAGATGAAGAAGAATTATCGCTTGTGCGCAATTATATGATTGGTGGCATTTTAGGCGATCTTGATGGGCCGTTTCATATTATGGCGAAATGGAAAAATATTATATTGAACAACCTTGATGAAAAATATTTTTACGACTCTGTGGCTGCGATTAAACATACAAGTGCAGAAGAGCTGCAGGCATTGGCACAAAAATATTTACAACCGGAAAAGTTTTTTGAATTGGTGGTTTATTAGATTCTAGATACTAGATTTGAGACATAAGATACACGTTTAAGAAAAAGTTGAAGTATTTTAGTGCGATTAACACATGAATTTTAGATAATGTCTTTTGAAATAAATACTACCTGATAATCTTGTGGTTTCATGACTAAACTGAATTTTTTTTTACTGCTGTTAATCATTGTAGCAAATTCTAAAATAGATGCGTTTGCTCAAACTACTATACATATTGAGGCAGCCGAAACCCATGCTCCGCTGCCCTACGCAACAATAGTAATCCGTACAAAACAGCTGTTATTATTTACTGATAAAGATGGCAATGCCATCAATAATTTTGAAACCGGCGATTCAATAGATATTTCTTATGTTGGCTACGAAAACCTTCATTTTATTTTTGATAAAAAACAACCACCTACTTATTTACTTACCCAAAAAAAGTCTTTATTAAGTACGGTAGAAATTAAAAGCTGTATACCCAAAAAGTTATCTGAGTATAGCAATGAAGAAGATGATAAGACGGAAAATAAATTTGGCGGGTTAGCGTGGGATTTTACCACTAATACAAAAGTAGCTGTAATGGTAAATCCAGATGTAAAGAACGCTTTTGCCATCAGTTTTTCTTTTTGGTTATTAAATTATTTCCAAGCGCCCAAAATTGCTATCAAAGCGCCTATGAAACTTTCATTTTACGAAATCGTAGATTCCACTTCTTTTCCAGGAGAATTAATTACAGATCGTCAGGTTATTTATTTCCCTAAAAAGCAAGGAAAACAAACGATTAATTTAGACAGCCTACATTTAAAAATACCCGACAATGGCATGTACATTGGGATAGAATATATATTGGATGAAAAATATAAATATTCCATTAAATACTTTGACAGAGAAGCAGGCGTTGACACGACTGGATATAGGTATGGTGCAAGATTTGATGGAGTGATTTCAAATAAATTTAGGATAGCTTTTTATTATTACTTTTTAGACAAATGGTTTTATGGCGGTAAAAGAACTAAGTCAGAAATGGAACTTCCCCATGGTACAATTAAATGTTCTTTGGATATAAAGTATTTCGAATAAATAGAAAATAATAATTTGCATTTATTGCAGCAGATGCTTTTAATTTTTATACCCTAATCTATCAATATGAACTTCCTCATTCGTCTTCTAATTTCAGGGCTTATTGCCTATGTACTGTCTAAAATATTATCGGGCGTTCATATTGCCGATGTGGTTACGGCCATTATTTTTGCTTTGGTGTTGGCTTGCCTAAATGCCATCATAAAACCGATCTTGATTTTCCTAACCTTTCCAATAACAATTGTTACACTAGGGCTTTTTCTTTTCGTAATAAACGCAGCTATTATTTTATTAGCAGATAAATTATTGGATGGTATTAAAGTAGATGGCTTTTGGTGGGCATTGTTGTTTAGTATTATTCTCTCCATTTTTTCATCTGGCACCAACGCAGCTTTGGGAGATGGAGAAACTAAAAAATAGTGTTTCAAAAATTAAACAATCCGCTGCACATTTAGTACAACTTCTTTCGGCCGCAATGTAATAAGCGGTTTCATGTCAACCTTTTCTCCTGTAGATTTGATGGTGAGAACTCTTAAAAATTCGTGTAGGAAAAAACACATTTCGGCCATGGCAAAATTATTGCCAATACACATTCTTGGTCCTGCGCCAAACGGAAAGTAGTGCTTAACTTTCATTAGATTGTTGTCATTTAAAAAACGTTCGGGGTTAAAAATGCCGGCGTCGGTCCATAAGTTTTCATCTCTGTGTAATCCAAAAAAGAAGGGAATTATGATAGTTCCTTTGGCAAAATTAATTCCATCAAAGCTGTCGTCGGCTATGGCTATTCTTTCCGTCATCCATGCTGCTGGGTACAAGCGCATACCTTCGTTTATTGTTGCTTTTAAATAATTGTTGTTTAAAGAATCATAGACATTTTCTGTAAATGTGGCGGTAAGCTTTTTTAAAACAGTTTCATCTTCTGCCAGTAAATAAAGCAACCACGATAATGTGTTGGCGGTTGTTTCGTGCCCTGCAAAAATAAGAATGAGCAACTCATCTGTTATCTGTTCTTCATTCATATAAGTGCCGGTATCTTCATATTTACTGTGTAGCAACATATCCAGCAAATCAGTAAAATGCCCTTCGGTATTTTTTCTTTCCTCTATAATTTCTTTAAAAATTTCTCGTATTCTTTTTGCTTTGTTAAGGTGAAATCTTTTAGCACCGTTTATTGGGTAGAATAATCTTTTTATTGGCTGGTTAATATCCTTCATTAGAAAATCCTGCAATTCACCAAAGGCAATGTTTAATTCCTTTACATGAGCAGGCTTTAAAGAAATATCAAATAGGGAGTTTAATAAAATATTGAAAGAAACCTGGTGCACAAGTGGATAAATATCTACACGCTCCCCGGCAGTAAAATCAGGCAAAAAGCCATGAATCGTTTTTATGATGTTTTCATACAATCCACTTAATTTGTCTTTGTGAAAAGCAGGTTGTATCAAGCGCCGTTGTTCTCTCCAGTATTCCCCATTACTAAAAAGCAATCCATTGCCAAAAAGCTCTACGGCACGTTCGGTGGATAACGGGGATTTTTTATAATTCTTTTGATTATCTTTAAGCACATAACTGATAAAATCTGCGTTTTGCGTTATAAGTATTTTCTTTTTTATACCAAGAGAAGCTGAGTAAGTATTGCCAAATTTGCCAATGCTCTGCTGCATAAAAATGATAGGGTTCTCAATAAATTTATTTGACTTAAATGCTGTTTGCATAAAAGAATACCCTGCGGGATAATTGTAATCTTTCTTATTCATGATCTAACTAGTAATCTTTCTTATTTTGTAAGTGTCAGATGTATTTAAAATGTGCAAAAAATGAAGAGCTTTTGCAGCCTCGTTTATTTAAAGTTTGATGTTAATCTAACCAATCTAACAAATGTAAAATTAAACAATATTGAATCTAACATTTTATTTACCTGTTATTAGATAACATTCAAATCTTCATATAAAAATCCCTTGTTATTCTTACCATTTAAATAACCCAAGGTTCTATCTTCGCAATATGAATTTTTTAAATAAAGGATTAACCAAGGAAGAACTTATAACCCTCTATAAATCTATACTGCTTCCCCGCATGATAGAAGAAAAAATGTTGCTCCTGCTGCGCCAGGGGAAAATATCAAAATGGTTTAGCGGTATTGGGCAGGAAGCTATTTCGGTTGGCGCAACTGCCGCCATGCAACAGAACGAATGGATAATGCCCCTCCACAGAAACTTAGGCGTTTTTACCGGCCGCAACATGCCGCTCAGCAAATTATTTATGCAATGGCAGGGCAATAAAGAAGGCTACAGTAAAGGGCGTGAAAGAAGTTTTCATTTTGGCAGTAAAGAACATTTTGTATGCGGCATGATTTCGCACTTAGGTCCGCAACTTGCGCTCGCAGATGGTGTGGCGCTTGCCTACAAACTAAGAAGCGAACAAAAATGTTCTCTCGCTTTTAGTGGCGATGGTGGCACAAGCGAAGGCGATTTTCATGAAGCGTTAAACACAGCCGCCGTTTGGGATTTGCCCGTCATTTTTATTATTGAAAACAATGGGTACGGTTTAAGCACACCTGTAAATGAACAGTACCGCTGCGAAAATTTGGTTGATAAAGCCAAGGGGTATGGTATGGAAGGGATAAGAATAGACGGTAATAATTTATTGGAAGTGTACGATACCATTAAAGGTGTGCGGGAGTATTGTATAAAAAACCAAAAGCCTTATTTGGTTGAGTGTATGACGTTTCGTATGCGGGGGCATGAGGAAGCAAGTGGCGTAAAATATGTACCGGCAAATTTGTTTACCGAGTGGGAAAAGAAAGACCCTGTAAAAAATTATGAAGCATGGTTGCGTGACCAAGATATTTTAACCGAAGCAGAAATTGATACAGTAAAAGCAGCAACAAAAAATTATATAGATACTGAACTTAACGAAGCATACAAGGCAGATAAAATTGTTGCAGACACTAAGGAGGAGATAACCGATGTGTATAAGTTACGAGATGCGGGTTACGAGTTACGGGTTCTTGATAATTCCAGGCCTTCAAAAAACCCGCAACCTGAAACTTTAAAACCCGCAATACAAAAACCCGCAACACAACAACCCACTACCGATAAGAAGTTCATTAATGCTATTACTGACGGTCTAAAACAATCCATGCAGCAGCATGATAATTTGGTTTTAATGGGGCAGGATATTGCAGAATACGGCGGGGCTTTTAAAGTAACAGAAGGTTTTGTACACGAATTTGGAAAAGCCCGGGTACGCAACACGCCACTGTGCGAAAGTGCTATCGTAGGTGCAGCATTGGGTTTAAGTTTAGAAGGTTATAAAAGTGTAATGGAAATGCAGTTTGCAGATTTTGCAACGGTGGGTTTTAACCAGATCATAAACAATCTGGCAAAAATTCACTATCGTTGGGGGCAGAATGCAGATGTGGTTATTCGTATGCCAACGGGCGGTGGTGTGGGCGCAGGGCCGTTTCACAGCCAAAGCAATGAAGCGTGGTTTGCACACACACCAGGGTTAAAAGTTGTTTACCCAAGCACACCCGAAGATGCAAAGGGCTTAATGATTGCAGCTATAAACGATCCAAACCCGGTCATGTTTTTTGAGCACAAGGCTTTGTATAGAAGTGTAAGTGGGCAGGTGCCAGATGAGTATTATGAAATTGAAATTGGCAAAGCACGACAAGTGCAGCAGGGTGAAGATGTAACCATTATTACCTACGGCGCAGGGGTGCATTGGGCAATGGAATATACTGCCAAGAATTTAGATATTAGTATTGAGATATTAGATTTACGTACTTTACTACCGCTGGATTATGATGCTATTCGCAAAGCAGTACACAGTACCGGTAAAGTTTTAATCCTTCATGAAGACTCACTCACAGGTGGTGTTGGTGGAGAAATAGCAGCATGGATAGGGGAACATTGTTTTGATAAATTAGACGCACCTGTGATGCGTTGCGCAAGTTTAGATACGCCGATTCCTTTTAGTTTAGAGCTGGAGAAAAATTTTATGGCTTATGAGCGGTTGCAGGAAATGGTGGAGCGGTTGGTAAATTATTAAATAATACCCAGAGTTGAAATTGGATTTTACACCTTAATTCAATATTTGTTCTTTTTGATAAAAATGATATTGTAAAGCTATTATAATGGCTCTTCCTCTTTGGCTTCTCCCGCACCTATGGTGCGTTTAAAATGGTAAGATGCATTCAGCACGTACCGGTTAAATTCTATTTCGCTGCTGGCACTTACAAATTCGTACGAAGGCCTGTACCACACCAAAAAACTATCCAAAGCAGGGCTTTGCAGTTGGGTAATGCGACGTACAAATATTTTATTAAACCGGTAGGTAATGTATTTTTCCTTTTCATCTGCTTCCAGCCTTGTCTGAAATGCTTTAAGCCGTTTGTTGCGTTTAAACCTAAAAAGGTTTATTAGTTCATTGGCGTCTAACCCAACACCTCCCCCGGGGCCAACAGATGTTTGTATTCCTTGCTTTCTATACAAGAAAACCTCACCGTAATTTTGCCTGTTTTCTGCGGAGTCTTGCTTATAGTTCTTGGAGTAAACCACCACTTCCTTCAACAATCCATATTTGCTTTTTACTGGCACGTGCAACGATATATCAAACTGTGCCGTGTTGGGCATTTTATTTACAGCAAATTTTTGTGTTGGCTTATTGTTGTAAACAAAGTAGATAGAATCAGCTTCACCAGCCTGAATACTATACTTGCCAAGCGAATCGGTTACTGTTATTTTTCCACCGGTACTCATTACACCTACTGCTTCCACAAAATTAATCTTGCTGTTATCTAGCACGGTGCCGGTTACGGTTATCTGTGCCGTTACGGCTGTGCTTAAAATAATAAGAATAAAAAAAGTAAACCGTAATCTCAATGCGTAGGTTTTGTAAGGTAATATTACGGCACAAAATGCTAAAAGTTAAAACTGCCGCTTTTATTTAACAGGAAATTGAGAAACAATTACCTGCGCAATAACCTTACTATAATGTTGATGCTCCAACTCATTTATTTTTTGGGCAAGAGTAGCAGCCGTGTCAGTAAGTTCTACTGGGCAGGTTGCCTGAAAAATAATCTGCCCATGGTCATACGCTTCGTCTGCATAATGCACCGTAATACCACTTTGTTTTTCGCCCGCAGTTAATACAGCTTCATGCACATGCCTGCCATACATACCTGCCCCCCCAAAAGCGGGTAACAGGGCTGGATGTATGTTTATAATCTTTTGCCAATACGCAGCCGTGAGTGCAGCAGGTATTTTCTTAAGGTATCCTGCCAGCACAATAAAATCGATGTCGTACTGCAGCAGTATTTTTAAATAATTCACTTCTATAACATTAGCTGGTAAATTCTTTAATAAGATAACTTCCGCTGGTATCTCAAATTGCCTTGCAACTTTCATTACTCCTGCATCGCTGTTATTGGTAAGTATGAGGTTTACTTTTACATCGTAATCCTTCAGTAAAGTAGGCAGTTTTTGCAGTATTACTTCGGCATTGCTGCCTGCACCGCTGGCAAATATGGCTATATTCATATTTAAAGGAGTTGCTTTTTACTTGTTGCTGAAGAAGGTTTTCTCCCCTTGATCCTATGATACATTCTTCCAAGGTACCTGCTAAAAAAAAAGTATTGGCCTAAAGGTAAGCTCACAATCATAACAGCCAGCGGCCATAAAATAGTTACAAGTATAATATATAATAATACCCATAAAACGCCCTTTTCAATATTGGTTATCTCCATTATTCTTCTGCCGGCATACCCACAAAGGCTTCCTCCAATGGCAAAGGTCGCAATTATAAGTAACAGCCTTGCTGCACCTACTTTCCATTTGTTTTGCAACTTTTTAAACATGCCGCAAAAATGAAGTAAATATTTTGAAAATGCAACATAAAAGGGATTACAAAGTGATGACAACCAAATTTTTCAATATGTGTCTAAATCGGATATTTAGTATAAAAAGACCATAAAAAAAATAAAAAATGTTGATAGTTTGTCAGTATCCTGTCTTATTTTTACATCCGGAATAGCCATTTTTTACAAAAAACCCGGCTTAATTGTATGATTCGTTATCAAAAACTCATTTTTCGGTTTATTGCAAGCCTCATTTTTATTGGTTTTATCTCAAACAACAGTGCTTTCGCACAAGGTGAGGCATTGTTTAAGGCAAATTGTGCGAACTGCCACAAACCCGATGTTGATTACACTGGTCCTGCCTTACAAGGGTGGAAACAAAGAGAGCCTAAAGACTGGATATATAAGTGGGTAGCTAATCCGTCAGGAATGATTGCAACCGATGATTATGCAAAATCTTTGTTTGCTAAGTGGAAACCAACAGTAATGACTGCTTTTCCATCTTTAAAGAAAGCAGAAATTGATGCTATAATGGCGTATGTTGACGCATATAAAGCCCCTGCACCTGATAAAGCTGTAGGTGGCGCAACTGCCTCTGAAAGTGCTGATAACAATTCCCTACTTTTTGGTATCCTTACTTTAATCCTTGCTGTTGTTGCGTTTATATTGTTACAGGTAAACAGCAATCTGCGCAAATTATCTGACGATAAAGAAGGCGTATTACGTGGCGAGCCGGTTCCTTTTTACCGCAACAAAACTTATTTAATGGCCGCTGTATTGCTTCTCTTTGGGCTTGGCGGCTATACGACTATTACTGCTGCCTATGGTTTAGGCCGTATGAAAAATTACCAGCCCGAGCAACCTATATATTATTCTCATAAAGTACATGCCGGTACCAACCAAATATCTTGTTTGTATTGCCACGGTGGCACGCAAGATAGTAAAAGTGGTAGCATACCTTCTGTAAATGTGTGTATGAATTGCCACATGGCCATTAAAGAATACAAAGGTGAAGCCATTACAAAAGAAGATGGTACATCTGTAAACGGTACAGCGGAAATACAAAAATTATATGCTTACGCAGGATGGAATCCTGAAAAGAAAGAATACAACCCTGATAACAATAAAGACGGACAGCCTGACGGTTCCCATCCTATTGAATGGATAAAAATTCACAACCTGCCAGATCATGTGTACTTTAACCACAGCCAGCACGTAAAAGTTGGTAAACAAAATTGTCAAACTTGTCACGGAAATATTCAGGAAATGCCTGAAGTTTATCAGTTCTCAGATCTTAGTATGGGCTGGTGTATCAATTGTCATAGAGAGTCAAAAGTAGATTTCTATAACAAGTCAGATAGTACTGGTAATAAATTCTACAGCATTTACGAGAAATTCCATGAGCAATTAAAAGATTCAGTTGTTGATAAAACAGGTAAGAAAATACCTAATCCACATAAAATGGATAGTGTAACTGTTGAAAAAATAGGTGGAACTGAGTGTCAGAAATGTCATTATTAAAAATTAGATAATTAGCTAATCTGCTAATTCGCTAATGGTAAATACCAAGCCCAAGAACAGAACGCAATTGATAATTTTTAAATTTCGAACTTAAAGAATTAGCACATTAGCAGATTAGCACATTAGCTGATTTGTTTTGAGCACATTTGTAAATAGTATGAGTAACAACAAACAGTACTGGCAAAATTTTGGAGATTTAACGCAGTCCGATAGATTTAAACAATCTACAGAGAAAGAGTTTCAAGAAGAATTACTTCCTTTGGAAGATTTAGATGGCAAGGGATTGCTGGATGTTAAAACGCCAAGAAGAGATTTCTTAAAATACCTTGGTTTTAGTACGGCAGCCGCTGCTATTGCTGCAAGTTGCGAAATGCCAGTACGAAAGGCTGTGCCCTATTTACAAAGACCAGACAACGTTATTCCTGGTGTAGCCAATTATTATGCTTCTACCTATGTAAATGGTGGAGATGCCATAAGCGTGGTTGTAAAACAGCGAGATGGCCGCCCAATTAAAATAGAAGGTAATGAGCTTTCTTCCCTCACCAAAGGAGCTACCAGTGCACAGTCGCAGGCTTCTGTTTTAGACCTGTATGATCCTACCCGCTTACGTCATCCACTTCAAAAAAGTGGTGATCAATTTAAAGAAATTACAAGTTTTGAAAACTTTGATAAAATAATAGCAGGTGCAATGGCAGGTATTGCCGGTAAGCCGGTTGTTTTGCTTACTTCCACCATTCACTCTCCGTCTACATTGGAACTTATAACAGGGTTTCTGGCTAAATATCCTGGAAGTACGCACGTTCAATATGATGCAGTAAGTTACAGCGGTATGTTATTGGCAAATGAAGCTTCGTATGGTAAAAAAGCCTTGCCACAATATAAGTTTGATAAAGCTACTACCATTGTAAGTTTAGGTGCTGACTTTTTAGGAACATGGTTAAACGCTACAGAATACAGCAAACAATACGCAGAAAATAAAAAAATAAAAGGCGATAAGCCAACAATAAGCCGTCACATACATTTTGAAAGTATGATGAGCATGACGGGCAGTAATGCAGATGATAGATACACACACAAACCTTCTGAAACCGGTGACGTGGCGTTGGCACTCCTTGCAAAATTAGGCGGAGCAGTAAGTGCACCAACTTTTAAAGATGCGAGGCTCACAAAAGGAATTGAAAAAACGGCAGCATTGCTTGCCGCTGCAAAAGGATCTTCATTGGTGGTATGTGGCAGCAACGATGTAAATGTTCAACTTATAGTAAATGCTATAAACGAAGCAATAGGTGCCAATGGTACCACCATTAACTGGGATAATACATCCAACATCAGAAAAGGTATTGATACAGATATGGTAAAGCTTGCAGCAGATATGGCTATAGGCAATATTGGTGCTTTACTCGTTTACGACTGTAACCCTGTTTATACATATGCAGATGGTAAAAAATTCGCTGATTCTTTATTAAAATTACCTGTGAGTGTTTCGTTCAATTCAACAATGGATGAAACGACAGAACTTTGCAAATACATTTTACCAAGCAACCACTGGCTGGAAAGCTGGGGCGATACAGAACCTGTTTCCGGCTATGTAAGTATTATTCAGCCTATTATTAACCCGCTATTTAAAACCCGTCCATTTCAAACATCTCTTCTTAACTGGAGCGGTGCCGGAATTGTACCAACAGTTGCGGTAAAAGACAGTGTTGTAAAGGGGTATGTACAGGGTTCAACTTTGGAAGTCACAGATGCATACGAAAGTTATTTCAAAAATTACTGGGTCACAAAATTAAGTTCTGTAAATGTTTGGGATAAGGCCTTACAGGATGGAGTTATAGAAACATTAGGAACAGGCATATCAACTGGTGCAATATATAACGGTGCTAATGTTGCGGCGGCAGCGGCAAAAATTGGTTCAGTTAAAAAGGGTGAATACGAAGTAGTGCTTTATCAAAAAATAGGAATTGGTACAGGCAGCCAGGCAAACAACCCTTGGTTACAGGAGCTCCCAGATCCCATTACAAAAGTTACATGGGATAATTACGCAATGGTTGCACCTTCAATGGCCAAAACCTTGTTTAATTTTGATGTGACAAATCCTAACAAAAAAGATGCAGATAAGTACGAAGTGCATCCTGAAAAACCTGTAATGAAAATTACGGTAAATGGTAAAACTCTAAACTTGCCTGTACTGATTATACCAGGTTTAAATGCTTCAACAATAGCAATAGCTGTAGGTTATGGTCGTGCAAGTGCTATTGAAGACAAGGCAGCTAATTTAGAGAGAATTGGTCGTGCAGCTTATGGCGCTGGGCAAAATGCATACAGGTTTGCAGGTTGGGATGGTACCACATTCGCCTATTCGTCTCCCGCAACGATAGAAAAAACGGGTGACACTTATGCACTTGCACAAACACAGGTGCATGGTTTTACAGAAGGTCGCCCGGTTATTTATGAAACCAACTTAGCAGCGTTTCAAAAAAACCCTGAAGGTGTTTTAGAAGAGCCAAGGCACGAAAGGGCTTTAATTACACCGGATGGTAAGACAGATTTTGTAAAAGATGCAACCCAATATCCTGACTTTGAAAAACCAGGTATTAAATGGGGCATGAGTATAGATCTAAATACCTGTACCGGTTGCAGTGCGTGCGTAGTAGCATGTAATGCAGAAAACAACGTGAGTGTTGTGGGTAAAATACAGGTACAACGTGCCCATGAAATGCACTGGTTGCGTATTGACAGATATTTTACGGGTGATCTTGAGAATCCTGATGTTGTATTTCAACCTATGCTGTGCCAGCACTGCGATAATGCTCCCTGCGAAAATGTTTGCCCGGTAGCAGCAACAAACCACAGCAGCGAAGGTTTAAACCAAATGACTTACAACCGTTGTATAGGTACAAGATATTGTGCGAACAATTGTCCTTATAAAGTACGTCGTTTTAACTGGTTAGATTATAACGGAGCAGATAGTTTTGCAGATAACCAGAAGAGTTTGGTGGGTGTAGATACAAACGAAGTGATGTATCAAATGAATGATGACCTTACAAGAATGGTGTTAAACCCTGATGTAACTGTTCGTTCCCGTGGTGTGATAGAAAAGTGTTCTTTCTGTGTACAACGTTTACAGGACAGTAAGCTTGAAGCCAAGAAGCAACAGGATCCAATACTCGTTCGCAACGTAAAAGTAGCATGTGCACAGGCTTGTCCGGCTAATGCGATCAGCTTTGGTAATGTAAATGATAAACAAAGTGATGTTTACAAAATAAGAAATGTAGAGCAGGTGAACCGTAACTTTTATGTGTTGGAGCAGCTTCACGTATTACCTAATGTAAGTTATCTGGCTAAAATAAGAAATACAGACAGAGAAGTGAACAATGGTAACGAGGTAGAGCACCATGCAGCAGGTGAACATACAACACAAGAGCACAAAGAAGAAAAAGCTGTTGAAGCAGCGCACTAATTACAGCAGTATAAAAATTTGAACTATAGTAACGGGTGTTAATCCTAGGGTTAATGTCTCAAATCTAAAAAAGATATGTCATTATTAAAATACGAATCGCAACTACGGGAGCCGCTGGTAGATGGTAACAAAGATTATCACCAGGTTACGGAAGATATTATCAGTCCCATTGAGATGAAGCCGGGCAGGCTTTGGTACATTGGTTTTTACATTAGTGTAGCGTTGCTTATGTTTGGTGTATACAGTATTTACAGAGAGGTAACTTATGGTATTGGCCAGTGGAATCTTAATAAAACCATCGGCTGGGGTTGGGATATTACCAACTTCGTTTGGTGGGTAGGTATTGGTCATGCGGGTACATTAATCTCTGCTATCTTATTACTTTTTAGGCAGGGTTGGAGAACAGGTGTAAACAGAGCAGCAGAAGCCATGACGATTTTTGCCGTAATGTGTGCAGGCCAGTTTCCAATATGGCACATGGGTCGTGTGTGGATGGCATTCTTCGTATTGCCTTACCCTAATACACGTGGTCCTTTGTGGGTAAATTTTAACTCACCACTTTTGTGGGATGTATTTGCAATATCAACTTATTTTACCGTTTCCCTGTTGTTTTGGTACTCAGGTTTATTACCGGATTTTGCAACAGTGAGAGACAGAGCTAAAACAAAATTTCGTAAAATGATGTATGGTGTTGCAGCATTTGGCTGGACAGGCAGTACCAAGCATTGGCAGCGTTTTGAATCTTTATCATTGGTATTGGCAGGGTTAAGTACACCACTTGTACTTTCTGTACATACGATTGTATCTTTTGACTTTGCAACATCTGTGGTACCAGGCTGGCACACAACAATTTTTCCTCCTTATTTCGTAGCAGGAGCGATCTTCTCAGGTTTTGCCATGGTACAAACGCTTTTGATCATTGTAAGAAAAGTTTTAAATCTTCAGGATTATATTACAATAGGCCACATTGAGGCAATGAACAAAGTAATTGTACTTACAGGAAGTATTGTGGGTATTGCTTATCTAACAGAATTGTTCATCGCATGGTATGGTCAAAACCCTTATGAAATACATGCATTCTTTGAAAATAGAGGAAACATATTTAGCCCATACGGCTGGAGTTATTATCTAATGATGTTCTGTAATGTAGTTTCACCTCAATTATTCTGGAGTAAGAAATTAAGAAGAAATATTACAGTTACTTTCTTTATGAGCATCATCGTTAATATTGGTATGTGGTACGAGCGTTTCGTAATTATCGTAACATCTGTTTACAGAGATTTCTTACCATCGAGCTGGAGTACCTATTACAGCCCAAGTATTTATGAAATAGGTTTCTACCTTGGAACATTTGGTTTGTTTTTTACCTGCTTTTTCTTCTTTGCAAAATACTTTCCGGTGATTGCAGTGGCAGAGATTAAATCAATACTAAAAACAAGTGGTGAAAATTATAAAATGAAAATGAGTGATATTGAAAGGACCGACGCAGAAAAATTTTATATAGAGGAAGTTGAGCACGCACATTAAAGGCAATTTGGTAATTAGCCAATGTGCTAATGGATTGATGAGAAAATTTAGTTTGATAAGTTAAGAGAATAGGTTTTAGAAATAAAAATTAAAACTAATACGAATCCCGAAGGGGTTTACTTTTAAAAACCATGATTGAAACCCACGGAAAATAATAATCTATGAGCGGAATAAAAAAATTTGTGGTAGGGTCATTTGATGACGAGGCGGTGCTTTTTCCTGCCGTGAAAAGCGTAAGGAAGGCTGGTTATAAAATTCATGATGTGTACACACCCTTTCCTGTGCACGGGTTAGATCATGCCTTGGGTTTAAGAGAAACCAGTTTGCATACTGCCGGTTTTATTTATGCAATTACGGGCACTACGACAGCACTTACATTTATTAGCTGGGTTTTTACGAAAGACTGGCCTTTGAACATTGGTGGTAAACCACATTTTGCGTTACCAGCCTGGATACCGATAACTTTTGAATTAACAGTTCTTTTTTCGGCAGTAGGTATGGTTCTTACTTTTTGTTACTTGTGCCAATTGTCCCCCTTTGTAAAAAAGCATCATTTTAGCCCACGGGCAACCGACGATCATTTTGTAATGGCAATAGAATGTACAGATAAAACGAACGATAGCGAAGTACAAAGCTTTTTACAGAATGCTGGTGCAAAAGAAATAAATGTGCAGATGGCAGAAACAGGATGGTGGCTTGGCAGGTACGATAGAGAACAAAAACTTTACAGAGAAGAACTGGGGTATTAATTTAATAATTCTAACGTTTAATATAAAAATGAAATTACTTACACATATTATACTCGCAGTAGTTATTGTTTCGGTTGCTTTATTTTCCAGCTGCGACGGCAAGCGGGAACCGGGAAAAGTTTACATGCCAGATATGGCCTATAGCAGAGCCTACGAAAGTTTTGCAAACAGAGATAGTACAAAGTTTACAATGGATATGTTTAAGAAGGGTGGTGACATGATTTATTTTAACAACGTGCCACCAGCAGGCACCATCAAAAGAGGAGAATTATTTCCTTATTCTTTGCCAAACGATAGCAATGGGTACAGATTGAGTGCGATGGTAAAAAATCCATACGACTCCATTGAAATGACTAAAACTCAAATGGCTGAGGCTGGAAGACTTTATAATATTAATTGCGGAATTTGCCATGGCGCAACGGGCATAGCAAACGGTCCTATCGCATCTGGCGGATATGTAGGCGGAGTAGCTAATCTTACAGCAGAAGCCTATGTGAAAATGGCTGACGGCACTATGTTTCATTCTATAACTTATGGGAAAAATTTGATGGGTAGCTACGCATCGCAGGTTACTAGAGCACAGCGTTGGATGATTGTTAAATACATTAGAACATTACAACCTAACGCAGGAGATTCAACATCAACAGCTGCAAAGGCAGACACCACCGTAAAAAAGATATAATAACACAACAAGCATATTTTAGGCGCACAAAATTATTATTAGATGAATCAAAAATTTGAATTACCAGGAAGCTATAAAAAATGGACTTGGGGCCTTATTGTTGCAGGATTGCTTGCAGTGCTTTATGGCTTTATAATGTTTCATCCTACTGTATTGCCTGCACATGGAGAAGCAGGTGGTGTTCACTCAAATGTAAACAGTACAAGATTTTGGGCTGTGTTATTGCAAAACAGTGTTTATTGGTTGCTAACTGCAAATGCTGCAATGTTTTTTATATGTATTACTACACTTGCAATGGGTGGATGGCAGGTTGCAATGCGCAGAGTGCCGGAAGCAATTTCCAGCGTGGTGCCCATTCTTGGTTTAATTACTTTTGTCATATTGCTCTCAATAGTATTGGGTGGTCGTACTGATATTTACCATTGGTTAGATCCAAATTTATATGTAAAAGGATCTGGCACATTCGACAAAATATTGAATGGTAAACATGGTTTTCTAAATCCTACCTTTTTTCTCGTATGGTCTGCCGTTTCTATTATTCTATGGATTCTACTTGGTAGAAAAATGCGCAGCCTTAGTTTAAAATCTGATGAAGATGGACCGATGGACCACGCTCAGGCAAAAAAATGGATAGATACCAATTTTACCTATTCTTCCTACTTTATTGTATTCTTTGGTTTAAGCGTTGCTTCAACAGTGCCATGGCTTTGGTTAATGAGTATTGATCCACATTGGTATAGTACCATGTACAGCTGGTACACATTTGCTTCAACATTTGTTTCGGGGCTTTCTTTGATTGCGATATTTGTAATATTTTTAAAAAACAGAGGCCAGCTAGAGTATGTAACGGAGGAACATCTGCACGATATTGGCAAATTTATGTTCGCATTCTCTGTATTCTGGACCTACCTCTGGTTTGATCAGTACATGTTGATTTGGTATAGTAACCAGCCCGAAGAAACCCGTTATTTTATAGACAGAATTGGTACTGCTACAAAGACAGGGCCTTATTATGGAATATTTTTCTTCAATCTTGTAGTAAACTTCCTGGGGCCATTATTAATATTAATGAGAAAAAGTTCTAAAAGGAACTGGACAGTCGTAACATTCGTTGCTGTTTTAATCATATTTGGCCATTGGATAGATTTTTACCAGATGGTAATGCCTGGTACTTTGGGTGAAAATGCAGAATTAATGCCTTTTGAATTTGGTATAGCATGTTTGTTTATTGGTGTGATTATGTTCGGGGCAGGGAATTACTTAACCAAACATTCACTAATTGCGAAAAATCATCCTTTTTTAAAGGAAAGTATGATACACCATACCTAGTGTTTGCGTAAGTTTGAAAAAAAGATTGGCATGGTGAATTTAGGAACTAGATTGAGTTAAGAAATAGAACAAAACGAGTTTATTTACAAAATAGAAACTGAAAATTTCAGTTGTAACAAATAAAGCATAAGATGAAAGAATTATTTTTATTGGCAATTGTAATAATGGTCTTCATTGTCATTTTTCAAATTGCAAAAGCGAGCGAATATGTGAGTGTATTAAAAGGGGAAGACAAAACCCGTAAGCAAAATAATAAAATAAACGGATTTTTGTTGGTCGCTTTTTTAATATTTGGATTGATAGGTGTGTACGTTTGCAACGAGTGGTTTTTTCATAAAACATTGTTTCCCCAAGGTTCTGCATCAGTAGAAGGAGAAAAGATTGATTTTATGTTGTACCTAACTATTGGTGTAACAGGTTTCATTTTTATTATCACACAGATTTTACTTTTCTGGTTTGCATTCAAATACCAGGAAAAAGAAGGAAAAAAAGCATTTTTTTTTCCTCACAACACTAAACTGGAATTGCTCTGGACGACAGTGCCTGCAATATTTCTAACAGTACTTGTTGTATTTGGTTTAATTAACTGGTTCAAAATAACAGGAACGCCGCCCGATAATGCTATTACAGTAGAAATTACTGGCCACCAGTTTGCATGGGAAATGAGATACCCTGGTAAGGACGGTATTTTAGGGAAAAAGAATTATCGTTTGTACAATAAACCATCGGGCAACACACTTGGGGTAAACTTTGAAGATGTAAACAGTCTTGATGATATCCACACAACACAAATGCATTTACCTGTTGGCATTCCCGTAAAATTGGTAATAGGCGCACAGGATGTAATACATGATGTGGGTCTTGTCCATTTCAGAATGAAAATGGATGCAGTACCTGGCATACCGACAACATTGTGGTTTACACCTAAATACACAACGGAGGAAATGAAAGTGCGCACAGGCAATCCAAATTTCACGTACGAAATTAGTTGCGACCAGATGTGTGGTGCAGGTCATTTTTCTATGAGAGGTATTATTGTAGTAGAGAAGCCTGAAGAATATAAAAAATGGATAGCAGATCAGAAGCCTGAGTATTATACTTTGTTTCCTGATAAAGATCCCACCAAGCTTGCAATAACTGATACCACTAAAACACTTGCAGCAGTTTTACCTAAAAATTGAACATTAAAAGCTTTAAATAAAATACAATGAGCAACGTAATAACATTAAATGAGGCAGCGGTTCAGCAAGATATTCACCACGATGCGCATCTTGACCACCATCACAAGGAAACGTTTATTTCTAAATACGTTTTTAGCTTAGATCATAAAACAATTTCAAAACAGTTTTTAGTAACTGGTATAATATGGGCAATTATCGGTGGCTTGTTCTCGGTAATATTCCGTTTACAGCTTGGTTACCCCAACAGTACTTTTCCTTGGTTGGAAGATTTATTAGGTCATTGGGCAAAAGGTGGTAAAATTCAACCTGAGTTTTATTATGCATTGGTAACAATGCACGGAACCATCCTTGTATTTTTTGTGTTAACTGCGGGTTTGAGTGGAACTTTTTCAAATTTTCTAATACCGTTGCAAATTGGTGCAAGAGATATGGCTTCCCCATTGCTTAACTGTTTAAGTTATTGGTTCTTCTTTGGTGCATCTGTAGTCATGATGTCTTCTTTGTTTGTACAAACAGGTCCTGCAAGTGGCGGTTGGACAATCTATCCTCCATTGAGTGCTTTAGGAGATGCCTCATCTGGAAGTAAGATAGGTATGGATCTGTGGCTGGTGAGTATGGCATTGTTTATTGTATCTTCTCTTTTAGGAGGATTGAATTATATTACTACGGTTTTAAACATGCGTACAAAAGGTATGAGCATGACGAGAATGCCATTAACTATTTGGGCGTTTTTCTTCACAGCTGTACTAGGGGTACTTTCTTTCCCCGTATTATTATCAGGTGCGATATTGTTATTGTTTGATAGAAATTTAGGCACGAGCTTCTTTTTGAGTGATATAGTTGTAGCAGGTAAAGTTCTACCCAACGAAGGCGGAAGCGCTATTTTATTCCAGCATCTATTCTGGTTTCTTGGCCACCCAGAAGTTTACATTATTTTGTTACCGGCAATGGGTATGTCATCAGAGATACTATCTGTAAACAGCCGTAAACCAATTTTTGGTTACATGGCAATGGTAGGCTCTTTGTTTGCTATTACCATTTTAGCCTTTTTGGTGTGGGCGCATCATATGTTTGTAACGGGTTTAAATCCTTTTTTGGGAGCATTCTTTGTACTGCTTACATTGTTAATTGCCGTTCCATCAGCCATTAAAGTTTTTAACTGGCTTACCACTTTGTGGAGAGGAAATATTCGCTTCACACCGGCAATGTTGTTTGCAATAGGTTTTGTGAGTTTGTTTATCAGTGGTGGTCTTACAGGTATATTTCTTGGTAACTCAGCTCTGGATATTCACTTGCACGATACCTACTTTGTAATTGCCCACTTTCATATAGTAATGGGTGTAGCTTCGTTCTTTGGTTTGTTTGCAGGAGTTTACCACTGGTTCCCTAAAATGTTTGGTAGATTTTTAAACAATACACTTTCTTACATACATTTTTGGGTAACAATCGTAGGAGCTTATTTAATCTTCTGGCCTATGCACTACGAAGGTCTTGCAGGTATGCCACGTAGATATTATGATTTCTCTAACTGGGAATCTTTTAAAATGTTTGGCGGCTTAAATGAGTTTATAAGTATCGTTTCTATGGTAGTGTTTGCTGCACAGCTTCTATTTGTTATAAATTTCTTTTACAGCATTTGGAAAGGTAGAAAAGTAACAACAATGAACCCTTGGGATGCCAATACTTTAGAGTGGACTACACCGATTAGACCTGGTCATGGTAACTGGGTGGGCGAAATACCTGAAGTGCATAGATGGCCATATGATTATGCAAAAGAAGGTAAGGATGGTAAAGATTTTATTATGCAGAACGTGCCAGTGGGAGATGATGAACAAAAGCACTAGGAGATAAAATCTCAATTGTGAGGTTCAATAAATAAGATATGGGGTAAGAGAAAGTTGAGGTGGGCATAATTTTTATAATGGAAGATAATATAACGATAGCTGGATCTAAATCTTTTGCGCTTGCAAGTAAGGTGAAAGATTATTTTCAACTGATAAAGTTTACATTAAGCTTTATGGTTGTATTTAGTACGGTAGTTAGTTTTTTAATTGCGCCTTACGAACAGGTTTATACAAGGCACACATTGTTGTCAGTTCTTTTACTTTTTGTGGCAGGGCTTTTTATAACAGGCTCTGCAAATACTATAAATCAGGTGTTGGAAAAAGACACAGATGCTTTGATGCTTAGAACTGCAAAACGGCCGATAGCAAGTGGGAGAATGAGTGTGAATGAAGGATATGTGTTTGCATTCGTTATTGGCGTTGCAGGTGTTGGAATGATGTGGTATTTTTTTAACTTAAACAGTGCACTGGTAGGGCTGGTAAGTTTATTTATTTACGGGTTTATTTATACGCCTTTAAAAAAAGTCAACTCTATAGCAGTTTTGGTGGGAGCTATACCGGGAGCCTTACCTTGTTTAATAGGTTGGGTTGCAGCAACCGATAATTTTAATGCCGGAGGTTGGATTCTTTTTGCAATTCAATTTATATGGCAATTTCCACATTTCTGGGCAATTGCATGGCTGGCTCACGAAGACTATAGTAAAGCAGGTTTTAAATTGTTGCCAAGTGACAAGGGCCCAACTAAATTTACAGCAATTCAGGTTATTATGTACAGCGCCATGATGATTCCCATTGGCATTTTGCCCTATTTCTATCAGCTTTGTGGTGTAACGAGTATGTGGATAGTGTTAGGCTGTAATCTATGGATGTTATATATGAGTGTTATTTTGTTCCTAAAAATGGATAAAGCATCAGCAAGAAAAGTAATGTTCAGTTCTTACTTTTATTTAATGGTGGTTTTTTTAAGTTTATGGGCTGATAAAATTATTAGATAGAATCCTTTTGGTGAAAAACACTAACTGGATAAATAAAAAAAGGTTGAGGTAATGTGAAATTGCATTGCTTGAATTATAATTTAGAAAACTATGTACGGTTCAACTGTGGCAATGGAAAAAAAGAATACAAAAATACACCCTCATAAATTTAACTTATGGGTGGGTATTGCAAGTATATTGATGATGTTTGCAGGCCTTACAAGTGCATACATTGTAAAAAGAAACCAGGCAAATTGGCAAACCTTCGATTTGCCTGTTGCTTTTTGGTACAGTACAGTTCTAATTGTGGTTAGCAGCTTTACGCTCGTGATGGCTGTAAGATCTTTTAGGCAGCGGATGATGAGTAAATACAGGTGGCTTATGGGAGCTACCCTTTTACTTGGAAGTTTATTTATTGTACTACAGGTATTAGGTTTTCAACAGTTATGGAATCTTGGTATAACCTTACAGGGCAACGTGTCATATTCTTTTCTTTACATAATTGTAGGGTTACATGCTGCACATGTAATTGGTGGAATAATTGCATTGCTGGTAATGTGCCTGCAGGCCTTTAGAACGAGTGTGAGAAATTATAGTATTGTACCGGTAGAACTGATGAATACCTACTGGCATTTTGTAGATATTTTATGGATCTATTTGCTGTTATTTTTGTTGATGATAAAATAGTGGCAATTTTCCGGTTTACAATGGATAGTTTTTGTAAAATAGATTGTAATTTTGACTTTCGGAAAAGGAAAATATATTTAAATAATTTGGCTCTGGTTTAAAATACTAGATACTTGATACAGAGAAAATACTAAGTACTATTTATGTCGACAACAGCAATACCCGCAGGAACAAAATGGTGGAACGGTGGCAGAAGCCCGTTTAACGCCAGTTATGGAAAAGTAATGATGTGGTACTTTTTAATGAGTGATGCTTTCACATTTGGAGCATTTCTTATTAGCTATGGTACCATTCGTTTTAGCGTAAATGATTGGGCAGATCCTAATAAGGTCTTTAACTCTTTTCCATTTGCGGGGCATGCAAACCTGCCGTTGGCATTTGTAAGTTTGATGACGTTTATTTTGATTTTTAGTTCTGTTACGATGGTTTTGGCAGTACACGAAGGTCATAATATGAACAGAAAAGGTGTTGAAAAATATATGATTCTTACCATTATTGGTGGTATTGCATTCTTAAGTTGCCAAGCTTGGGAGTGGACGCATTTACTTACTGGTGAGCATGTTACCTTATTAAACGATGGCACCTTGTCCGTTTTGCCTACAACTGCAAGTTCCAACCCATGGGGATTACCATTAGAGCATGAGGCTATGGTAGCTGCGTTACAAAAGACGCCTCATGACCAGTTAGCCAGCATCGCATCAACGCTTCATCATTCAGGTGCAGAAGCAGCACATCAAAATACATACGCAATGAGCGACCCTGAACTAATCAAAACGATTAGTAGCTCAGAATTACATGCAACACATCTTGGTCGTCCAGCATTTGGTAGTTACTTTTTTGGAATTACCGGTTTTCATGGCTTTCATGTTTTAAGCGGCGTGGTTATTAATATTATCATGTACATAAAAACTAAGTTGAAACATTTTGACCAACGAGGTCACTATGAAATGATAGAAAAGGCAGGGCTTTACTGGCATTTTGTAGATCTTGTTTGGGTATTCGTATTCCTTTGTTTTTATCTGGTATAAGCATTAGTTAATTAATATTGACAATTGTATTCAAGAATAAATCCTTTAAGTGCCTATTGTTATCTTGATACTAACATCTAACATCTAACATCTAATTATGAGTCAACATACAATATCGCCGGAAATAACACACGCACCTGATCATTCAGAAGGTACAGGTAGAATATGGAAAATATTCTGGGTGCTTTCCTTGCTTACCATTATAGAACTTGCTCTTGGTTATTTTCTTTATTTTAAAGGAGAATCATTATCGCAAACGGTTGTGCTTGGGACCAAGATAGTTATAGGCGTCCTTACTTTGTTAAAGGCATACTATATTGTTTCGGTTTTTATGCACCTTGGCGATGAGGTTAGAAACATGATTATGACTATTACAGTTCCATTGGTATTGTTCATTTGGTTCATCATTGCCTTTTTATGGGATGGTAACAGTTGGAAGAATTTAAGAAATACAAATGCAGGAAGCAGACCGAGCATCGAAAAAGTGCAAACGGCTCCAATAAAAGAGGGAATAAAAAAATAGTTATTGAAGATATTTCATTAAAGCCATCATATACAAATGATGGCTTTTTTATTTTGTATTTCAACGAATTAAAAAATCATTATAGTTTACCTTTGTTCTCCGAACACTTTCATTTAGGGTGTAATCACTTAAAACAATATGGTGAATAAAAAAGCTTTTCTTGCGCTTGCATTAGCCATACTAATGCCACTTACCGGATATTGGATGGTAAAATTTTTTAGCAAAGATGCTGTACATATGCCGCCTAGGTATTTCTTTGATGATGTGGTAAAGACATCTAAAAATGGAAAAGCAGTCACTGATACTGTTTGGCATAGGGTAAAAAACATTCAATTTACAAACCAGCTTGGTAAGAAGGTTTCTTTAGATGACCTGCATGGTAAAATTCTTGTGGTAGATTTCTTTTTTACAAGCTGCCCTTCTATTTGCTCTGGTCTTGCCCACAATATGAAACGCTTACAGGATTCTTATATTAAAAATGACAGTATTGTACAATTTCTTTCTATAAGTATCGACCCGGTACGAGACAGTGTTCCAAGACTTAGAGCCTTTGCAGATAAATACGATGCTAACCACGATAGCTGGTGGTTTGTAACCGGTGATAAAAAGGAAATATATGATTTTGCCCTAAACGAAATGAAGGCAAGTGTAGCAGATGTAGGAGCAGATACGGCGTTCCCACATACAGAAAATTTCTTTTTACTTGATAGCAACAGGGTAATTAGGGGCTGGTATAATGGATTTGATACGGTAAAACTCGCTAAGCTAGCGAAAGACATCCCAACCATCATGCTGGAAAGAAATAAAAAAGCCCCATCTGTATTTAGGGATTTTATTCCGATACTACCTGTTATTTTCGTAGGTATAGGGCTCATTATACTGGTAATGGGCATATTAAACAGAAACAAAAAAAATAAACCCCAATATTAAATGTTGCAACCATCAATTGTAAAAAACGACAGCAAAGCAAAGTTGTTAATCTGGACAGTATCAATCGTTGTATTTGTAGCAGTTGTAGTTTTAAGCAAAGTAAAATTACTCGTTGATCTAGGTTTTAATGTACACATATTTGCCACTATAAATGCAATTATAAATTCAATGGTCGCATTATTGCTTATTGCGGGTATCATTACTGCAAAAAGCCAAAAGTATGAAATTCACAAAAAAATAATGCTTACAGCAATAGCGCTTTCCGTGCTTTTTTTGGTGAGTTATATTTGTCATCATTTGATTGCTGGCGATACTAAATATGGCGACATAGACCACGATGGTATTTTGAGCCTAAATGAAAAGGCAATGGCGGGCAGCACCCGAATATTTTATTATGTTTTATTGTTGACACATATTCCCTTAGCGGCAATTATATTGCCATTTATACTGTTTACTGCTTACAGAGCCCTAACAGGAGAATATGATAAACACAGAAAACTGGTTCGTATAACCTGGCCGGTTTGGTTTTTTGTTGCAGTAAGTGGTGTTGTAGTTTATTTATTGATAAGCCCTTACTATAGTTAATCCGGTATTGGCTTATCAGCTCTTACAACAGCAATTTTGTTTTTGCCTAGATAAGAAATAACAATATCTATGGTGTCTCCTACTTGCACACCATCTTCAAAATCTATTTTACTCTGTATTTTATTACCAATAACATTGAGGTAGATGCTGTGCGGCGCAACTTTATAAACTTCCGCCGCAATGACTGCTTTGTCTTTAAATAATTTTACTGCCTGTTCAAATTCAGGGATGTAGCGGTTGTTAAAAAGCGATGCAAATATTTTTTCCTTTTTCTCAATATTTTCCAACGAAAAGGTTACCTGCTCATTAAGGTCAAGTTCTGCAGGTACAATTTGCCATGGAGAAAAGGGAACGGGGAAAAACAGATAACTGTCTATTTCTTTTACAAAATATTTGTCGTCTACCATTTTTAAATAGCCGATGAATTTATTGCTCAACAGACTTTTGTTGATAAGCACATCCAACGAATTGTTAAATAAAAACTCCATACCCATAGCCATCATTCTATCGCCTCTGTCAGATAGTTTTACCTGAAAACTCACTATATCGCCCACCATAAAATGATGGGTTTTTCTAATGAGTTTTTTTTCTTTCATTTCCTTCTGCACTTTTTCGTCAATACTTGCCCGTACCGTTTTTTTCTTATTGCCTTCCTCATATTCAATCATAGCATATTGCTTACCATGATTTATAAAAGCTATTTTACCTTCTGTACGCTGGCTCATTTTGTAAAGTTATACGTTTGTAGTTTGTTTAAGGGCATCTCTAAAAACCCTTTATTTTTTCTATAATTTTTAAGTATTATTTTTTTTGATATTTTAAGTTTTGCTTTTTACGCTGCTATTCTATTTTTTAGTGT
>JBJXGJ010000191.1:0-4194 GCA_046153805.1 Ferruginibacter sp. | reverse complement strand
AATCTATTAGGTTTGCGAACTAAACCATTAATCCTAAAAATAATTTTATATTTTCTATAGCCGCTGCATAAAAACCCGCTACATTTTTTTGTGTAACGGTTAATGTTCTTTATTGCTTTCGTGTGCCACGAACGCAGGCTGGGTATTCGATTAAATTAAACAAGCTTTTATGATTTTGAAGTAGCAAATAAATATTGTACTTTTGTCAAACAGGTATTTTTATTGTATTTTATAAAGCTTTTATGATATGTCTTTTGGAAAAAAAATTGCTACACTAAGAAAAGAAAAGGGGTTTTCGCAAGATGAACTGGCTAAAAAAGTCGGCATCATCAGCATTACCATTGGACGTTACGAAAGAGACGAGATTAATCCTTCTGTTGATACTGCTGCTAAAATTGCAGAGGCTCTTAATGTATCTTTAGATTATTTAGTGGGTAATGCGGATACAGTTTTAGAAAAATCCATGGTTAAAAAAATTACTGATATTCAAAAACTATCTACAGACGATAAAAATGTAGTGATAAAATTAATTGATGCTTTTTTAAGAGATACTAATGCCAAACAAGCTTACGCACAATAAAAAATATTTTTATGACTTTACAATATTTAAAAGACGACTACAACAATACTACAGCTGTTGTTATACCAATAAGCGATTGGGAAAAAATTACCCGAACACATCAAGACATTAATTTGATGTTGGATATAAAAAAGGATAATACTAAAAAATTAAAACCTTCTGATTTTAGAGGTTGTATTTCTTCACAAACTGCCGATAACTTAAACGCACACATACAACAAGCTCGTACAGAATGGAACAACAATATTTAGTAGATTCTAATACCATTATTGATTATGTTGGTAATAAAATGCCCGATAAAAGTTTACTGATGTTAGATAGTTATTTTGATAATAATTTTTCTTTATCTATTATCTCTAAAATTGAAGTGCTTGGTTTTAATGATAGCTCTGACGAACTTAAACGATTAGCCGATTTTATTGGCTTGGCTAACATTGTTTATGTAGATGATACCATTGCTAATAAAACTATTGAACTGCGTAAAATTTATAAAATAAAATTACCTGATGCAATTATTGCCGCCACGGCTCTAGTTTATAATTTCGTGCTTATCTCTCGCAACATTAGCGACTTTAATAAAATTGATGGACTTAATGTTATTGACCCATATACTTTGTAGCATAAAAAAACCGCTACACTTTTTTAAAATGCAACGGCTTTACTTTCTTATAATTTACTGGCTCTCTTATAACTTGCCCCACAGAAAGCCAACACACATAACCCCACGCCTCATTTCTGCGGTAGTTTTAAACTGCGCCAAGCTGAGCAAACGCATCTCTGCGCCATGCGGTGCTAGGGTTAACCTTCGCCATTAGGGGATTCACGGCACAATCTGCGCCATACGGGGGTTGAGTTGTTCTGAAGTCATAAAATATTTTGTGGTTAATTTAACAACTACAAAAATAGATTAATGTTTTCTTTTTAGCAACTATATTGTTTTTATATTCCACACATATTGCCAATAATGGCTTTTATCGCTACTGTTACAGCATGAGTTTGTACGATAACATAAAAGCTATTAGGGAAGAGCAAAATCTAAAGCAGATTGAAGTGGCTACACATATTGGCGTAGATAAATCTGCTTACAGTAAAATTGAGAAAGGTGGAAGGGCTTTAACGGTAGAAGAATTGCAAAAAATGGCACAACTCTTTAACATGAGTACAGACCAAATAATTAACTATGATGGCAAGATGCCTAAAGAGGTTGTTATTGAAGATAAAACTGCTGTTGAACAGATGAGGCTCATACAACAATTAGAAGAAGAGGACAAACAAACTATTTTTAAACTCATTGATAAAATGCTTACAAACAAAAAATTTAAAGACTTCTTCGCTAAAAATGTTGCTGCGCTTTAAGGCATAAAAAAAACCGCTACACTTTTTAAAATGTAACGGCCTACTTTCTTACAATTTTTATTACTCTCTTATACTACATCGGCTGGTTGAAAACCACGCCTAGGCGTATGCGAAATAGGCAACGACTCATTTATTGTTACCACTAGCACCAACCGAGGCAGAGAATTTAATCTTGAATTTGTATATTCAAAGGTGAACATGAGACTCCTATAGTATCTCCCGTAAGAATATTGTATTTATCAAAATCATTTTTTGTCTCTAATAGCTCAGAATTCGTTGGATCAGCTTTTTCGAAAACAATAAATATCTTATTGATGCCACGGTTATAATTTTGCATAGTCGCTACTGTACAACTTCCTGCGGCTTTTATTTTTTTTAAACCTACAATATATTCATAATCAATCAACCCACCTTTGCTATATTTTATATTGGTAATAACACCACAAACTACTCTATGATCGGATTTTATTTTACTATCCGCCTTAAAACCTCTAAAGAAAAATATACCCGCAAGAATAATTATGCAAATAAAAAAAATTTTGGAGGGCTTGCCTATAGTTTCCATAAGTTTACTCCTTTACTTTAAATCAATTAAGTCATTGGTTCCATCACTCCATACACCTAGAATAGCACCTGCAGGTCCTGCTGCAGCTGCAGCACCTTCTTTTTCAAATATACCTCCTATTTTTCCTCCGAGAGCATTAAATGCAGTGCCTATTACAACTCTCCTTACAGATATATTAGAGTTAATTTTCAGTTTCATTGTACTCCATTGGAAATTTGTATTTGAACTTAACGCATAAGACAAGGGGCCAAAGGAACTAGTCAGGCTTTGAACAGGATTGACCTCATTAAATCCTCCCTTAGTTGCTGCTTGGTAGATAACATCCATACCTGTAATGGATGCTCTTGCTGCCCAACCAGTTTTAGTTCCGACTACCAAATAATAAAATGCACCTGTTTCAAGTCCGCCTATTGCAACTATAGGCGCTGCAATAATACCAACTGCTCCTAATGACATTGCCCTCCAATCTTTATCCGCTTGTATCCAACGGTCGTATGTTTTAATCATTTCAGGACTTAATCCCGTTTTATTTCCATCCTGTTTATAGTTCCAATAATCTTCCCGCCACACTCTGGATGGTGTATTATCATTTGCCCAATTCAATGCCCCCGCTCTATCTGCCAAGGAAGTTTTTCTTGTTGCTGTTACTGTAACATTTACTAATTCAGAACTTTCACCCATGTCCTGCCATTTTCCATTCACTTTCTTTTCGTAAAAATAAGAATTACCTGTTTTACTTCTATAAACATCACCATTACTTCTTCCCTTTTTTGAAGAAGATGTATCTAATCCGTATGGGTCAGAAAATAATAATGGGTTACCTCCAAAAGTTTCATACGGGCTATTTTTATAAATAGGATCAATATTCCATCTTCGCCCTATTCTCGAATCATACTCCCAATATTCTGCGGTGTAATTTCCTTCAGTTACATCGTTGCTTTTCTCTTGTCCATTAAACCCATAACGATATGCTCCTGCACAAGTTTTTTCAATTGTTTTGCTTTGCCTCTCACAACCTTTTTACAAAGAACTTTTTGCCGCTTTCACAGCTTTGTAAAAATACAGCATTTTCTTTTTTTTCAATTGAAAAAAAAGCTCCATTTCCTGTATGCTCTCGTATGTGTGTATGTGCCTGTGTGCGTAGGCGCTCATGTATGTACATGCCCATGCTTGCGTATGTAAAGGGCAGCAGCGAAAAAACTTATTTGATTGCCCTGCATAAACTTTTAATTATAACGAAGCTCACGGGCAATCGAATAAGTTTTTTTCGCAAGCCAATGCCGCCACCAATACACTTCAAAGTATAATGATTCTCGTGGCGGCTGCGGCAGTTTACAAGCCCAAGGGTTGAGTAAAAAAATATTTCAAAATTCATCAATCAAAAAAAATAAATGATTTCCGCCACGGCGGAGCAAAGCTGCCGCAGGCTCTGCCTTTGACTGAACGGAGTGAGAAGGCATAAAAATAAATCGTGGTTTACCACACCGCTGTTGGAAGCGTGGGTGTGGCACGGCTGCAATAAAAAAAATAATTAGCATAGTCCCGCCTTTTGGCGGGAGGGTGGGATTATTTTTTTTATTGCAATGCGGTGTTGGCTATTTAATATAATGGTCTATTATAGGCTTTTGAGTCCCGCTCTTTAGCGGGAAGCGTGGGAGAGACTATAATAGCTATTATGTTATTTAGCTTCCCT
>JBJXGJ010000190.1:0-12110 GCA_046153805.1 Ferruginibacter sp. | reverse complement strand
GGGAATTAATCTTCAGGATGTGCTTGATAAAAAAATAGTACCAACTGCAGATCAAATTGCGTTACTTGATAAAAGCCAGATATCCATTTCTAATCCCGTTTTTGTTGGATTTGAAATTCATAATCTGTTTGAGTTTTTTATGGTGTTTGTTGTATTGTGTGGTTTAGCTTCTATTATCCTTTTTTCAATAACACCAATTTTAAAGAAGATGATGCATGGTATAAAATAATTAAAAATTTAATGCTCTCAATTTTGATACGTATCATTTCAAAGATGATACGTATCTTTATAAAAAGATGTTATGACTACCAAGCTTACCTTGAGCATAGATGATAAAACCGTAAAAGAAATTAAAGTTCTTTTTCAAAAAAAAGGAATTAGTATTTCAAAATATGTTGAACAAACTTTTTTAAGTGAGTTAGAGAAAACAAATAAACCTAAAAAAGATATACGAAAATTGATAGGAGCTTTTGGAAATGATGATAAAAAAATAGATTGGAAAAAGATTAAGTTAGAACATTTATTAAAAAAACATGAGCTTTAATATTTTTGTAGATAGTGATGTTATTTTAGACGTGTTATTGGTAAGAGAACAATTTTTTAATGATAGTTGTGCCGTTTTCAACCTTTCACAACAAGAAAAAATTTCGCTTTATACATCTTCATCAATAATACTTAATGTGCAGTACGTTGGGCAAAAATTAATTTCTAAGCAAAAAATGAGTCGTACTCTTTATTATTTAGTAGAATCATTTCTTGAAATAATTAATCCCTCTAAAACATCAGTATTAAAGGCATATAAATCTGATTTTTTAGATTTTGAAGATGCAGTACAATATTACACAGCGGTAGAGTTTGGTAAAATAAATTATATCATTACTCGAAACACAAAAGATTACAAAAAAACGCAAACTCAAATTCCCATTTTAACACCAACTCAATTTTTAAAAGTGTTTAAATAAACTTCATTTTCTCATAACTTCCTCCCAAAATATCTTTATCGTTTACACCGAGCCAGTTGTTTAAAACCGTTGCATAAACATTTTTAAAATCAACGGTATGTTTTAAGTCGCCATCATTTAAATTTGAAAGATCAGGCATTTCATTTAGTACGCCTTTTTGTTTTAAGCCACCGCTTATTAAAAACATATTGTTGGCAGTTCCATGATCGGTACCGTTGCTGGCATTTTGCGAGACCCTGCGGCCAAACTCAGAAAAGGTCATCATCAAAACATCATCAAAACGATTGTTCTTTTTAAGATCAGTGGTAAATGCACTAACGGCGCCATTCAATTCTTCAAACAATCTTTTTTGTTGTTGCACCTGGTTTACGTGTGTATCAAAACTACCAAGAGAAACATAATACACTTTCGTATTTATATCGCTCATTATTAGGGATGCAATTGTTTTTAAATTTTTACCAAGTTCTGTAGTTGGATACGTTTGTGAAGTCGGATTTAATTTACTTTGCTTAAAAATATAATCTGCACTACTGAGCGTTTCGCTCATGGTTTTGTACAGATAATCTACTGTTTCTTCTGTTTTTGGATGGGCTGCATTTATATCTTTATAAAATTTTTCGTTGCTGGTATTGTATAATTTGCGTGGATCTTTAAATGCAAGGCCTTTGTTGTTGCTGCCTTTTAATGCTAGGCTTAAAGTATCGTCAAGCTCCAATGCTTGTGTGGGTTTATCGCACCCTTTGCATTGCGCATCCAAATAGCGACCTATCCATCCAGTACTTAAATATTCATTGCTTGTACTTGCACTTTGCCAAATATCCATGCTGCGAAAATGCGAACGATCGGGGTTAGGATAACCAACATTATTCATAATACCTAGGCTTCCATCATCATACAATCCCTTAAAAGCTTCGAGCGCCGGGTTTAATCCAACTTCATCCGTTAAGTGAAGCGCATCGTTTTTTGATATCCCAATTACTCTTCGTTCTTTGTAATAAATGTCATTGCTGATTGGAATCACCGTATTAAGACCATCGTTGCCACCGCTAAACTGTAACACGACCACTACTTTATTGCCTGGAAGCACCATGGCAGGTTTTTCAAATGCCTTTAAAAATTTTGGCATCATCAACGATGCGGTAGCAAGTGATCCAATCTGTAAAAATTCTCTGCGTTTGAAATGCATAATAGGTAATTTAGAGTTGCGAGTTAAGGGTTGCGGGTTTAAATTATCTTATCCGCAGTTTTATCTTGAGTCTAATATCTTGTGTCTAAAGTCTTTTTTAGCAGAGCTGATACTCCGGAGTGCTCATCACATTTATAACAACACTTTTTATAAAACTTTCCCTGCTCTCGTTATTTAAATAATTTGCAAGCAATGCTGTATCTATTCTTCCTTTTGTTTGCAAAAGAGAATCTATAATTGCCTGCAATAATTGTGGCCTTGCTGTTTTTGCAAAACTTTTATTTACAACATTCCATTCTATGGTAGCATTTGCGCCAATTGCCGAGTAGGCTGCTTTTTTGCCAAGCTTTATTCTTTTTTCTTCCGTCATCCCCATAGCCACATCATCATCCGTTTTTGGTCTAATATCAATAGAATCTTTAGAACTCAACACCTGTGGTATTTGTAAACGAACCATCAGTGTGCTACTGTCAATCCAGCTTTTGCCACCTGCCCAGCCTGCTACATTTGGTGGGTAAAACAGTACCTGCCCCAACACTTTTTCGAACAGTAATTGTACATCGCCATTGTCAAGCGTTAGCGGTAAATATCTTCTGACCCCTGCAAGTAATTCAATCGGAGATTTAATTTTGTTGCCAATATTTTGTGGTTCGTAAAACCATTCGCTTGTATAAATATCTTCGAGCAACTTTGCAATGTCATAGTTGCTTTTAAAGAAACGGGCACTTAGATACTCAACTTTACTTTGGTCTATATTTTCGTTTACAAAATATTTGTATATTTTTTGAGTAATGAATTTGGCAGTTTGTGGATTTTTTAAAATGATTTCCAATATCTGGTCTCCATCAAAATTTCCTGTTTGCCCTAAAAAGGTCTTCTCGCCATCATCGTGGGTGAGTTTTCTAAATACAAATTCACCTTGCCTATCAAATCCCCATCCTGTAAAGGATCTTGCTCCTTCTTTAATGTCTGTTTCGGTATAATTGCCTCTCCCTAGCGTAAACAATTCCATCACTTCTCTGGCAAAGTTTTCGTTCGGTTTGCCTTTTCTGTTTTGCTGGTTGTTTAAAAACTGCAGCATGGCTGGTGATCTGCTCACTGCTTTAAGCATGTCTCCAAAATTACCAAGTGCATTGGTGCGAATTACATTTACAAGGTTTTGCGAAAAGTATGCATTATTTATTCTGCAGGCAAAATGGCCATGCCAGAAAAGACTCATTTTTTCTCTAAGTTGAGCCTTGCTGTTTATCATAAAATTTAGCCAGGCAATATTCATGTCTTTTAAATCATCTCTGCCCTGTTTTATTAATGCTCTCTTTTTTTCGGTATCCGTCATCGCAGCATTTGCCTTCGCATTAGTATCCATCATGTCTTTCACTTCAAATGGGTTTGCAGCAATATCAATTTTCTGTGGAACTCCCGCAGAAGTTTCAACAAGTTTTTTCCATAGTTTTTTTGTGCTTAGTTGATCCAAATCTGCTACGTCCTCCGCCATAGGGCCGAACGCTGCTCGCCACAATAAATGCTGGTTTTTTAAACGATTTGATATTGACATAGATATTCTTTTATTGTTAGGGCTATGACTGTAATTCATTAAAATTGTTTAATGCTGTTAAAACAATTTTTTTAACTGCTTTCAATGAATTTGAAGTGTAAGGAATCTTCTGAAAAGTAGTGTAGGTTAATCGGGTAAGAATTAAATAGCATTCTCAAAAATAAATTCAGGTGACAAATCATAATCCCAAACAGATTTTTGACCGTTGTATGTGGTAGTTATTATTTTATCCCAAACGATTTCTCCAAAACTACCTATACTGGCTTTTGAAAAAGTTTCGGGATTTTTTAATTTTTCTATTCCCTCTAAGTTTGAATGATTTTTTATAACAGGACCCAAATCAATAGTGCGGACTATCCCATTGTTGAATTCGCAGGTGATGAAGAAAGAATCAATTTTTAATATTTTAATTACTTTCAACATTATTGTAAAGGGTTTAATTTATGAAAAACTTTACTAATCCACATTTCAAGCAATTCTTCTTTATGTATCTCGGTCTAGGCTTGTACTAATTTCAATTTACTGACAGGCAAATCTCCATTAAACAAATGTCCATTTTCAATTAAAATATTTGCTTCAAATTCGGCATATTTCACTTTAAAATGTGGTGGATTATGATCGTTAAAAAACATAAAAACAATAATCCCATAAAATCTACTTATTTCTGGCATGCTAAATTTTTAGATTATCAGTAATTTAATATAAAAATTTTACATCTCAATTTTAGCTGAACCAAAATATTGATGTAAAACTTTTGGTAAATGAATACCATCTTCTGGTTGGTTGTTTTCTAGCAACGCTGCTACTATGCGTGGCAATGCGAGGCTGGAGCCGTTTAAAGAATGCAATAATTGTGTTTTCCCATCTTCGTCTTTGTATCGTATTTTCATTCTGTTTGTTTGAAAAGTTTCGAAATTACTTACAGAACTTACTTCTAACCATTTTTTTTGCGCTGCAGAAAATACTTCAAAATCGTATGTAAGTGCAGAAGTAAAACTCATATCGCCTCCACACAATTTTAAAATACGATAAGGCAATTCTAAAAACTGCAACAGTCTTTCAATGTGGTTTACCATTTCTTCCAACACTTCGTAACTTTTTTGTGGATGAACCAGTTGAATGATTTCTACTTTATCAAATTGGTGTACCCTGTTAAGCCCACGTACATCGCTACCAAAACTGCCGGCTTCTCTTCGAAAGCACGGTGTGTATGCAGTCATTTTTACGGGTATCTCAGCATCTTTTATTATTTCTCCACTATAAATATTTGTAACGGGCACTTCTGCTGTTGGAATAAGGTATAATTTATCTTCTGTTACATGGTACATCTGGCCTTCCTTATCTGGCAACTGCCCGGTACCATAAGCTGTTTGCTCGTTCACCATAAGCGGTGGCATGTATTCTGTATAACCTGCAGCCGTATTATAATCTAAAAAATATTGTATAAGAGAGCGCTGCAATTTTGCGCCTTTACCTTTATAAACAGGAAAACCGCTACCGGTAAGTTTTGCGCCCACTTCAAAATTTACGAGGTCGTATTCCTTAATAAGATCCCAGTGGGGCTTTGCTGTGTCTGGCAATGTTGGTAATGTGCCACCTGTTAGTACAGTTACATTTTCCTCAGGTGTTTTACCCAGTGGAACAGTTGTATGCGGAAGGTTAGGTAACAATAGAATTTTATTGGTAAAATCTTCTTCCAGTTGCTGTAATACTGATTTGCCGGTTGCAAAGCTTTCTTTCCAGTTGTTTACTTCATTGCGTTTAACGGTTGCTTCTTGTGTATTTCCTTTAGCCATTAACGCTCCGATTTCTTTAGAAGCATTGTTAACAGATGCCTGAAGGCTTTCCGTTACAACTTTTTGTTTACGAATTTCTTCATCTAAAGTTATCAGTTCATCCACCAGATTAATACTTGCAAAATTCTTTACGCTCAACCTTTCTTTTACAATATCTGTGTGCTGTTTTATATAATTTATCTGTAACATTATTTTATTTTCTATTTAACTGCTGCAAATATAAACGGGAAAGCCATAATTGTTACATTTGTGGTATGCAACATGTGGAAGAAGACTTACAAGTACGCTGGCTTAAGCTAAGAATAAAATTAAAAGAGCATTTTGGAATAAAGCCAGATATGAATGGTGTATTGTTGTTAATAGGCGTGCAGGAACTTGGGCAGGGGCCACAGGCGTTTAGCAAAGAACAAAAGCAAGATTTGATGCATATTGCCATCTGTACTATCCTTTCAGCAAGTGGGTATTATAAAAACGATGGTTTAGATGAGGAAGGCTGGCCGCATTTTACACAGTTAAAAGCCCTGCCCGAATTATTTTTAAATCATCAGGAAGATCTTTTAAAAGATCATGTATTATTGTACTTTCAAAATCAAAAATTTATTTAATATTTATTGGAATAATTTTTATTTTGTAACTTATTTTAAAATGTAAGAAATGACTGATTCATACTTAGATAGAATAACAATTGATTCAAATGTTTGTCACGGTAAGCCAACTATTAGAGGTAAAAGATACCCGGTGGAGAGCATGTTAGAATTATTGGCTTCTGGTATGACAATAGATGAACTTTTAACTGATTATGAAGATTTAGAAAAAGAAGATTTTTTGGCATGTATTGCTTATGCAGCAAAGCTTACACAAGTAAAAAGTATTTATAAACTGGCTTCATGAAATTTTTGATTGATGCTCAGTTGCCAAAATCATTATCTGATTTATTAAAATTGGAAGGTTATGATTCGGTACATTCTATTGAGTTGCCGAAAGCAAACGACACGCAGGACAATGAAATATTAGAAATTTGCCAACAAGAAAATAGAATTGTCATTTCAAAAGATGGTGATTTTCTGGAATCGTTTTTGGTAAATAAATCACCTAAAAAATTGATTTTAGTAAAAACAGGAAATATTCGAAACGAAGAATTGCTGACGTTGTTTAAACTTAATTTAGAATACCTGTGTAATTCAATTGAAGAAAATGATTTAATTGAAATAAATAGAACGGATATTATAATTCACAAATAAATATTTTGTACAAAAAAGCCAAACCGGAATGAAAAAATTGATGTTATTGTTATGTTGTAGTGCTTTTATGTTTGAGGTGCAGGCGCAGGTAGCTAAAAAACCTGTTCCCAAAAAAGTCGTTTCTAAAAATGTCGTGAAGGGAAAACCGACAATGGTTAAAAATCCTACATCGACTGTGGTTAAAATGGCTCTGGATAAGTCTATTAGGGTGAAAATTACCACAGACAGTGGGGTGATTATTGTAAAATTGTACGATTCAACCCCGTTACACAGAGATAATTTTGTGAAGCTGGTGAAGCAGGGATTTTACGACAGCCTTTTATTTCATAGAATTATACAGGGCTTTATGGTACAGGGTGGCGACCCACAAAGTAAAAATGCACAACCAGGTGTTATGCTTGGCGCCGGTGGTGGCGACATGACTCGCATACCGGCAGAATTTAGACAATCTTTGATACATAAAAAAGGGGTATTAGCTGCTGCAAGAGATGGTAACCCTGAAAAAGCAAGCAGTGCCTGTCAGTTTTATATTGTACAAGGTAAAATACTGTCAGACCAAGAGTTAGATATGATGGAGCAACGCATAGGAAGCAAATACCCGCCCGAGCAAAGAAATATCTACAAAACCATAGGGGGAACGGCAATGCTGGACCAGAACTATACAGTTTTCGGTGAAGTAGTAAGCGGCTTAGAAGTTGTAGACAAAATAGCAAGCGCACCAAAAGCACCAGGTGACAGACCTATTGGAGATATAAGAATGAAGATGGAAATGGTGAAGTAAGCAAATTTGCTAATGTGCTAATTTTTTAAGATCATAGCTAAATTGTTATTCTCAATCTTTAATAACATCAATAATTCAACAATAAAATAATTAAAACAATTTAAAATGAACTACCCACAAAATTTAAGATACACCAAAGACCATGAATGGATTAGTCTTGATGGTGATATTGCAACAATTGGTATTACCGAATTTGCCCAGGGTGAACTTGGGGATATTGTTTATATTGACATAAGTAGTACTGGAAAAGCATTGAGTGCTGAAGACGTATTTGGAACAGTAGAAGCTGTGAAGACTGTTAGCGATCTTTTTTTACCGGCAGCGGGTACAATTACAGAAGTGAACCCAAAACTGGAAGCGAACCCCGAATTGGTTAACAGTGATCCTTATGGGGAAGGCTGGATGGTTAAAGTAAAAATAGACAACCCTGCCGATATTGAAAAGTTAATGGGTGCTGACGACTACGAAAAACTGGTTGCTTAATTATGATTTTCAAATGAAGATTTATTATAAGAAATTTATACCAGGCATTGCCTGGTTTTTTTTAGTATTGATATTGATTTGCCTGCCCGGGGCTGATTTGCCAAAGGCAGATGATTGGATGGATGTGATATTCTTTGATAAATGGGTGCATGCAGGTTTGTTTGCTGTATTGTCATTTTTGTTTCTGATACCTGTTTGCACTAGTAATGCAACTAGTAAAACCAAATGGTCATTAATAATAAAAATTGCCTTGGCTGTTTCTGTTTGGGGCCTTACTACTGAATTTATACAAAAATTTTTTATACCCGGCAGAGCTTTTGATTTGTTAGATTGGGCGGCCGATGCTGTAGGTGTGATAATTGCCACAATCGTTTCCAAAAGATTTTACTTGCAAAAAAAGCTATAACTTTAAAATAAAAATATATGTTTTTAACACAACTTTTATTATCAATGCCTGCCGGTGCTGAGTGGATTCTTATTTTATTGGGATTTGCTATGCTGTTGGCTTTTATTGGGTTTTGGATATATACCATTGTGGATATTGCCAATAGTAAATTTGTAGACGATACATCTAAAATTGTATGGCTGTTGGTGGTGGTATTAACAGGAATAGTGGGGTCAATTATTTATTGGATTTTTGGAAGATCGAGCAGGGTTTTGGTTGATAAGGGCTAGACATAGAAGATAGTCTAAACAAAAAAGCTGAACAAGATTTGTTCAGCTTTTTTTAAAATCAGTCTAAAATATTTTATGGTTTTCTCACGCCACTTGCTGCAGGTTTCGGTGCATCTTTAATACCTAATTTATTTTTTACTAACTGTAAAATGTTATCGCCAGCTGGCTTAACTAGTAAACTTTCGTCGTTAAATACATACGTATAACCGTTTTCTTTTGCTACTGCATTTATCGCTGTTAAAGCTTTTTCTCTAATTGGGGTAATTTTTTCATTTTCTTTAGCCTGGTATTCTTCCTGACTTGATTGCTGGTAGTTTTGTACTCTTTGGTATATTTCAAACAATTCTTTCTTCTTTATCTCTTTCATACTTGCCGAAAGTTTAATAGAGTCTTTCACAAAAGCACTGTCCTTTGCATTCAAATCTGCAGATAGATCTTGGTATTGCTGCCCTAAGCCAGCTTTGAATTCTTCTAAATCTGCCTGCGCTTTTAAAGTTTCTGGCATCGAAAATATTAGCTCTTGTGCATTAATGTAGCCTAATTTGTTTTGAGCTCCAGCAGTGAAAATACTTAAGGTAATGGCCGCTGCGAATAATAATTTTTTCATTGTCCTTTTTAATTTGGTTTCTTTAGTTTATTTATTTGTTAAGTGCATTTAATTTGTAAAAATGCTGCATTTAGCTTTTGTGTTGTTTTTTATTTAACCCCCATATTTCTTAATACGTCATCGCTTTTATCAAGTTTTGGGTCGGCAAATATAACAGTAATTCCTTCACTTTTATCCAATATAAAGTCATAAAGTTTTTCAACAGCAAGTTTTTGTACTGCATTGTAAACCCTGTCCTGTATAGGCTTTATTAGCTCCTGTCTTTTTTTAAAAAGATCTCCTTCAAAACCAAAGCGCTTTTTTTGAAGATCCCGCAATTCCTTTTCTTTGTTATACAATTCATCTTCTCTTTTTTTCTTTAAAACATCTGTAAGCATCACCTGCTCAGCATCATAATCTTTGTACATTTTATCCATAGCAGTTTGCCTCTGGTCAAGTTCTTTCTGCCACAATTCGCTAAAATTATCCAGTTTTTTTTGCGCTTCTTTGTATTCAGGCACTTTATCAAGAATATACTTAGAATCAATAATGGCATATCGCTGGGCAATTGCAGCTATAGCAGCAAATGAAAATAAGAATGCGAAAAGTAATTTTTTCATATTTTTTATCTTTTGTCTTGTGGCTCAAATCTTGTGTCTAATATCTCTCTATTCCGGCTCCTGCCCAAGCAAGAAGGTAAACTTAGCAGCTCCTTTTATTCCGGTATTTTGGTTGTACCTGTCCAAACCAACACCATAATCAAAACCCAATAAACCAAACATCGGCAAGAAGAAACGCATACCTACACCCGCGCTGCGGCGCAATTTAAAAGGGTTGTAATCTTTAAATTTATACCAGCCGTTTGCTGCTTCAAAAAAGGCATGACCGTATATTGTACTACTTGCAGAAGTGCTGAATGGATACCTAAGCTCCATTGTATATTTATTAAAGATTGTAAAATATTCAGTTGGGGTTATACCATCAGGGTTAATTTTTGGGTTTGAATTGCCGTAAACAGGATAACCTCTGTGCGCAATAATATCATAACCCAATAATGCTGTGGTGTTACTTAAACCCGCATCGCCCACCTGAAAGCGTTCGAAAGGCGAAACCTGTAAATTTGGGTTGTATTTGCCTATAAAACCATATTTAGCAGCAGCTTTTAAGATAAACTGTTTGTTTTTTTCTGCACCCCTTGCACGACCAATTGGTACGTACCACTCACTATTAAAGCGCCATTTGTGAAATTCCGGCAATTTGTATTGGTTCTCTGCGCCAGAGGTTATACCAAGTAAAGAGTAAGGCAGTGTGAACTGGCCACTGAACAATACATTTGATCCACTTGTTGGGAAGATAGGATTAGGACCTGCTGAGTTTCTAAGCAAAGTAAGTTTTAAACTTAAATTGGTAGAATTACCATTACTTAACCCTGCAAAAATATTTGAGTAATTTTTCAGTCTATACTGTTGTGCATTCAATGAATAAATTAGGTTAAAATAATCATCAGGCCATTTTAACTGTTTACCTAGTGATATGCCAAAACCAACCGTGTTCACGTAAGAATTCTTACCGCAAGATGTACATGGATTACCGAAATTATCGAAAGCGTTTGAAAATTTTGTATTAAAATAACTTACAGAAAATGAATTTCTTTTTTTACCCCCAAGCCATGGTTCGGTAAACGAAAGATTGTAAGACCTGTAGGCACGCCCGTTAGACTGAACCCTTACGCTAAATTTCTGTCCGTCACCCGAAGGTAAAGGGTCCCAGGTTGAACGCTTTGTAATATTTTTTATAGAAAAGTTGTTGAAGGTAACACCAAGTGTGCCCGTAAGCCCAATGCCACCACCAAAGCCCGCAGACAGCTCAAGCTGGTCGGCAGACTTTTCTTCCACCTGCCAGTTGATGTCTACTGTTCCATCTGCATTGTTAGGAACAACCTGCGGATTTATTTTTTCTGCATTTAAAAAGCCCAGTTGAGATAACTCTCTCTGTGTACGTATAATATCCTGGCGGCTAAATTTTTCGCCAGGTATTGTTCTCAATTCACGGAGCAATACATAATCCTTCGTTTTATCATTGCCCGATACAGTTATCTTACCATAACTTGCCTGTGGTCCTTCACGCATCCGTATTTCAAAATCAATGGTATCATTGTAAACGGCTGTTTCAATAGGATCTACATTAAAGAAAAGATAGCCATCGTCCTGATATAAACTTCCCACATCACCACCCTCTGCAGACAGTTGTTTACCAAGTTTTTTGTTTAACACTTCTGCATTGTAAACATCGCCTTTTTTTATGCCAAGTATCACATTTAACAAAGAATCTGCATACCTCGTATTTCCTTTCCAGGCAATGTTGCCAAAATAATATCTGCGGCCTTCGGTAACTTTAATGTGTACATCAATATTACCCTTGGTATTTTGAATTGTTGTATCACCAACTATATCTGCATCTCGAAATCCCTGAGCATTATAAAAATCGAGTACACGGTCCTTGTCTTCCTTATATTTTTTTTCAGAAAATTTGGCGCCTGCAAATAATTTAAATCTAAAGTAAGGATCTAGATAATCTTTGGTTTTACTGGGCGATAAATAACCTGTTTCTTTTAAGTAGTCGTTAAAAGTCTTGCTGCGTGTTGTGTCTCCATAAGGGCTCACAACCTTGTCAGGGAATAGGGTAAAACGCGACATTTCCTTCGTTCCCTTCATTTGTTTTTTCAACTTGCCATCCGTAACTTCTTCATTATTGGCAAAGTTGACAGAGTTTATTCTTACTTTTTTCCCGATATCAATATAAAACGTAAGTACAACACTGTTAGCAAGACCAGGAGCAGGTTGCT
>JBJXGJ010000177.1:0-4296 GCA_046153805.1 Ferruginibacter sp. | reverse complement strand
AACCCGATTGGGTACAGCGGCGTAAAAGTTGGTGCAAATTTTCACATCATCACAGGTGATAAAAATGCCATCAGAAACATAAACCGCAGTGTAGAAAAGTCAGGATTAAAAACACAGGATCTGGTGTTGCAACCACTTGCATCTGCAGCAGCAGTAATGTGCGATCAGGATCTGGAAGCCGGTGTTGCCATTGTAGATATTGGTGGCGGTACAACCGATCTTGCCGTTTTTTACGAAGGTATTTTAAAACATACCGCTGTTATTCCATTCGGTGGCGAAAATATTACGCATGATATTAAAACTGGTCTGGGTGTTTTAAAAACACAGGCAGAGCAAATGAAAATACAGTTTGGTAGTGCCCTTGCGGACGAAACAAAAGCAAATGCATTTATTACCATTCCAGGTTTGCGGGGTATGGCTGCAAAAGAAATTTCTGTAAAGAATTTGGCTAACATTATTCAGGCACGTATGAGTGAGATTATGGATTTTGTAACTTTTCATTTAAAGCAGGTTGGGCTCGATAATAAAATGTTGAATGGTGGTATCATCCTTACGGGTGGTGGTTCTCAGCTAAAACATCTGTTGCAGCTTACAGAATATGTTACAGGCCTTAACGCACGAATCGGCTTCCCTAATGAGCATTTGTCTGGCTCACAGATAGATGAATTATCAAAACCAATGTACAGCACCTGTATCGGTTTAATTTTAAAAGGTTACAACGATTACGAAAATAAGAACAGAAAATTCGATACAAATTTTATAAAAGTCTCCGGCACAGGTATTATGCAGGAAGCACCTGTAGAAATGGAGCCCGAAGAAATATCTGAGGAGAAAGAACCCGAGATTGTTAAGCGCAAAAAAACAATTAAAGGTTTTATGGACAGCTTTAAAACCAACTTAATTGAAATGTTTAAAGAAGAAGAGGATGGGGAGCTGTAGCCCCACCTAACCTCCCCCGAGGGGAGGGACAATCGGAGCAAAGAACTAAAGGAAATAATAGAATAAAATTACAAATGCAGTTTAGATTTAAATAAACCCCAGCGCAGTTCCCTCTTCTTTGGAGAGGGGTTGGGGTGAGGTATAATTAGTTTAAATAAAAATAATAAACACCGCTCTTTAATCCCCCCTTCGGGGGGCGGGAGAGCTTTAAATTACATACTATGATACATTTTGATTTGCCAAAGGAACTGTCTTCCATTATTAAAGTGATAGGCATCGGAGGTGGCGGCAGCAATGCAGTAAACCACATGTTCGCCCAAAATATAGAGGGCGTAAATTTTATTATCTGCAATACAGATGCGCAGGCAATTGCACTAAGCAATGTGCCAAATAAAATACAGCTTGGCCCACACCTTACCCAAGGTTTAGGAGCAGGCGCAAACCCTGCCATTGGCAGGCAGGCAACGGAAGAAAGCCTGGAAGAAATAAAAAGAATGCTCGAAGTAAATACCAAAATGGTATTCATTACTGCGGCCATGGGCGGAGGTACAGGCACAGGCGGAGCACCCATTATTGCAAAAATCTGTAAAGATTTAAAAATACTTACAGTAGGCATTGTTACAACACCGTTTGCATACGAAGGAAAAAAACGCACAGCCCAGGCAGAGGAAGGAATCATGTTGTTGAAGAACCATGTAGATACTTTGTTGGTAATAAGCAACGATAAATTGCGCCACCAGTTTGGCAATTTAAAAATGAAAGAAGCGTTTAACAAGGCTGATGATATTTTAGCTACGGCTGCAAAATGTATCACCAATGTTATAAGCAGCACAGGACAAATCAATGTCGATTTTGCCGATGTGTGTACCGTAATGAGCAACGGCGGTGTAGCCATTTTAGGCAGCGCAACTGCAGAAGGTGAAAACCGTGCATTTGCTGCAATTGAAAATGCATTGACTTCTCCTTTGTTAAACGACAACGATATTCGTGGTGCTAAATGGATACTCATTAATATCAATTCTGCCGAAGGCGAGCATGAGTTTACCATGGATGAAGTTGAGATTATACAGAACTATATTTTGGAGCAGGCAGGAGAAGATACCGATATAATTTTAGGGCTTGGTTACGATAGCACACTTGGTGCCCAAATAGGAATAACACTTATTGCAACGGGCTTTGAGCACAAAGATCCGTTTGCAAAAAAAGAGAATGTTACAGAGGCTGCAAAACCCGCTAATGAAAAAGTGGTAATGGAGCTCGAAATGCCAAAACATGTACCACTTGTGGCAGGTGCAACACAGCCTAAGCTTCAGTTTGAAGAAAACGTTACAGAAAATACTGCTGCAGAAATATTGTCTTTGCAAAACCCGATGTTGCCAACGATGGCAGAACAAAATAATGTAGAATTATCGAGTAAAATTACAGTCGATAATTTGAACGAGTCGCCAGTGTTTTTTGAAATATCATCCTCATCAGATCAGGTTCCTGTAATACAATTCGATACCGAATTTATAGCGCCAATACCAAAACAGGTTGTAAACGAAACAGCCAATCCACCTAAAGAAGAAGTAAAACAAGAAGCTAGCAATAAAAGCCAACTTTCGTCGGGAGGCTTTCTGGTAAAGCCTTCGCAAATTTATGCAGAGACCAAGCCGGAGAAGCCAACATCCACGTCCAACGAACAACCACTGTCCCAGCAGGTAACTATAAAGGCCGACGAACCTATTGTAGAAATGCAGCTCGTAGTGAAAGAACAACCAGAAACGGCGGAGGATAAACCATTCGTGCAGTATCAAACGCAGCCTTATATAAGCAACCCTGTTGAGGAGCCTGCCATGCAGCAAGACGAAACAGAAGAGCTTAGGCGTCGGGCAGCGGATCGAATAGCAAAGTTGAGAAATCTTTCCTTCAACATTAACGCAGCCGATCCGAACAATGAGTTTGAAACAGTACCTGCTTACCTACGTCGTAATATGGAAATTCATAACCAGACTGCAGATGTAGAGACCTTCTACAGCAATTACACCGTCAGTTCCAACGATAAAAATCAGGCAGAAATAAATACCATCAATAACTTTTTAGACGGAAAAAAGCCCGACTAACATCGCTACCTCCAAAGCCAGCGGCTTATGAAATGTATGTTTGTGTTTCTTGTTTGTTTATCCCCTTTTCAGTAAAATGAAAAGGGTTTTTTTTGGAGCATGGGCGAAGCTGCAATGCCAAACATTTGTATCGGGTTATTCGCTGCAATCTTTTTTGTTCAAAGGCAACAAAAAAGTATTTCCGCTGCTACCCCTGCTATGCGGAGCGATGTACTATTTTGATCTTCTCGCAGTATGCTTTTAACTATTGATTTGATGAGTTTTTAACGCAAAAATTATGTTTGTTTGAAAAGGTTATATTTCCGCTTATAAAATTTTTATTGAGTATGACTCAGCCAAAACTCGCAGGATCAGGAAGAAAAAGACCACAATTAAATATTCCTGTAGAACTACTGGATTTGGATCCTAATAATCCGAGGTTAGCAAAAGAAAATCAATGAAGTAGTCAATTGGATTTATTACAAATATTATACGAACAATTCGATATAGAAGAACTTGCCTATTCCATGTCCGTGAATGGATATTTTGATGAAGAACCAATAGTTGTAGTCCCACAAAAGTTGCCCAAAGGATTTATATTATCAAAAGATATTGAGCAGCAGCAAAAAGATTTGCAAAAGTTAATTAAAGAAAATAAAATTCGATTCGTTATCGTAGAAGGGAATAGAAGATTGGCTACATTAAAACTTTTGTTAAGTGATAATCTAAGAAAAAAGGTAAAAGTATCACAAGACTTTCCTAAAACATCTTCTATTTCAATAAAAGATGATTTGCAGATAATTCCTGCTATCTTTTATTCTACAACTGATGATATTGCTGCTTACTTAGGAGTTAGACATATTGCAGGTTTGTTAAAGTGGGAGGCTTTTGCTAAGGCAGTTTTTCTAGCAACGAGAATTGAGGATGGAATTAAGAAAAAGAAATCAGTGGAGGAAAGTATTCTTGAAGTTCAAAGGCAAACTGCAGACCGTTCAGGCGTCATAAGAAAGCAGTATTTGTGCTATAAAGTTTTAATTGAAGCTCAAGATAATTTAGGTTTTGATAAATGCCACTCCTACGGAGTTCTCTTACCAAATTCTTGTTCTTTTCTATACCAGCATGTCGCTCCGATGGAGCTCAAATCATAACTTTTTTAGCCTCGTTAGAGGCGACGTGCCAGTAGAAATAAATTATATAACATTATCACAGCTCCAAAGGAGCGATATGTTTTTAAAAAATAGAGTAGCAATTAAGCGTTAATGAAAAATAGAAGAAT
>JBJXGJ010000155.1:0-7181 GCA_046153805.1 Ferruginibacter sp. | reverse complement strand
ACCGACCGAAATAAACAAAACGTTACAAAATAAACATTGCAAATATGTTTATTTTGGGCGTTTATGTCTAACAAAACTTAAAACCAAAAGTTGAATACCGTTCCAATTTATAGGGGGTTAAGCCATTGTTTGGTGGGCTTAGTATTTTCCATTGTTAAGATGGTTGGTTTTACCAACTTTTTTACTACTCTCCGTTTTGGTGAACAGGTTTTTGAAAATTGAAATACCCCATGCAGCAATTTTATCTCTGTGATTTATTACTGCATTTGTTGCACCCATTTTTAATGCATTTCCTGCCATTTTTCCTAAAAAGGAAGTGGCAGCGCTGCCAAACACCAAATTTTTTGCAAGTAAACCGGCGCCAATGCCACCTGCGGCTTTCAAAATTTTGTTACTGGTTTCTCCAGGTTCGAGTATATTAACAAAAGCAGATTTAATTAAATTCTTTGGCCTGTAATGATCTATCGTGTCGTTGTACTGCTTTTTTAAAATAATTTCCTGAATAACCCTCTTCTGTTCAAGTGCCGAAATTGCTGCGTCTAGATCAATAGCATTTTTAATTTCCATGATATTAATCGTTTATTTTTTTGATAATTGAATCTGCAATTGGCGACCGTAAAATTTTCTGTCTGTTTGCATAAACAATAACTCCAACGATAAGATAAAAACCTGCCACAGCAAAAAAACCAAGATAAAGCCTATTCATTAAATCGCCCAACCAAAGGCTTAAGCCAACATTTAACATTAAAAAGAAGGAAGAAAAAACAACTGCCAATATAACTTTCGATATAATAGAAGACCCCACCTCTGCCATTTTTCTTATTGCCTTCAATCTATATAGGTCTGCTCTTGTCTCTACATAATCTTTGGTTCTTTCGAAAAGGGCATCTATTAAACCTTCTCGTTCTTTATTCTCGTGTGCCATGTTTATATTTTATCGCCAAAAAAACAGGTATTAATATGCAAATATTAAAAAAGGGAGATTATACATAATTTCTTTTGGTATCGTCTTTAAAGTCTTTTGCCTGCTCTTTAAAATCTTTTGCTGTTTCTTTTCCTTTTTCAACCATGCTTTCAGCATCACCTTTAATGCTCTGGTATTTTTCCCGTAATGCTTCGCCTAATTCGTTAAACTTATTACGAACAGAGTCACTCAAATCTGTACTTTTTTTAGCAATTTTTTTGCGGGTATCTTTTCCTTTTTCAGGTGCAAATAAAATCCCCAATGCTGCTCCCGCGGCAGCTCCTAGTATAACGCCTGTTAATAATTTCTTGCTCATAATTGTAATTTTTAAAATTGTTTAAATTGTAAATTATTGTTGTTTATATAACCAAAATGCTGCCAATACCTGCATAATAATTAAATGACCTACACTATATTTCTTTTAGTTTTTTATTGTGAAAATAATTCCCCTTTATTGGAAACTAATTTTACAAAACTCAAAATATTCAACTATTGTAGTATAAAAATACGATGAATTTTTAATTTTAAATGCTTGGCATAAATATAGAAATGTTCTAACTATCTATCATCATTAAAAATTTTTTATGGCTACAACAAAGTCACCCGCAATTAAAAAAACTGCACCAAAAGAAACATCTATTAAAGCTTCGTTTCCGGTAGCAGATTCCATGCTTGCCGATTTTTTTCATGGCGAGTTAAAAGACATTTACTGGGCTGAAAAGCATTTGGTTAAAACGCTGCCCAACATGGCAAAAGCTGCAACTTCTGCACAGTTAAAGCAAGCATTTACTGATCACCTTGCGCAAACGAAAACACATTGTACAAGGCTCGAAGAAGTTTTCGGTTTGCTTGGCAAAAAGCCACAGGCAAAAAAATGTGAGGCTATGGAAGGTATAACCAAAGAGGGCGAAGGTACTATAGAAGAAACCAAAGCTGGTACAGCTACCAGAGATGTAGGGTTAATATTTGCGGCACAGAAAGTGGAGCATTATGAAATTGCAACTTATGGTGGTCTTGTACAACTCGCAAAAACACTTGGTATGGAAGATTGTGCAGATATACTTTTAGAAACATTAAATGAAGAAAAGAAGGCCGATGAAGGCTTGACAGATATTGCAGAGAATAACATCAATTACGAATCAGCAGAAGAGATTGAAATACCGAAAAAGAAAAAATAAATTATGGCAAACGAAAGCAAAAGCGAACAGCTAAAAAAGTTTAAAGATCTGGTAGAAGATGTAAAGATCTGTATGATGATTACAAGAGATGCTGCAGGTAAAGCAAGCGCAAGGCCAATGGCAAACGCAAAAGTGGAAGATGATGGTTCGGTGTGGTTTTTTACAAATGAATTTTCTGGAAAGGTTGATGAAATTTCTCAGCAAAACGAGATATTTCTAACCTATGCTTCTCCATCGTCAAACTCTTATGTAGCCTTTAATGCAAAGGCTACTTTAAGTGATGATAAGGCTAAAATTGATGAACTGTGGACACCGGCGATGAATGCCTGGTTTGCTGAAGGGAAGGATGACCGTAGAATTTTATTGATACATGCAAACCCGATAGAAGCTGAGTACTGGGATAATACGTCCAGCAAAATTGTATTGCTGTTTAGTATGATTAAAACAGCAGTAACTGGCCACTATACAGAAGGTGAGCATGGTAAAATAAAGATGTAAATTATTAATGAATTTAAGCTCAGAATATCCTTTTTGGCTGGTTCGTTACGAATTACCATTTGATTGTCCCTCTTTACAAAACGATATACATACCGACGTAGTTGTAATGGGCGGCGGAATTTCAGGCGCCCTTATGTCTTACTATTTTACAAATGCTGGGGTGGATTATATTGTTGTAGATGGGCGTACACTAGGCCTTGGAAGCACCTGTACAAGCACAGCATTGTTGCAATATGAAATTGATACGCCATTGTGCGAACTGCAAAATATGGTAGGTCTTTACAATGCAGTACGTGCCTAGATGTTATGCGACGAGTCTATTGACACACTCGCAACAATAGCGGCAAAAATAAGATTTACGGAGTTTGAAAAATTAAAAAGTCTATATTATGCAGCGGCACAAAAAGACATAAAATTTATTGAGGAAGAATACAGTTATTAGAAAAAAGCATGGTTTTAAAGTGGCTCTTCTGCGGGACGATGTTATTGCTAAAGCTTTCAATTTAGGGGTCTCCCGAGCCATTTTTTGTCGAAACAGGAAGTCCAAACAAATGCTTATTCTTTTGCCCATGAACTGCACAAGTATGCTATTAAAAAAGATACAGGGGTTTTTGACAGAACCGGTATTTCTAAAAAATGGAACACACTTCAAAAGGGGTTGTGCTTACAACATCTAATAAAAATAAGATTCAAACTAAAAAGCTCATTTACGCAAGTGGCTATGAGTCTATAAAATATATTGATAAAAAGATTGTGAATTTGCACAGCAAGTATGCAGTATGCAGTGAGCAGGGTAGAGTAACCCAAGTACCTTTTAAACGCAAAGCTTTATTGTGGAACACGGCACATTCTTATTTGCATATACGCAATACATTTGATAAAAGGATTCCTATTGGTGGGCGTGATGAAACTTTTTTTAACCAAAAAAAACAGATGAACTACTTGCTGAAAAATCTGATGCGCTTGTAAAAGATTTTAAAAAATATACCCTGGAGTTCCTTTTAAGCCAGAGTTTAGATGGTGTGGTACATTTAGGGCAACCAAAGAGGGTTTGCCTTGTATGGTGGAATATCCTAAACTGCCAAACAGTTATTCTGCCGTAGGGTTTGGTGGCAACGGTATAACGTTCAGCCTAATTGCAGCAGAAATTATTAGAGACTTAATAATCGGAAAAAAACAATGATGAAGAAGTATTTTCTTTTTCAAGGCTTTAAAAACATCCCAAATCATTAATTACTGGACCATTTTTAAGGAGTTTGGTTTTTGGTGGAAATGCATGACTGCACAGAAAGAAATTAATATCTACCTACACTTATTTAAATTTTTTAAAACAACTATCATGCACAAATTATCCGTTTCTCTTGCTGCAATGTTATTTGTATTGGTAACCACATTGAGTAGTTGCGAGGCAATAGGCAGTATTTTTAAAGCAGGCATTTGGACAGGTGTTATTGGAATAGCGCTAGTTGTTTTTCTCATTATCTATTTAATAAGCCGCTCAAGAAAATAAGAGCCTTTCAACTTATACTTATAATTTAAAAGTTCGTTCGGTAGTTTAAAAAGCCGAGCGCTTTTAAGTTATAGGTATGGGGTTCATAAATTTTGCAACAGAACCTTCAGCTAAAGGAGAATTTTTACGTGCGTTTCAGATGCTTGTATTCTACAAAATAGAAGCAATATCAATGGGTGAATTGCTGGAGGTTTTCTTTAAAAATGCTATGGTTGTGTGCGCTGCATATTTGGTATACCAAAACGCGTTATTAGCGCCTACTGTTTTGTATTCTGCTTTTTTGTGAAGATTAAGAAAAATTTGTTTGAGAATTTGTTTTACTATAGCTTTTTTGGCTACCAACCCATAAATGCAGCCATACATAAGGCCTGCGTGTTTGTAATAGCCATCCGCAAGTGTAAGGTTAATGGTTTGAAGTTTAATTTTGGTTTTTAATACATTGCAAACCTGGCGGTATTGAGTGTTCGTATTTTTAAAAAAGTAATTTTGAGTGCATTTAGCTGATACATTATAATTTCCTGCAGGCTCTTGCACGGTAATGGCTCTTCCAACAAATCGCTGTATGCCTGTGTTAAAGATATTTCATTAAAAGCACAAAGACAATCAAGTTCATTGCCATTTTGAAGATTGCCTATTTCACTCGCAGTTCCGTCCTCATAAGAGTAGCTATAGTTATCTTCATTTATAGTTGAAGAATTCACCCCCAAGTGCTTTAGGTAGTTTTTTAATTCACTCGCATAATAATGACTTTCTTCGGAGAGGTTGTTAAGCGCAGTTTTTAAAGAATGATTCTCAATTTCATCAGCCACCATCTCAAAATCTGCCTTTGAACGTTTTAAAAAAAACATTAACCCAGTAAACTTATTAAGCGCATTGGTGGTAAAATTTTCCATGGCAATCTTTTTTGTAAATATTAAAATATAATGTGATTTTTGGGCAAAATCAATCTTATCTTATTGTAGTATTTTTAACCGGGTATTATAATCTACAAAATGGGGAAATTAATTGGCCAACGCATCCACAGTCTTATAAATCATTTCGCTCGTAAAAGGTTTGCCTATAAAATAATCTGCGCCGTTTTCTAAAGCTTGTGCTCTATCATCGCCGGAATCGTGGGCAGTGATCATCACTACTTTGGATGTAGGGTAATTCTTTTTAATGTAAGCAATGTAATTCATTCCCAAACCATCAGGCAAGTGGTTGTCTAGAAAAATTATTTCGGGATGTTCCGTTTTAAGGGCTTTATCTGCCTCTGATAGTGAATTTACAAAAGAGGTTTCTAAATTTTTATGTTTTAGCAACCTGCTCAGTAAATAACAAATATCAGTTTCGTCGTCAATAATTAGTGCTTTCAAAAGTATATCATTAAGGTAGGTTCCATTTTTCATTTTTTCATCGTTTTCGTAATGAAAGGTTCAATATTGCTGCCAACAATAGCATACATTCTTGCAAAAAAGACGTTTGTCAAAATGATTTAGCAAAAAATATACCCTGTACCGTATAAACGAATGTTTATTTTAAAAAAATTAATTTTTTGGCATTGCAATAATGTTATTAAGTTGAGTGGCGGGGAGCTAAATCAGTGATTTCTATAGGCAATTGAGGAAAATTCTCTATTTTATTTGAGGAAAAGCTTACATGGTATAATTTTAGGAATAAAAAGACTACATTCAATTGTATGAAGAAAAGAATAATAACTTTTTTTACGTTTTTAAAACAGGTGTTTGGTGAATTTATAAGCGAAAATATTCTAAAGTACAGCGCATCCCTCGCTTATTACACGGTACTTTCTATAGCGCCCCTATTGTTGATATTGCTTTCCATAACGGGCTTTTTATTTGGTAAAGATGCTATAAACGGGCAGTTATATGGGGAAATAAATAAACTGGTAGGGTCAGAGGCGGCTCTGCAAATACAGACGTCTATTCAAAACATACATGTAAGTAATGACAATGTTTTCGCTACCACCATAGGTACAATTGTACTAATAATAGGTGCTACCGGTATTTTTGGGGAAATACAGGATTCGCTTAACCGGATATGGGGCCTTAAAATTAAAGCCCATAAAGTATGGTGGAAAGTGTTACTGGACAGATTGATATCTTTCTCCCTAATCCTTAGCCTTGGGTTTGTTTTGGTAGTTTCTCTTGTATTAAATGCTATTGCGGCTGCCATAAGCGATAAATTAATAGCATTTATGCCGGGAGTTGGAAGTATATTTTTGATTGTAATAGACACCGTGATAACCTTGCTCATAACGACTATTCTTTTCGGTTGCATTTTTAAAGTGTTGCCCGATGCTAAGATAAAATGGAAAGATGTGAGCATTGGGGCTTTTATTACTGCTTGCTTATTTTTGCTTGGTAAATATGGAATAGGTCTTTACCTTGGCAACAGCAGGCTTGGCAGTATTTATGGTGCGGCGGGGTCTATAATGATATTAATGATTTGGGTTTATTACAGTTCTGCTATTCTCTACCTTGGTGCTATTTTTACCAAAGTATATGCAACAGACTTTGGTGGACAAATATCTCCCAGCGAATACAGTGAATGGGTAAAAATAAAAGAAGTACCAATGCCTGAAATTCAGTTTAAGTCAGATATTGTAGAGCTTGTTTCGGAATAGATAACAAATTTGGCATGTTTTTTTAACCTAATATATTATGAGCACAAAGAAAAAGATTTTAATAATTGATGATGATTTGGATATGTGCATGGTGCTTAGCAAATTTCTTTTGAGAAATGGGTACGATGTAGAAACCGCCAATTCCGGCGCAAAGGGAATCGCAAAATTTAAAGATGATAATTTTGATATTGTAATCTGCGATTTTAGGCTTGGCGATAAAGACGGTAAAGATATTTTGAAGGAAATAAAAATCATTTCTCCTGATACGATTGTATTAATTATTACCGGCTATTCAGATATTAAAATAGCAGTAGATGTTATAAAAATGGGTGCGTTTGATTACATAACTAAACCTTTAATACCCGATGAAGTACTGAATGTTTTAGAAACAGCACTGAACGAGCC